>CAYSIQ010000018.1:11457-28449 GCA_964431195.1 uncultured Bacteroides sp.
ACAGGTTCTTGATTGACGAGCATGCTCATGATGTCGAAACTGTTGTCGGGATGTTCGGCGCAATAAACTATCGGGCCGCGCTCGATGCAGGCCATGCCACGGTCGGCCTCCACTTTGCCATTCGCGCGGACAGTGCGCGGTTCCATGTCGAAATGCACTTTCACCTCATCGCCTTTCTTCCAGTTGCGGTCGATGGTAAAGTAGCCGTCATCTGCAAGTTCTCCTTCCTCCTGCCCATTGACGGTCACTTGATAGGCGAGATGCTTGCCGTCCGTGTACTGGTAAAGGTCGGATGGCACGGCCTGCCCCCTTACCCAGCCCGGAATGCGGATTTTCAAGGCAAACCGGCCCGCCGCATTTTTGGTGATGCGTATGGCCACGTCGCCATCCCAAGGGTATTCCGTTGTCTGCGCAATGCCTACGTTTTTGCCCGCAACGCTCACCTGCCCTTCATTGGACAGGAACAGGTTCACGTACACTGAATGGCTTTTTACGGCATACACATATCCCGGCAGCGAGGGGATAAAGCGGCATATATTGCTCGGACAGCAGGCACAGCCGAACCACGCCTGACGCTGGTGCTGCCCCGTCGATTCCAATGGATTCGGGTAGAAGAAGCTATTTCCCTCAAGGCTCACGCCTGCAAGCAGCCCGTTGTAGAGGGTACGCTCCAATATGTCATAATATTTGGCGTCGCCGTGGAGCAGGAACAGGCGGTAGTTCACATATACATTGCCGATGGCCGCGCAGGTCTCACAGTAGGCGCTCATGTTGGGCAGCTCGTAATTGGCACCGAAAGCCTCGCCGTTGGAAGTAGCACCGATGCCTCCCGTGATATAGAGCTTTTTGCCCACGATGTTGTTCCAAATATTGTCGATAGCCCTAATATAGGCGGTGTCGCCCGTTAGCGCGGCGACATCTGCCATGCCCGCATACATATAGGCGGCGCGCACCGCATGGCCAACGGCCTCGTCCTGTTCCGACACCGGCTTGTGCGCCTGCGAATATTCGTGGCGGATGGCAGTCTTGCCACGGTAGTCAAGGAAAAACTTGGCCTCGTCAAGGTATTTCCGGTCGCCCGTCACAAGATAAAGTTTGGCGAGTGCCATCTCCACAATCTGATGCCCCGGTACAACGCAAGCCTGCCCTGCTGCCGGTCCCACCTCCCGGCATACGCAATCGGCATAGCGGATGGCGATGTCGAGGAACTTCCGCGAGCCTGTGGCCTGGTAATGCGCGATGGCACTCTCTACCATGTGGCCGAGATTATACAGCTCGTGGCTGAGACTCTCTTCCTGCGACCATCTCTTGCTGCCTGCCCACTCGTGCGGATGTGCAGGGTTTTGCGTGCGTGCGGTGTACAGGTAGCCGTCAGGCTCTTGCGCGGAGCCAATGATGTCAAGGACGGAGTCGATATAAGCCTCCAGCTTCTTGTCCGGGTAGGTCTGCAGCATATACGATGCACCCTCGATGGTTTTGTACGGGTCGGTGTCATCGAAGGAAAAGCCGCTTATGCCGAACGTTTCCGTTGAGTCTTTCAGTGTCCGCGCTGCATTGGAAAAATTGGTGTATCGTCCCGTTTCCTCACATTTCGAAAAAGCCAGCGGGATGGTGACCTTGCGGCTTGCTTCAAGCCTCTGCCCCCAAAATGTGCCGGGAGTTACTTTCACGCTGGTGAACGGTACGGGGTCGATGGGATACCCGTGTCCTGCCGTTTGCTGCTGTGCCTGCGTGGGCGCAAACAGACCCGCCGCCATCCAAAAAACAATGATTCTTTTCATGTTATGATTTCTTTAAGATTAGTCCGTGCCGCTTTTCCAATACCGCAAAGATACGACTTTGTATCCAACTTGGGTGAAAAAATAGTCGGAATCTGCGTGAATCCTGGACAAGAAAGCCATGCGATCCGGAAATCATCTGCCCTGCCGGGGCACGGAAGAATTGCCGGAACGGCCGGTGCCAATGGCTTATAATAAAAAGGATGTCCGCATCTTGCCAATCAATAAAATCCATGTTAAACTCTCGGTTGAACTTGCAACAGGGCTCGCCAAAGGTAAAGCCGTAACTGCCAAGTGGATCTCAAGGCAGCTGCCTTGAGATATTGGCGATAGGAATCGGGCAGGTTCATCTAATTGAGTATCATGCGGGCATTCATTAAAATAATATAAATATTCCCTCAGGGCTTCCCGCATATATCATTTTAATCTCTATATTCGCGGCAAATGAGGATTTTATCTGTTTTGTTCATATTGTTCACAATCCCGGCAAGTGCCGGCAATACGCTTACGGGCATGGTTACGGACGAGAACGGCATCCCGATAGCGGGAGCTGTCTTGGCGTGGCTCGGCGCACCACAGAGCACCACCAGCGGGCGTGACGGGAAGTTTACGCTGGAGCGTCCTGCGGGTGCCGACAGGCTGGTGGCCAGCTTCACAGGGTACACTACGGATACCCTGCGTATCGAGTTTTTCCAAGAATACGTCGATGTGATCCTAAAGGAAGGGATCCTGCTTCAAGAAGTGGATGTGGTAAGGCGGAAACAGGGGCTTCAGAAGCTGCGCAACAGTGCAGCCAACGTTGACTTGGTTTCATCCGACGAGCTGAAGCGTGCCGCTTGTTGCAACCTTGGCGAGAGCTTCGTGACCAACCCTTCCGTGGATGTCAACTATTCGGACGCGGCTACGGGAGCCAGGCGCATCCGCCTTTTGGGGCTTTCGGGCACTTACGTGCAACTGCAGACGGAGAATATTCCTAATTTCAGGGGTGCGTCCGCCCCATACGGGTTGGGCTATGTGCCTGGCCCTTGGATGAACAGCATTCAGGTAAGCAAGGGAGCTTCTTCTGTAAAGAACGGTTATGAGGCGTTGGCTGGCCAAATAAATATTGAGTTTAAGAAACCGCAGGCGGAAGATGCCGACCGGGTCTCCGCCAACCTGTTCGCGAACACGTCCGGCCGATACGAAGCCAATGCGGATGCCTCCGTTGAATGGGGCGGCAAATGGAGTGCCATGCTGCTGGCACATTATGAGGATGAGTCAAAAGCGCACGACGGGAATCATGACGGCTTTGCGGACATACCACAAGTAAGGCAGTACAACCTGTTCAGCCGGTGGGCTTATATGGGCGACAGTTATATCTTCCAAGCAGGGATAAAGTTCTTGGACGAAGACCGTTCCAGCGGGCAGGTGAACCACCACGGCAACATGCCAGTTCCCGATCCTTACAGGATTGACATGAAGACCGACCGTCTTGAAGCGTTTGCCAAGCAGGCTTATATATTCAATAAGGAACATAACTCAAATATTGCCCTCATCACGGCAGGCACTGTACACAACTTGGATGCCGTATATGGGCGGAAGCTCTATAACGTGAACCAAAAAAACGCTTATGCCTCGCTGCTGTTTGAAACCGAATTTTCACCCAAGCACGCGCTGTCCTGCGGGCTTAGCCTGAATTATGACAATTATGACCAAGACTACCGGCTTACCAATGACGGCGAAGGGGACAAGACTTTCCAGTTGGACAAGGAAACCGTCGGCGGAGGGTATGTGCAATATACTTATACTTCCGGCGACAAGCTCACCGTGATGGCCGGGTTGCGGGGCGATTACAGTAGTCTCCATGGCTTTTTCGTCACTCCGCGCGCCAACATACGCTATGCGCCGAATGAATACGTCAATGTGCGTGCTTCCGCAGGGAAAGGCTATCGCACGAGCCATGTGCTGGCCGAGAACTGCTATATGCTGGCAAGCAGCCGCGCCGTAAAGATTGCCGACAAGCTGGAACAAGAAGAGGCTTGGAACTACGGCCTGAGCATCGCCACATACATCCCCATAGCCGGGAACACATTGAACCTGAACGCGGAATGTTATTACACGGATTTCGTTCATCAGATGGTGATTGACAGGGAAACAGACCCTCATGCCATAGCGTTTGCCAACTTGGACGGGCGTTCTTACTCGCAGGCCGTGCAGGTAGAGGCCATCTATCCGTTTTTCAGGGGCTTTAATCTGACGGTTGCATGGCGTTTTACGGATGTCAAGCAGGAAATAAACAACAGGATGTATGAAGAGGCACTTGCCGGGCGGTATAAAGGCCTGCTTACCGCCTCATACAAGACCCCGCTTGACAAATGGCAGTTTGACGCGACACTCCAGCTGAATGGCGGAGGGCGTATGCCCACCCCGTACACGTTGGAAGACGGGAGCAGTTCATGGAACCGGCGGTACGGCAGCTTCGAGCAACTGAGCCTCCAGGCTACCCGAAACTTCCGCAACTGGTCGATATATGTCGGCGGGGAGAACCTTACCAACTTCAAACAAAAGAATCCCATTATCGGCGCCAATGACCCGTGGGGGGATGGTTTCGATGCTTCAATGGTCTGGGGACCGGTGCATGGGGCGAAAGGATACATAGGCATCCGGT
The DNA here is from genome assembly GCA_964431195.1 of uncultured Bacteroides sp. Lineage (GTDB taxonomy): Bacteria > Bacteroidota > Bacteroidia > Bacteroidales > Bacteroidaceae > Bacteroides. Next base: position 15,883 of record CAYSIQ010000018.1, read on the forward strand.
ACAATTTGGAAAGGAACTAACATTCTTAAAGCATAACCATTATGAAAAAGATTTTTTTAACAGCAGTCATTGCTGCATTTGCATGCGCCGTGCAGGTTTCGGCAAAAGAGATTCGCAAAGTTGTATTCAAGGTAGAACAGATGGTTTGCAACAATTGCGGGAACAAGGTGAAGAAGAGCATTGCTTTCCAGAAAGGAGTGAAAGACCTTGATATAGACGTAAAGCAGCACGTCTTAACCGTTATTTATGATGCGGGCAAAACCTCCATTGAAGAGCTCAAGGAAAGCATTGGGGAGTCTGGGTACGAGGCGAAAGTAATCAGCGATACCGGCGTTGAGAAGAAAAAATCGCAGAAAAGTCCGGAAACGGAGAAAGGAAGGCTGTAGCCTAAGCCCGCGTGGTTTGTGCTGTTATGAAACGTTGGGAATGCGACAGTGGCAGGCCGGGCGCACCGCTTCCCCGCAAGGTGGCTACCAAGCGAGGGGGGCGCGGATATAGGAAAGCGATGCAGGCAAATCGGCGGTAATTTAGTCAAGGCAGAGCCAACCGGCCTGTGCGAAACTACGAGATTAAACCCAAATCGGTCGTTAGAGTTTATTGAGAGTGTGATGACTGATTTGGAAAATCTTCGAGAGAGAAACTAATGACTTTTCTTTAGAGAAGAATCCAGAAGAAACCAATGGTCGAAGAAGCGCAAGGTTTCTTCCTGCATGGCCTTGCTGAAGAAGTGCTGTTCGTCCCACAGGCGGGTGGCGAGCCTGTCGCTCACCCCCTGCGAACGGTAAACGTCCTCAAGCACGGCATAGGCTTCTTGTACCCCTTCTACGGGAAAGAGCTTGTCGCGCGTGCCGTTGAAAAAGAGCGATGGCTTGGGGCAGGCGATGGAAGCCACGTGCGGATAGTCCAAGTAGCGGCGCAGGCCGGGGATTATCATAGAGAAAGCCGATCCGCCTTTGTTCTGGTTGTTGGCCAAGGTCATCAGGTGACCGGTGGTATTCATCCAGCATATTGAGGCGGCGGCCTGCACGCAATCGGTCAGCGCGGACAGCATCCAGGCGCGGTGCGCCCCCATTGAGAAACCGAGACAGCCCACGCGGCTTTTATCCACAAATGGCAGGGATGCCACGAATTCGGCACTGCGCACATCATCGGCGGCTATGAACGCTCCCCACGAACCGCCCATTTGTAGGAAGTTGGAGGCCAAAGCCTGCTGGCTGTCATAGTCAGCCCCCCCTTTGCGCCCGCGATCGCCCCACAACAAGGCATCGACGGCCAGCACTACATAGCCGTGGGCTGCAAAGTAGTCGCCCACATATTGCCCGTCATAACAGCGTACGACCCAGGCGGCGGCATCGTCCAGCACTTCCTGCCCCGCTTCAAAGGGACGCACCATTTTCTCCTTGCCGATGGTGAAGTGCGCGCCGTGGTCGTGCAGCATCACGATGGCGGGAAAAGGCCCTTTCCCTTCGGGCACAAGCAGGTAGGCAGGCACATTGCACCATTGCGAAATATTGAAGCTGATTTTCAGCGCCCCGTATCCTTCGCGCTGTTCGCGAGCCAGGATGCGCATATCGTAATCGGCGGCGGCAGGCGGCAACAGTTGCATGCATTCCAGCACCGTGGAACGCGCTTCCGCACGCCATGCGTTGAAGTCGGTTTGCGGGGCTTTCCCCCAAGCTAAGGGATAAGTGAGCTGTTGTTTCATTTGCTCGAAAAACACGGGCATATTCCGCGTCACTTCGTAACCCGGTTGGGCGACGGCAGGCGACCCGCATAAAGCGGGCAGCAGCCATAAGGCTGCGCATAGCAGGCTTCTCATGGGAACGTATATTAAATAATGTGCAAGTTCGGATGCAAAAGTACAATAAAAAAAGAAGCGGGTATTCTTTCCCATATAAAAAAAGCATGCGCGAGCCCGGGATAAATTCGGGAGCAGTCTGATTGGCAAAGCAGCCCAAAGCATCGCCGCACAAGGGAACATTTTCACATTGCCTGTCCTTTAAAAGTTTTTTATCCCGAACTCGCGTATGCATGAAAAGAGACTGGGGAACAGGACTTGCAGAGGGCGCAAATAGTCTGTTTGCTCCATGCACGTATGGAGCGCGGCCTGTACACGCACGGCGCACGAGCCATACATGCATGGAGCAAAGCCGGTACGCATGCCGTATTCTTACCGTGCGAAACGCCTGAGAGCAGCTGCATTCGGAAGTTCTCCATTGTATATTTTTCCAGCCCAAAGGCAAAATATTTGCAGGATTCATCGAGAATACAAAAAAATCTCCTAATTTTGTATTCGCCATAGGGACAGCGTTTTCGTAACTTATTGGTTGTTAACCATAAAGATGCTGAATCCATGCCGTTCCAGCCATTTTTCAAGACATTCCTTATAACGAATTTGCGTAAAACCAAAGAGCAATGAAAATATTCCCTACCTCAAGCATCAAAGATTTGGATGCTTACACCATTGAGCATGAGCCCATTTCGTCCATCGACCTGATGGAGCGGGCCGCAAGTGCAGTGGCCGGCGTACTTGTCCGGGAATGGCCGGACCGCAACACTCCTTTCGTGGTGTTTGCCGGGCCGGGCAACAACGGAGGCGATGCCTTGGCCGTGGCGCGGATGCTCGGCCTGCGCGGTTATCGCGTGGAAGCTTATCTGTTCAATACCAAGGACGAACTGTCGCCCGACTGCGCCGCCAACAGGGAACGGCTGGCTGAAGCCGGAAACGTGGCTTTTCAGGAAATCAGCACCCAGTTTGCGCCGCCCGCACTGACCGCGCGGCACGTGGTGGTGGACGGACTGTTCGGCAGCGGGCTGAACAAGCCGCTGAGCGGCGGATTTGCCGCCGTGGTGAGGCACGTCAACGCGTCGCCCGCACAGGTGGTGTCCATTGACATCCCGTCTGGACTGATGGGCGAAGACAACACCTACAACGTGCGGGCCAACATCCTGAATGCCGACCTGACGCTGACTTTCCAGTTGCCGAAGCTGGCATTCCTGTTCCCTGAAAACGCCAAGCATGTAGGCCGCTGGGAAGCATTGGACATCGGCCTGAGTGAAAAAGGAATGGCGGAAACGGACACGAACTTCTACATGACCGAGTTTGAAGACGTGGAAAACCTGGTACTCCCGCGCGGCAAGTTCGCGCACAAGGGGCTGTTCGGGCATGCCCTGTTAGTGGCAGGCTCTACGGGCATGGCGGGGGCTTCGATACTGTCGGCAAGGGGATGCCTGCGATCGGGCGTGGGACTGCTGACGGTGCATGTGCCGATGGACAATAACGCCATTGTGCAGGCTGCCGTTCCCGAAGCCAAGACGGAAGTGGACTTCTGCGCCAACTGCTTTGCCGGCGTGACCGAAACAGACAATTATCAGGCTGTGGCCGTTGGCCCCGGGCTGGGGCAAAGTCCTGAAACCGAAACGGCTTTGCTGGAACTGATTGATAATTGCCAAGTGCCTATGGTGGTGGACGCGGATGCCCTGAACTTGCTGGCCAACCACCGCAATGCGTTGCACCACCTGCCCCAAGGCAGCATCTTGACGCCCCATCCCAAGGAACTGGAACGCATCGTGGGCCGTTGCCAGAACTCTTACGAACGGCTGGCCAAAGCCCGCGAGCTGGCACAGGCTTTCCACCTCCATGTGGTGCTGAAAGGCGCCTACACCGCCGTGCTCTGTCCCGACGGCACCTGCCATTTCAACACCACCGGCACTCCCGGCATGGCAACGGGAGGCAGTGGCGACGTGCTGGCCGGCGTGCTGCTGGCTCTGCTGGCGCAAGGCTATAAGGCAGAGGATGCCGCCCGCCTGGGGGTATTCGTACATGGCGTGGCCGGCGAACTTGCCGCCAAAAAGCAAGGCACTATCGGCATGATAGCCGGAGATATCGTTGACTACCTGCCGATGGCGTGGCGCATGATGCAGGAGAAACGCTAAGCGGTTACTCTTCCCGCATGGGAAGCGTGTCAATCACCTTAATGCCTAAGCCTTTCAGTTCTTGAAGGGCTTGGTCGTATCCGGCCGCCTGCTCCAGCATGCGGCAATTGTGGGCGTCCACCCCGATGATGGCGGTGCAGCCCTCTGAGGCGGCAATGCGCCAGAACTTGGGATGAGGCATGGTCTCCGCCCCGCGCGGCTGGCCTGAAAGGACTCGGTTGATGTTATACTCCAACGGAATGCCTAACCGCGCGGCAGCCCGGCAAATATGCCGGCTGACAATGGCGCAGTGGTGGTCGAACTCGGGATAGGAACACATGAACAGTTCGGGATGGGCCAGGCAGCAGAACAAGTCGCTCTCCATGCCTTCGATGGTGCTCTCCTCGTAGAGGTCGATCATGTCACGGCTATCGGTGTAGTAACCGAAATAGGGGAACTTCTCGTCGGTGTGATAGAAGTGGTTGCCGAATATCAGGTAGTCCAATGCATAAGCTTTCACCTGTTCTTTCAGCCAAGGAAGGTATTCGGGGAAATACTCGCATTCCAGTCCGACGCGGATGTCAATGCGGTCGCGGTACTTGTCCTGCAAGGCACGCAGGCTCTCTACATACTGGGGCAACTCTTCGGGGAGCATGCGGATGCCTGCCACATAGTCGGTGCGATATTTCCAAGGCGTGTGGTCAGAGAAGCCCAGCACTTTGAAGCCGCCCTTGATGGCACTGAGCACGAACTCTTCATCGCTCCCCACGGCATGCCTGCAACGCGTGGTATGTGTGTGATAATTGGTCTTCATGAAATCGTGTTATGTGTTATGACTTCGTCCATGCGGATGTCAAACGGCTCCGTTGGAACGTTTTCTACAAATTGATAAGCAAAGCAGACCCCTATCTTATAGGCTTGGGGGATGCGTGGAAGGAAACGGTCATAATAGCCTTTGCCGCGTCCCAGCCGGTGTCCTTGCGCATCAAAAGCCACTCCAGGCACCAAGACCAAGTTGATGGCTGCATAATCAGTGAAAGCAGGCCCCGCCGGTTCGGCAATGCCGAAACGCCCCATCGACAGCGGACGGGAACTTTCGTACAGGCGCAGTTCAAGGTCGTTGCCCGTCACAGCAGGCAGTAGCAGACGTTTTTGTCCGCCCCACCTCTCCAACAGGGGGCGTGTGTCAGGCTCATCAGGCAACGGATAAAAGAGCAGGACGGTGGCTGCTCCCTGGAAAGCCGGATGCGCCTCCACGGCAGCCATTATGTCAGCCGAGCATTGCGTTCGCCATGCGGTAGATTGATTGCGGCTTTTCTGTATAGCTGCCCATTTGCGCAGTCTTGTCTTTGCTTCCATTTTCTCCTTTCGTTTCCACAACGGCGTCGGGCACTTTGGGAAAGGCTTCGCCTTTCTCCAGTACTTCCAACGCTTTCAGCACCGTGGGGTCGCTTTGATTTATATAGCGGATAAAAGGCTCACGCCCCAGTATGTTGTAGATAATGTTGTTATACAGGTTCTTCTCTATTAGTTTGTAGGACTTCCGGATTAGTAGGTTGCGGCGTTTCACCCCTTTCGAGTCGGCAAAACGGATGAACTGCTCTACCAGTCCCTGCCGCTTTAGATAACGGCTCATGGCATTCTCGTCTTCCAGTTCGCTGAGTTTGGCGCGGTTGTTGTCACTGTAGTGGAAGCTGAACTGCAAAAGCAGTCCCTTGTTGCCTACCTCGATCAGGTAGGAGGAAATGTCGGTCGTGTCCTGCGGGACGAAGATGTCGGGCATGATGCCTCCGCCGCCATAGACGGGGCGTCCTAGTTTGGTGAAGTATTTCAGGTCTTCGTTCAGTTTGATGCTGTCTTTCGAGAAGAACTCTCCATGCTCGTAGCGGGTAATCCAGTCCATCTCATATTTGGTATCCTTGCCGTTTTCGTAAGGACGTTGAATGCATCGTCCCGATGGGGTGTAGTAACGGGCCACAGTCAGGCGGATGGCCGAACCGTCGCTGAAGTCGATGGGCTGTTGCACCAGTCCCTTGCCAAACGAACGGCGTCCCACGATAGTGCCCCGGTCGTTGTCCTGAATAGCCCCGGCAAAGATTTCGCTGGCCGATGCAGAGGCTTCGTCCATTAGCACAACCAGCGGCATGCGCTGGCAACTGCCTGTGCCGTTGGCGTATTCCTCCATGCGGGGATATTTACAGCCTTCGGTGTAAACAATCAGCTTGCCTTCGGGCAGGAACTCGTTCACCATGCGGATGGCAGCTTCCATGTATCCGCCGGTATTGTTGCGCAGGTCGATAATCAGTCCCTTGCAGCCTTGGTGGGTCAGTTGGGCAATGGCGCTGAGCAACTCCACATGAGTGGTGCGGCCGAACTTGCTGACCTGCACATAGCCGAAGTCATCGTTAATCATGTAGGCGGCATCGATGGTGTTCTGCGGGATATCGCCACGCGTAATGATAAAGTCGAGAAGCTCTTTCTCGGTGGCGCGTTTTACGCCTAGCTTCACTTGGGTACCTTTAGGCCCTTTCAGGTTGCTCATGGCTTTCTCATTGGTCAGCCCTTCACCCACGAAAAGGCTGTCGTTCACCGTCACAATGCGGTCGCCCGCCATCATCCCCACTTTTTCGGCAGGGCCGCCGGGGATGACGCTGTTCACATGAATGGTATCTTCCTGGATGGTGAACTGCACGCCGATGCCGCTGAAGCTCCCTTCCAGTTCAGAATTGACGTTAACCAGCATCTTGGCAGGAATGTAAGTGGAGTGCGGATCCAGCTCCGCAAGGATCTGCGGCATGGCGTTCTCCACTAAATCTGCCATGTTGACCGTGTCCACATATTGGTCATTGATGATGTGCAACAAGGCATTCAACTTGTTAGATGACCCGTTGACTATGCCCAACCGGCTTCCGCCGTAATGCTTGGCATAGAATGTCCCGATTAGAATGCCCGCCACGATGCTGATGGCAATGACAAGCGGCATGAAGCGGGAAGAATTTTTTGTACTCATATTGATATGTTAAGGTTGCGTTTTCTATCTGTTACTTCTCAGGCATGTATTCCACCTTGATGCCGGCGCGCTTCAGCAGTTCGATGCCGTCTTCCAACCGATATTTCTCGGAATAGACCACTCGCTTGATGCCGGCCTGAATAATCAGTTTGGCGCACTCGATGCAAGGCGAAGCTGTAACGTAGAGGGTAGCCCCGTCGCTGCTGTTGTTGGAACGGGCTATCTTGGTGATGGCATTGGCTTCGGCGTGCAGCACATAAGGCTTGGTGATATTGCCCTCGTCCTCACAGACATTTTCAAAGCCCGAAGGCGTACCGTTATAGCCGTCGGAAATAATCATTTTGTCTTTCACAATCAAAGCGCCTACCTGGCGGCGCTTGCAGTAGGAGTTCTCCGCCCAGATAGCAGCCATGCGGATATACCGCTTGTCCAAAAGTTCTTGCTTCTCTTCATTGGTATTCATAAGGTAAGTCCTTCCCGTTTTTTTAGGGGGCGGCTACAAAGCCCAACCGTTTCACGGTCTGCCCGTCCCGATAATAGATGAATAAGTTGGATGTATCTCCCTCGTAGCGGAACGCATGCCGCAATCCGTCCACAAAGGCACGTGCATAAACATCGGTTTCGTTGGGAGCCTGGTTGACGGTAAGCGTCAAGGTGCGGCCTTCGGGATTGGCCTGCCACGTGCCGCTGATGTTTCCCGATACCACATACCCTGTAAACGTACCGTTGACACCGCCTCCGCTGTTCACGCCCGAGAACTCCAGCCTGTAAGTATTCCGGCGCCGCGAATAGTTCAGGCTTTGTTCGCGCGCTTTTTCGTTCCCGCTCCAAAAGTCAAACAAATCGTTGGAACCTTCGGCGGCTATGTAACTCAACTTCCACTCGTGTGAGGTGAAGATTTCCACCACATCGTCTTCCATGCCGCAGGCTTCCGCCAATGGAAGCAGCAGGCATAGGCACAACAGGCGGGAAACAGGGGCTGTGACTGCAATCCGTTTCATTCTTTCTTTATTTCGTTTCTTATTAATAATGCATCAATAGTGGGCTCCTGGCCTCTGAAACGGCGGTAGAGTGCCATGGGGTGTTCCGTGCCGCCCTTTGAAAGAATGTTCTCGCGGAAAGAGGCTGCCACTTCGGGATTGAAGATGCCATTTTGCTTAAACATCGAAAAGGCATCGGCATCCAGCACTTCGGCCCATTTGTAGCTGTAGTAGCCCGCAGCGTAACCGCCCGAAAAGATATGCGAGAACTGTGTGCTCATGCACGTACCATCTGCTTCAGGCAATACCTGTGAACGTTTCCGTGCTGCACGCTCGTAAGCTATCACATCGCCTTCAAAAGGCATGACGCGGGTGTGCCATGCCATATCTATCAGGCTAAAGCCCAACTGGCGCAGACAGGCATAGGCCACATTGAAGTTGGATGAATCGACAATGCGCTGTACCAGTTCGTCGGGAATCACTTCGCCGGTCTTGTAATGACGGGCAAAGGTGCGGAGGAAATCTTTCTCTACGGCAAAGTTCTCCATAATCAGCGACGGCAATTCCACGAAATCCCAATAGACATTGGTTCCGCTCAACGTGCGGTAAACGGTATTGGCAAACATGCCATGCAGGCTGTGGCCAAACTCATGCAGGAAAGTCTGCAACTCATCGAAAGTGAGCAAAGACGGCGTACCGGCAGCAGGCTTGGTGAAGTTCATTACCAGCGATACGTGCGGGCGGCTGTTCTCGCCTGTCGCCTCGTCTTTCCATTGCTCTTTATAGGCAGTCATCCACGCCCCCGGACGTTTCCCGGCACGCGGATAGAAATCCACATAAAGCACGGCCAGATAGGAGCCGTCGCGGTCAAACACTTCGTAAGCTTCCACATCGGGATGGTAAACGGGAATGCCCGTGTTCCGCTTGAACGTTATACCATACAGGCGGGTGGCAAGGCCGAACACTCCTTCTTTCACACGGGCAATCTCGAAATACGGGCGCAGGAGCTCGTCATTCATATTAAACTTGCTCTCTTTCAGAGCATTCGAATAATAACTCCAGTCCCACGGCATCAGACGGAAGCCATCGCCTTCCCGTTTGCGGGCAAAGGCCAAGACTTCGGCATACTCCTGCCGTGCAGCGGGCGCATAGGCTTCGAGCAATTGATCCAGCAGGCGATAGACATGCTCGCAGTCCTGCGCCATGCGGTGTTCTAACCGATAGGAGGCGTAATCCTTGTAGCCCAACAGGTTGGCCAACTCCATACGGGCGTTGACAAGTTGTTTCACCACATCGAAGTTGCAGCAGCCGTTGTCGCGGGTACATTTGGTATTGTAGGCCATATACAGTTCACGCCGCAAGTCGCGGTCATCGGCATAGCGGAGGAAAGGCACATAGCTGGGTGCTTGCAGGGTAAACGCCCAACCTTCCACGCCCTGCTCGCGGGCCGTTTCAGCGGCGGCAGCGACCAAAGTTTCGGGCAGGCCCGACAGCCGTTCCTCATCAGTCACAACGAGGCGGTAATCATTGGTTTCTTTCAGGTTGTTCTCGCCGAAGCGAAGAGCCAGCAGAGTGAGCTGGCGGCTGAGTTCCCGGAACTTGTCGCGGTCTTTGCCTTCTAAGTTGGCGCCATTGCGCGCGAAGTTTTGGTAAATATCCTCCAGCAGGCGTTGTTGCTCGCCGTTGAGCGTCTCTTGTGCCCGATGGTCGTAAACATGCTTGATGCGGAGAAACAGGGCGCGGTTAAGGCGGATGTTGTTCGCGTGGTCGTCTATCATCGGCATCAAGGTCTGAGCCAGTTCTTGCATTTGGCCGTTAGTTTCCGCACTGAGCAGGTTGGCAAACACACCGGCCACACGTTGCAGCAGTTCGCCCGAACGTTCGAAAGGTTCGATGGTGTTGGCAAAAGTCGGCGTTTCGGGATTGCCGGTCACCGCCTCAATTTCTTCGTTCTGCTGCCGGATGCCTTCCCGTATGGCAGGTTCATAATGTTCCATACGAATACGGTCGAAAGGCGTAACCTCCCGGGGAGTCGCATATTTCCCGAGAAAGGGATTTTGAGCCAAAGTAACACCCATAAGGCAAAGCAATGTTAACGTTAGTTTGTTCCTGCATTAAATGCGGCGCTTTCCGCATTCGGTCTGCAAAAATGCAAAAAGAATAGGCAACTTCTATCGAAGTTGCCTATTCTTTTAATATTTTCTAACTGTCAATTAGCCGTTAACCGATGCCATGTGGGCAATCAGGTCGAGTACCTTGTTGGAATAACCGATTTCGTTGTCATACCAAGATACTACCTTAACGAACGTGTCAGTGAGGTAAACGCCGGCGTTGGCATCGAAGATAGAAGTCAGCGTGCAACCTATGAAGTCAGAAGAAACCACTGCGTCTTCCGTGTAACCCAAGATGCCTTTCAGCTCGCCTTCGGAAGCTTCTTTCATGGCGGCGCAGATGGCTTCTTTCGTGGCGGGCTTAGCCAAGTTCACAGTCAGGTCAACGACAGAAACGTCCAAAGTCGGAACGCGCATGGAAATGCCAGTCAGCTTGCCGTTCAGTTCGGGGATAACCTTGCCTACAGCCTTGGCAGCGCCTGTAGAAGACGGGATGATGTTGCCGGAAGCGGCACGTCCGCCTCTCCAGTCTTTCATGGAGGGGCCGTCAACCGTCTTCTGGGTGGCGGTAGTGGAGTGGACGGTCGTCATCAGGCCGTTAACGATGCCGAACTTGTCGTTCAAGACCTTAGCGATAGGAGCCAAGCAGTTCGTGGTACAAGAAGCGTTGGAAACGAATTGGGTACCCTTTACGTAAGTCTTTTCGTTAACGCCGCATACGAACATCGGCGTAGCGTCTTTCGACGGGGCGGACATTACAACGTATTTGGCACCGGCTTGGAGGTGAGCCTGGGCTTTCTCCTGGGTCAGGAACAGGCCGGTAGATTCAACCACGTATTCTGCCCCCACTTCGTTCCACTTCAAATCGGCAGGATTCTTTTCAGCTGTTACGCGGATTTCTTTGCCATTGACAATCAGCTTGCTGTTTTTAACGTCCGCTTCGACAGTGCCATCGAAAGCCCCGTGCATTGTGTCATACTTCAGCATGTATGCCAAGTAGTCTACCGGGCAAAGGTCGTTAACGCCAACGATTTGAATATCGTTTCTCTTTTGAGCTGCGCGGAATACGAAACGCCCGATACGTCCGAATCCATTAATACCTACTTTAACCATCTTGTTTTAACTTTTTAGAGGATTTATAAAATTTACATATAAAGTCTTTACACGGTGTCTTTCTTAAATCGCGTGCAAAGTTAGGAAATTGTTTGAAACGCTGTTACAAGCCAATGATTAAATTAATATAAAATGCAGGCAACATGTCTCCGCGAGCTTCCCTCCGCTGCCGGCCGGGAGGCAGGAAAGGCGCGATTCGGAAAGTGCCTGCACCGCGTTTCCTCCATGCCCGCGCGGAGCGCGGGCGGTGTGCGTACGGAGCACGCTCCGCGCGGGCATGGAGGAATGCCGGCTGGCAGCCCGTGCCATAGGCCTTGACCGTCCAAAGCCAACGCGGCGTTGGCAAGCCTTGTGTGCGGCATGCGCCGCCACGCCCGGGTTGGCAGGCTTCAGCCCGCGCCCATAAGGGGAATTTCGCCCGTTCGGAATGGAGCGAAGGCTTGCTTGGTTAAATTATATTAAACCGCGAGGCGGATGCCGTTTAATTAATATCTTTGCAAGGAAAACGCTTGAGGAGGGCAGTAAAGGGTTCTGCTGCCTGCCCAGGGGAAAGATGCGAGAAGAAAAAAGAACCCGCCATGAATAAAAACGCGATGATATGAAAAGAACGCTATTTATTGTTGTTTCATTGGTAATCTCAAATTCCCTGTTTGCCCAAAAGGACGTTACCAAATTTATGGGAATTCCTATTGATGGTTCTAAACCTGAGATGATTCAAAAACTTAAAGGAAAGGGATTTGTAAGTTCGGCAAGCGACAAAGAAGTTTTGGAGGGAGAGTTTAACGGAACGCAAGTAAATGTATATGTTGTAACGAATAACGATAAGGTATGCCGAATTGTGTTGTCCGATGTAACCGAGAATGGCGAAACAGGCATTAAAATCCGATTCAACACGTTATGCCGTCAGTTTCAGAATAATTCCAATTATGGATGTTTTGGTGATCAAACAATAGCCGATGATGAAGACATAAGTTATGAAATGACAGCGCATGATAAAAGATACGAAGCTATATTTTATCAAAAACCATTATGGTCAGCTGATTCTACAGAAATAGCTAATAAAGTGTTAGAGTCAGCCAATGTCACTGAAGAAGATGATTCTATAGAAATAGCTGATAAAGTGCTAGGGCTAGCCAATATCACTGAAGAAGATGATTCTATAGAAATAGCTGATAAATTATTCAAATGGGCTTCAGAATGGGCTTCAGAGATGATTAGGAAAAAGCCTGTGTGGTTTATGATTTCTGAAGGTTTGAATGGAGGGTACTACATTAACATGTATTATGACAATGAATACAACAGAGCGAACGGTGAAGATTTATAACCGTTAACATATCAAGAAAGGACTATTCAGTATTTGGATAACTTCAGTCAAGAAAGAAAAGAGGAGGCATGTTTGAAGCCTGTTTTAGCAAAAGACTGCTTCAGAAGTGGACGA
>CAYSIQ010000019.1:0-27903 GCA_964431195.1 uncultured Bacteroides sp.
CAAAGCCGCTGCTTGAGCATTTTGCCAATGCAAGGTTTTACAATCTGGACTTTGAAGAGTTCCTGCGGGCAACCCGCCCCGTTGCGGATGACTTCATTTTTCTCGACCCGCCGTATGACAGTGATTTCAGCACGTATGCGCAGAAAGAATTTTCACGGGAAGACCAAAAGAGACTTGCGAACTACCTGATAAAGGATTGCAAGGCACGATGGATGCTGATTATAAAAAACACGGATTTCATCTATGGCCTATATAACCGGGAGGGAATAAATATCCGTACTTTTGACAAAGAATATCTTGTGAGTTTCATGAACCGAAATGACAAAAGGGTGACGCACCTATTAATAACTAATTATGAATGTCCGCATGTTGCCAAATTGAATAGATCTGCTTGATTCCTATCGCCCTCAATGCCCTTATTCCCCATCGGCCAACATCCTGCATGGAAGCATTTGCGGCATGGAGGGAACGCAGTACAACAGGCGGCAATTCGCAGCAGAAACTCTCAAATGACAGATGGGCAGGCATTATGCCGAGTTCCATTAAAATTACGCTTGCTTATCTCGAACTCACGTAACTTTTATGTACCTTTGCGGGCTAAAAGCCATGGGCGTTGCGAATGAATGCTTGTACAAAGTTTCAGAAAATCAAAAAAACAAGATAGGAAATGAATAAGAAATTCGCCGAATATAAGAAATTCGACCTTTCGGAAGTGAACCACGAAGTATTGAAGCGATGGGATGAAAATCGCGTGTTCGACCGTAGCATGGCAGAACGTGAAGGATGCCCTTCTTTCGTATTTTACGAAGGGCCTCCTTCGGCTAACGGGATGCCGGGCATACACCATGTGATAGCGCGTACCATTAAAGATGTTTTCTGCCGTTATAAGACGATGAAAGGATTCCATGTGAAACGCAAAGCCGGTTGGGACACACACGGGTTGCCGGTGGAATTGGGTGTGGAAAAGTCGCTGGGAATCACCAAGGAAGATATCGGGAAAGCCATCTCCGTGGCTGATTACAACGCAGCCTGCCGCAAGGACGTGATGAAGTTCACTAAAGAATGGGAAGACTTGACGCACAAGATGGGGTATTGGGTGGACATGAAGGAGCCTTACATCACCTGCGACAACCGCTACATCGAGACCTTGTGGTGGCTGCTGAAGCAACTTTACAAGAAAAACCTCCTTTATAAAGGCTATACCATTCAACCTTATTCGCCTGCAGCCGGCACGGGGCTTAGTTCGCACGAGTTGAACCAGCCCGGTTGCTACCGCGATGTGAAAGATTTGACCGTTGTAGGCCAATTCAAAATAAAAAATCCCCGTCCGGGAATGAGCGAGTGGGGCACTCCTTACTTCATTGCATGGACTACCACCCCTTGGACATTGCCTTCCAATACCGCACTTTGCGTAGGCCCCAAGATTGACTATGTAGCCGTGCAGACTTATAACGCCTATACGGGCGAAAAGATGACGGCCGTGCTGGCCAAAGCCTTGCTTTATACTTATTTCGACAAAAAGGCTGAGGCCATTGCTTTGGAAGATTACAAGCCCGGCGACAAGCTGATCCCCTTTAAGGTAGCCGGTGAATATAAAGGTGCTGACTTGGTTGGCATGGAATACGAACAACTGTTGCCGTGGGTGAAGCCGGTGGAAGCCGATGAAAACGGAAGCCGGCATGATGCTTCCGCCAAAGCGTTCCGCGTAATCCCCGGCGACTATGTAACTACCGAAGACGGTACGGGCATCGTACACATTGCTCCCACTTTTGGCGCAGATGATGCTCAGGTGGCGCGTGCTGCCGACATTCCCGCCCTTTTTATGATTAATAAGAAAGGGGAAACCCGTCCCATGGTGGACTTTACCGGGAAATTCTATCTGCTTGATGAACTTGATGAACGTTTTGTGAAAGAATGCGTGGATGTAGATGCCTACAAGGAATACGAAGGCCGGTGGGTAAAGAATGCCTATGATCCCCAATTCACCGTTAACGGCAAGTATGATGAAAAAGCAGCCCAAGCAGCCGAATCACTGGACGTTTACATCTGCATGAAAATGAAAGCTGCCCGCCAGGCTTTCAAGATTGAGAAGCATGTGCATAACTATCCGCACTGTTGGCGTACTGATAAACCAGTGCTTTACTATCCGTTAGACAGTTGGTTTATTCGCAGCACAGTTTGCAAAGGCCGCATGATTGAACTGAACAAGACCATCAACTGGAAGCCCGCATCCACTGGTACGGGACGTTTTGGCAAATGGCTGGAAAACCTGAACGATTGGAACTTGAGCCGTTCGCGCTATTGGGGTACGCCGCTTCCTATTTGGCGTACAGAAGATAACAGCGAAGAAACATGCATCGGGTCAGTCGAGGAGCTCTATGGCGAAATAGAAAAATCGGTGGCTGCCGGCCTGATGCGATCCAATCCCTACAAAGACAAAGGTTTTGTTCCTGGCGTGTACACCAAAGAAAACTACGATAAGATTGACCTGCACCGTCCTTATGTGGACGAAATCATTCTGATCTCGACAAGCGGCAAACCAATGAAGCGTGAGGCAGACTTGATTGATGTGTGGTTCGACTCTGGTTCCATGCCTTACGCACAAATACACTATCCGTTTGAGAACAAGGAATTGCTGGATTCTCGCCAGGTTTTTCCTGCTGATTTCATTGCCGAGGGGGTAGACCAGACACGCGGATGGTTCTTCACGCTCCATGCCATCGCATCGATGGTGTTTGACAATGTAGCATACAAGACGGTAGTTTCCAATGGACTGGTGTTGGATAAGAATGGGAATAAGATGTCCAAGCGCCTGGGTAATGCGGTCGACCCGTTTGCCACTATCGAGAAGTATGGTTCCGATCCCTTGCGCTGGTACATGATTACTAACTCGTCCCCGTGGGACAACCTAAAGTTCGACAATGAGGGGGTGGAAGAGGTGCGCCGTAAGTTTTTCGGCACGCTTTACAATACCTATTCGTTTTTTGCCCTTTATGCCAATGTTGACGGCTTTGAATATAAAGAATTCGAAGTGCCGATCGCAGAACGGCCGGAGATTGACCGTTGGATTCTTTCCGTGCTCAATACGTTAGTGAAAGATGTCGATGCCTGTTACAATGACTACGAACCCACCATGGCAGGCCGGTTGATTTCGGGTTTTGTCAATGATAACCTTTCTAATTGGTATGTCCGCTTGAACCGTAAACGTTTTTGGGGCGGTGACTTTACCCAAGACAAACTGTCGGCTTACCAAACCTTGTACGTATGTCTGGAGACAGTGGCCAAACTGATGGCACCGATTGCTCCGTTCTATGCAGACATGCTTTACATGGATTTGATTTCCGTGACCGGCCGCGATAATAACGTAGTGTCTGTCCACTTAGTTCCTTTCCCCCAATGCCACGAAGAGATGATTGACACCGGCCTCGAAGAGCGCATGAAGATGGCACAAGATGTAACTTCCATGGTGCTGGCCTTGCGCCGTAAAGTGAATATCAAGGTGCGCCAGCCCCTGCAATGCATCATGATTCCTGTAGCAGAGGAGGCTCAACGCGCTTGCATAGAAGCCGTGAAATCTCTTATCCTGAATGAGGTGAACGTGAAGGAAATCCGTTTTGTCGGCGGGACAGAAGGCATATTGGTAAAGCGCGTGAAGTGCGACTTCAAGAAGCTCGGCCCGAAATTCGGCAAGCAGATGAAAGCCGTGGCTGCTGCCGTGGCCGAAATGAGCCAGGAAGCGATTGCCCGATTGGAAAAGAATGGTTCTTATGCTTTCCATATCGGCGGCGCGGATGCTGTGATTGAGGCTTCGGATGTAGATATTTACAGCGAGGATATTCCCGGCTGGCTGGTAGCTAACGAAGGGTGCCTCACGGTAGCTTTGGAAGTGACCGTCACCAAAGCTTTGCGTTGCGAAGGCATTGCCCGCGAACTGGTGAACCGCATTCAGAATATCCGGAAAGCAAGCGGGTTTGAAATAACTGATAAAATAAAGATTACTATATCAAAAAATCCGCAAACGGATGATGCGGTAAATGAATATAAGGATTATATTTGCAACCAAGTTTTGGGGAACTCGCTCACGCTTGCCGATACCGTGGCGGATGGCAAAGAGCTGGAGCTGGACGATTGCACCTTGCAAGTGAATGTAGTGAAAGAGTGATAATAGTAAATGCAAACCAATTAAACACCTAAGTTATGGCAGAAAAGACACGATACTCGGATGCTGAATTGGAGGAATTCCGGGCTATCATTATGGAAAAATTGAGATTGGCCCAACGTGATTATGACATGCTGAGAGCGAGCCTAACCGGTGAAGACGGGAACGATACCGATGACACTTCGCCTACTTATAAAGTGTTGGAAGAAGGAGCCAACACCTTGTCTAAAGAGGAAACAACCAGGCTGGCGCAACGCCAGTTGAAACTCATTCAGGGATTGCGCGCGGCATTGGTGCGCATCGAAAACAAAACCTACGGCATCTGTCGGGAAACCGGGAAGCTGATCCCTGCCGAACGCTTGCGTGTCGTGCCTCATGCAACGCTGAGCATCGAAGCGAAGAATAACAGAAAGAAATAACTGACTTGCATGTACACGGTTGCCGCGCCTTTGCTATGCGGCAACCGTGTACATGCAAGTTCGGGATGAGAAAAATTTAGTTTTAATGTGCGTTCGATGTAATATCGCATCTGCCATTCGGGGCTTTCCAGCTTGCAACTTATCGCATGCTGTACCGCGTTTCCTCCATGCAAGTACGGAGTGCGGGCGGTGCTGTACGGCGGAAACTCCGTGCGCGCATGTGCCAAGCGCGGTGCGGGTGTCCCCCGAATAGTGTCCTTTAGGGCAGTTCCCTTGTCCCGAATTCACGCGCGTATCATGTTTCATGTTTTTCAACCATCTTTCCCATCGGCGGAGGACTAATCAATCATGAATAAAAGAATTACGAAAGGCCAGATTGCGCTGTCCATTATATCGGGCGTGCTTGTCATAGACCAATGCATCAAGATTTGGGTGAAGACGCACATGTTTCTGCATAGCCATATCCGGGTGACAGACTGGTTTTACATCTTCTTTACGGAGAACATCGGCATGGCCTTTGGCATGGAAATCATTGGCAAACTGTTCTTGTCGTTATTCCGCATTGTGGCGGTGGCGGCCATTGGATGGATGCTTTACCGGCTGGTGGAGCGGAAAGCCAAGACAGGCTTCATTGCATGTGCCTCGCTGGTGCTGGCGGGCGCTTTGGGCAACATCATTGACAGTTTGTTTTATGGCCTGCTCTTCAGCGAAAGCACGCATTCCGAACTGGCTGCTTTCCTGCCGGCTGGCGGAACGTATGCCCCTTTGTTTTACGGCAAGGTGGTGGATATGTTCTACTTCCCCATCATTGATTCCTACTGGCCTTCGTGGATGCCTTTCGTGGGCGGCGAACATTTCATTTTTTTCAGCCCGATATTCAACTTTGCCGATGCATCCATCAGTTGCGGCATGATTGCCTTTGTGCTGTTTTACAGTAAATATTGGAACGAAGCTTATCATCTTGCCACTCGAAAGAAGCATGAGAGTAAAGAGAAAACTGGTTCTGTGGACTAACTTGTTGTTGTTGCCCGGCATAGTGGCCGGCTGTAAAATCAAGCGGCCCGATACCGTCTTTTCTGATGAGAAGATGGAGCAGGTGCTTTATGACTACCACATAGCCAAGAGTATGGGCAATGAATTGCCGGGCAACGAATCTTACAAGAAAGCCCTATACCTTGAGTCGGTGTTCCACAAGTATGGCATCACAGAAGCAGAGTTTGATTCTTCCATGATGTGGTTCTCCCACAATCCTGAAATTCTGTCTAAGATATACGAAAACATCAACAAAAAGATGAAGGATGAACGTGCCTCCATCAATCACTTGATTGCCATGCGTGAAGACAAAGCGGGGGAGTCCCAGCCGGGCGACAGCGTTGACATCTGGGCATGGAAGCGCATTTACCGCCTCACCGGCATGCCGTTAGATAACAAGATCGTGTTTTCTTTCCTTGCCGATTCCAATTTCCAAGACCGCGACACCTTGCGTTGGAGTGCGCGTTTCCGCATGGCGGAGATGCCCGATTCTCTGCATATTCCAGTCATGTCCATGCAGATACTCTATGAGAATGACACCTTGAGCGTCATGCGGCGCGTGTTGGCATCGGGGGGGCAAACCATGCAACTCCATGCTGACACCCTCGGCAAGCTGAAAGAAATACGCGGCTTCGTTTACATCCCCCGTCAAGATTCGCTTCGCATGGTGCTGGTAGACCGCATACAACTGATGCGCTATCACGCAAAGGACAGTTTCCGCATCGAACGTCCCGTTGTGGCAGACACGTTGACGGCAAACAAGGCCGATACCGTGGAAAAGCTGGAAGTCCGTCCCGTGCAACAGCCTGTCCGCCGGCCGATCCGTCCGCGTCCAAGCAGCAATCCGTCAAAACGATGACACGCAAGTTCGCTTCCAATTATGTGTTTGTGCCCGGACAGGGGTTTCTGAGACTCTGTGGCGTGACGGTGGAAGACGGGTATGTCGTCCGTGTCTTCCGCCTTGCCGAAGAGACGGAAAGCGTGGAGTGGCATCCCGGCGTGATTGTCTTGAGAGAGGAAGAAAGCGGAAAGCCCTGCCACCCTTATCTATATTATCCTTTCGACTTTACGCGAATGCAGCCTGTCGCCGGAACTCGTTGCAGACGATTGCAGTAGCAATGGCCACATTCAGCGATTCGGAAGTGGCACGGCGAGCCGGGTAGTGGGGAATGCAAATCCGGCGCGTCACTAACCGTGCCATTTCGAGGCTGATGCCGTTCCCTTCGTTTCCCATTACAATCAGCCCGTTGCGGCCGAGAGATTCCCCGTATATGTTGTTCCCGTCTAAAAACGTTCCGTAAACGGGTACGCCCTCAGGCAACGAACCTGCCAGCGACGGTAGTTGCAGGCAATGCACATGCACCCTCGCAAGGGCGCCCATAGTGGCCTGCACCGTCTTGGGGTTGTATGCATCTGCCGAATTGGGCGAACAGAAAACGTGTTCGATGCCAAACCAATCGGCCAGCCGAATAATAGTTCCCACATTTCCCGGGTCTTGCACATTGTCCAATGCCAGCCACAGCGACTCGCTGCCCATCGGCGGAATGCTTTCCTCCTGAGGTTGTTCAAATACAGCCAACACCTGCTGCGGGCTTTTAAGCAGGCTGGCACGCGACAATTCGTCAGGTGTCGCCTCGCACACCTCTTCTGCCCGGCCCAGTGCCGGCGCGTGCGCCGACAGCCAGCCGGGCACGGCAACCAGCAACCTGCATGGGAAGTGCTCCAGCAGTTCGCCAACCAACTTCGGCCCTTCGGCCAGGAACACGCCACCGGCCTTGCGGTTCTTCTTCATTTCCAAAGAACGTATATATTTGATACGGTTTTTACTAAGTGCCATCGAGATGTTAGTTTGGACGAACAATGCTGCAAAAATACATTTTTCCGCCTTGCATTCATACTCTTCATGCCAATTTGTTTCAATGGAAGAAAATTCACGCTATCTTTGTGACCCACAAGCATAATGCCTTTTTGTATGAATAAAAGCATAAGTTCCGTCTTTTGTACCCTGTGCCTCGTAGCAGTGTTAGCCTCGTGTTCTGCTACGAAATTTGTACCCGATGGAGCTTATCTGTTGGACGAAGTGCATATCCAGACAGACAATAAGGAGGTCAAGCCCTCCTCCCTTTCCCTTTATCTCCGCCAGAATCCTAATTCAAAATGGTTCAGCCTGATTAAAACGCAACTTTACATCTACAACCTTTCCGGTAGCGACTCCACGCGCTGGATCAACCGCGCCCTCCGCCGTGTGGGCGATGCGCCGGTGATTTATAGCTACGCGGAAACCGAGCGCACCCGCGAGGAAATCTGCAAGGCCGTGCAGAACATGGGGTATATGGGCGCCACTGTGGAATGCCTGCGCGAGGTGAAGCGCAAGAAGATGAAGCTGACTTATAAGGTTTACACCGGCAAGCCTTACTTGGTGCAGAGCTTGCGCTATGACATACCCGACCCCAAAATTCGGGCTTACATGCAGGAAGACTCTGCCGCCACCTACCTGTCCGAAGGCATGTATTTAGATGTCAATCTTTTGGACTTGGAGCGCCAGCGCATCACCGACAACCTGCTGCACCACGGGTATTATAGGTTCAATAAGAACTACATTACTTATACGGCCGACACGGTGAGCAACACGTTCCAGGTAGGCCTGACCATGCACCTCAATCCTTATAAAACGGCTTCCGACTCCCTCCCTCAGCGTCACCGGCAGTACATATTAAACAAGGTGAGTTTCATTACCGATTATGACGTGCTTCAATCGCCGGCCTTGAGCGCGATAGACATCAACGATTCAATCCATTACCACGGTTTCCCCGTCTATTATAAAGACAAACTTTATCTGCGCCCCAAAGTCCTTGCCGACAATCTGCGCTTAACCCCCGGCACACTCTACAATGAACAGGCTGTGCAGCGCACATACTCCAACTTTGAACGGTTGCAGGCACTGAAGTACACTAACATCCGCTTTTTCGAGACGCAGCGGAACGACAGTTCTTTGCTCAATGCCTACATCATGCTCACCAAGAACAAGCTGCAATCTGTTTCCCTGGAGCTGGAAGGCACCAACTCAGCCGGCGACTTGGGCGCGGCGGCTTCCGTCTCTTTTTCCCACCGCAACCTTTTCAAAGGTTCGGAAACCTTTACCGTCAAGCTGCGCGGAGCCTATGAAGCCGTTTCCGGTTTGCAGGGCAACTACCGCAATGAAAACTATACTGAGATAGGAGCGGAAGCCACTATCAACTTCCCGCGCTTCCTTTTTCCCTTTCTTTCCAACAGTTTCCGCCGGGAAATCAGAGCCTCCACCGAGTTCGGCCTGCAATACGGCTATCAGTTCCGTCCAGAGTTTACGCGCATAGTCGCATCCGCCAACTGGAGCTACAAATGGGGGTTGCATCATCAGAATGCCCAGCACCGTATCGACCTGCTTGACATCAACTATCTCTACATGCCTTGGATTTCTCCGGATTTCGAGCGGCTCTACCTTGAACAAGACGAGAACGCCATCCTGAAATACAATTATGAAGACCATCTGATTGTGCGCACCGGATACAGCTACGTTTACAACAGTGCCGGGCGCGCCCTGCTTAACAACACTCCGGTGGGCAATTCCTACTCTTTCCGTCTCAACATAGAGTCGGCTGGCAACCTGCTTTATGCCATCGCCAAAGCCACCCGCATGCGCAAGAACGCCGCAGGCGAATATACCTTGCTCGATATACCCTTTGCCCAATACGTAAAGGCGGACATTGATTTTGCCAAAAGCATCGTGATTGACAACCGCAACTCCCTGGCTTTCCACATCGGAGGCGGCATTGTAGTCCCTTACGGCAACGCTTCCATCGTTCCGTTGGAGAAGCGGTACTTTTCCGGGGGTGCCAACAACGTGCGCGGCTGGTCTGTGCGCGACTTGGGTCCCGGCACTTTTCCCGGTGACGACAACTTTCTTAACCAGACCGGCGATATCAAGCTCGGCGCCAGCATCGAGTACCGTACTCGTTTGTTCTGGAAATTCCGGGGCGCCGCCTTTATCGATGCCGGCAACATTTGGACTCTTCGCCATTACGCCGACCAGCCCGGCGGGCAGTTCAAGTTCAACGAGTTCTACAAGCAGATGGCCGTCGCCTACGGCCTGGGGCTCCGGTTAGATTTCGATTTCTTTGTCTTGCGTTTCGATGGCGGCATGAAAGCCGTCAACCCCGCCTTGGGCGCAGAGCGTTATCCCCTTGTCCATCCCGATTTCGGGCGTGATTTCGCTTTCCATTTCGCCGTAGGTTATCCTTTTTAAAACGGCGCTGGAGCGGTTTTTGTTCCGTGCCTGTGCCCGCTTTGCTCCATGCGCGCACGGCATCTGTTCCATGCGCGTATGGCTCCCGCTCCGTGCACGCATGAAGCGAGCGAGTCGTAAACGCCTTATATACAGATACACTCTAGGCACAGAACCCGCCGTTGAGAGATGCCACTCTGGCAGCCGGCGAATGCTGTGCCTAAAAGCAAAGACCCCTTTCAGCCTTTCCGTTTTCCCGCCAACGCTTATCTTTTTGCCAAGTACGCTTGGTTCTCCAGCATCATCCGCGCTTGGTTCACGCCGTCTTCATTTAACGTTACATTCAAGGCAGTGCCGTCGGGCAACGGAAGTTGGGCTGTGCCGTCATCGTTCAGTTGCAGCAGTTCGGCGCTCACTCCGTCTGCCACTACATTCCAAGTGTTCTGATCCGCGTCAAAGACCAGTTGCATGGATGCGTCTTCGCCCTCTTTGGTGATGGAATATCCGTTTTCCAGCGTTTCCACCAGGTAGTTCCCGTTTTCACCTTTCACCTGTTTCACGTCGCCAATGCTGGCCATGGGATTGTTCCCGCTCCAGAATTCAATAGAGTTAATGACCAATGCGTCTGCCAAGTAGCACACCGGATATACAAGGACGATGTTGCAAGCCACGTACACCAGCTCGTTTACGAACTTACTGCCGATGTTCTGGTTCCATGACAGCAACCGGCTGTGCAGCCCGAAAGACCCTATGCAGGAACTGAACATAAATGCTCCGCAAATCATGGCGGTAGCAGCCATTTTGATGTTTAATTTCTTCATGATGAAATAGCGTTTAGATTTACATTTCGTTTGTTTCTTCGACAAAAATAGCTGATTTTATTCTATTTTTATTGAAAAAAAAGATTAAAATGGACTTTTGGAGCTGAGAACAGGTTCTTCATTTATCATGATGCTCGTAATTCTCTTTTCTCTTATATCGAAGCCAAGCCCCTGTTTGCCGCCCGGTATTCCAAAGGGCTGCATCCTGCGTTGCGGCGGAAATAGTCGCTGAAGAACGAGGGACTGGAGAAATTGTAGCGGTAGGCCAGTTCTGACAGGGGGAGATCGGCCTGTAGCAAGTCAAGGCGTATTTGCATGGTGGTATAGATGTCAATAGCCTCTTTGGGGGAATGGCCGTAGTGTTCATGCACGACGGTTGCCAAGTGGCGCGCCGTGATGCAAAGCTTGCCTGCGTAGAAAGCCACGCTGCGCGACTCGCGGTAGTGCTTGCCCAGCAGTTGCCGGAATTGGAAGAAGAGCTCGTCGGAACGGCTTCTGAACATGCCCGCCTCGATGCCTTGCCGCCTGAGCATCACCTGGTAGAGCATATAGAACGCCCTGAGTTGCATCACGCTGATGAAGTACAGTTCGCGCGGGGCGCACGACTGGATGGCCGGCCGCAGCACTTCGGCCATCCCTTTGGCGGCCGAGGCCGTCTCAGGCGTATCGAGAATGAACGATTTCTTCAGCGCGCCCGCGTTGACCCCTTCCAGCTGGTTGAGGGCGGCTAAGTGGAGGAAACGGCTGAAAGCCAGTATCTCCACTTCGAAATCGCCTGAGCGTTCTTCCACCTTAACAACATCGCCAGGATTGAACAGCACTACGCTGCCTTCCTGCTCTTCTATGCGAGCGAAGTTGCAACTGATGCGAGCCGTGCCTTTCACGACGCGCAGCACCAAGGCGCAATCAATGGCCAGCCCGTCAGCAGTATATTGCGGCGGGACTCCCGCATAGAGAGCCACAGGCTGTTCATCGGTCACGAAAGGGGTAAACATAGTCCTTTTCCCTTGCTTTTTAACGCAAAGGTGCATGTTTCCTTTCAAATTTTCCCGTATTTGTTCCGGAAATCTAAAGTTTTCCGCGCATTTTCGTTATGTCCCGCAGGGGAGGCCGTTGTAACTTTGCATCCGGATTTCAAAAAACGTGCAAAACATGAGCAAGAAGACGATTGTAGCGGTGGATGCCGGCCAAAGGCTGGGCAACCGCGATTTCGCCGAGCGGGGGAGGGGGCGATCATCTGCACGGGCGGCAACGCGGCTTTCACGCCTTGCCCGAACTACATGTGCCTGTCCTATACCAAAGCTGCCCTGCGCAACCTCGTGCTGGCGAAGAATAGCGAGCTGGCTCATCGGGGCATCTTCGTGGGGACGGTGACGGTATCGGAGCCATCGGCATGAACGGGCACTTCGCGCCCGCCAACATCGCCGAACGTTTTTGGCAGATGTACGCCGAGTGGGGAGCTGAAGCATGAGTAAGAAGTGCCCTTGTTGTTGCACGACCGTGCGCCAGGCTGGGGTGTTGGTAACCATTAAAAACAAGGAGAATATGCAATGAAAACAAGAAAACTGGGAAACCTTGAAGTTTCCGCCATCGGAATGGGATGCATGGGGTTTACGCACGCCTACGGGCAAGCCCCCGAGGAGAAAGAAAGCATCCGGCTAGTCCATCGCGCGTTCGAACTGGGCTGCAATTTCTTTGATACCGCCGAGATGTACTCCTACTTCAAAAACGAGGAGTTCGTCGGGAAAGCCCTGAAAGGGTTGCCCCGAGAGCAGGTGGTCATTAGCGACAAGTTCTGGCCCGCGCCGCTGCCCGTCCACCGACCCGGCGAGTTTCCTGAGGGCAAGCTGGGCGAAGCCGGCATCCGCTACAGCATCGAGGGATCCCTGCGCCGGCTCCAGACTGACTACATCGACCTCTACACCGAGCACCAGACAGAGGAAGGTTCCGAGGAGGAAGTGGCCTACGTGATGGGCAAGCTCATCCGCGAGGGCAAGATCCGTGCTTGGGGGCAGTCATCGCCTACGCCCGCGCAGATCTGCAAGGCTCACGCCGTCACGCCCCTCGCGGCCGTGCAAAGCGAGTATTCCATGATGGAACGGCGTTGGGAGAAAGAAGTGTTGCCGCTGTGCCGGCAGCTGGGCATCGGGTTCGTGGCCTTCTCGCCCATGGGAAACGGGTTCCTCAGCGGCAAATATTCGGCCAAGGACGAGTTCAAGGGCGATGATGTCCGCCGCGTCATCACCCGCTTCAACCCCGGGAACATGCAGGCTAACCAGCCGCTGCTCGACATGATAGGCCGCGTTGCCGATGGGAAAGGCTGCACGCGGGCTCAAATCGCGCTGGCATGGGTGTTGAAAGGTGGGGACTTCGTGGTGCCCATCCCCGGCATGCGGAAAGAGGAACGCATCGTGGAGAACCTCGGAGCCGCCGGCGTGGAACTCACGGATGACGAATATGCCGCCCTCACCGCCGAACTCGACAAGATCAAGATCCACGGCAACCGTGACAGCCGCGACATCAAGAACCTCGGCACCGTGCCGCAGGACATTGACAGGAATTAATCGATAAACATAAGGGAGGGGCTATAAATTAAGGATTGCGAACCAAAGAAATAGCGCTCACCATTGCCTGTGCCGACTCTTCCTTTATGCCGTGGCCGCGCTTTCAAGATGTAACTTCAAAAGAGCCATAAGAATCTTTTGAGGCTTATTGGGAAAATTAGCGAGATGCTATTGCTATGCAATATCTCGCTGAGATATGCTTTTTAAGGGCGACTAAGCATGCCCGTTTGGGCAGCATCGCCCCATGGTTCCAAGCATCCGAGCTGTGTGAAGTTTGTCTTTTCGAATATGGCCATGTACAAAAATAGGGCTTCAGTGAAAAAGGTTTTAAAACTTTTGTTTAACTTCGCGGCATGTCTCTTCAAAGCATCACCGCAGATACTTTTACATTAGCATCAAAATAGCAAGGGAATGAAAGCAATGAAAGATTTACGTGGCATAGCTATATCGTCAGGAAAAGAATCAGGAACTATGGGATTCAAACCTCATTTATTTGGAATGCCTATATGGATGTTAATTATCAGCAACTTGGCCAACTTTATCATGCTGGCTTCTGTTAATAAGGCTCATTGTATGTCAGATTTTTGAATAATCATTTAACGAACTATTGTTTTAAACATGGGATTTTTCAGTTTTTTCTCCAAAGAAAAGAAGGAGACCTTAGACAAGGGATTGTCTAAAACCAAAGAAAGCGTGTTCGGGAAAATATCCCGTGCTGTGGCAGGGAAATCGAAAGTGGACGATGAAGTGCTTGATAATCTGGAAGAAGTATTGGTAACATCTGATGTGGGTGTGGAAACCACCCTAAAGATTATTAATCGCATCGAAAAACGGGTCGCCACTGACAAATATATGAACACAACGGAGTTGAATCATATCTTGCGAGATGAAATCGCTACTTTATTGACAGAAAACCATGCGGATGATACGAATGATTTTGATACGCCGATAGGCCACAAACCTTACGTTGTTATGGTAGTGGGAGTGAACGGTGTGGGTAAGACAACCACCATCGGCAAATTGGCTCACCAGTTTAAAAAGGCCGGCAAATCAGTTTATTTGGGTGCTGCAGATACCTTTAGGGCAGCAGCCATTGAACAATTGATGCTTTGGGGAGAACGTGTCGGAGCACCTGTCATTAAACAGAAAATGGGAGCAGACCCTGCTTCAGTGGCTTTTGATACGCTCAGTTCGGCTGTGGCCAATGGTGCAGATGTGGTCATTATTGATACGGCAGGCCGCTTGCACAATAAAGTCGGACTGATGAATGAGTTGACGAAGATTAAAAACGTCATGAAGAAAGTGGTTCCCACCTCCCCAGACGAAGTACTGCTCGTTTTAGACGGTTCTACCGGGCAAAATGCCTTTGAACAGGCCAAACAGTTCACCTTGGCTACTGAAGTTACGGCTATAGCAGTAACCAAACTGGACGGAACGGCTAAAGGTGGAGTGGTTATCGGCATTTCTGACCAATTTAAGATCCCTGTGAAATATATCGGGTTAGGTGAAGGCATGGAAGACTTGCAGGTATTCCGAAAGACTGAATTTGTAAATTCATTATTCGGAGAGGATTGATGAAACGAAAGTCTATTGACATCATTACGTTAGGATGTTCGAAAAACTTGGTGGATTCGGAGCAGTTGATGCGCCAACTGGAATTGGCCGGTTATAAAGTAACGCATGACCCAACGCATTCCAAAGCAGAAATGGCCGTCATTAATACCTGTGGATTTATCGGCGATGCTAAAGAAGAGTCTGTCAATACCATTCTGGAGTTTGCAAAGGCCAAAGAGGTGGGGAAGTTGAAAAAGCTCTATGTGATGGGATGCCTTTCAGAACGCTATTTCAAGGACTTGGCCAAAGAAATTCCGCAAGTAGACAAATACTACGGGAAATTCAACTGGAACGAATTGCTGGCCGACTTGGGCAACGAGTACCGGGCAGAGGCAGCTATGGAGCGTACGCTGACTACGCCACAGCATTATGCCTATCTGAAGATTTCAGAGGGATGCGACCGTTGCTGCTCATATTGCGCCATTCCACTGATTACCGGTTCGCACATGTCCCGTCCCATGGAGTCCATTATAGAAGAGGTAAAATATCTTGTGGAATGCGGAGTCAGAGAATTTCAGATCATAGCCCAAGATCTGACATACTATGGCGTTGACTTATATAAGGAGCAAATGCTGCCCCAACTCATTGGGCAAATCTCAAAAGTACCCGGCGTAGATTGGATACGGCTGCATTATGCCTATCCCGCCTACTTCCCCGAAGGCCTCTTCCGGGTTATGCGCGAATGCCCAAATGTCTGCCGTTATATGGATATCGCACTGCAACACATCAGCGACAATATGTTGCAGAAGATGAGACGAAACGTCACTAAGGCAGAAACCATACGCCTGATTGAACGATTCCGTGAGGAAGTACCCGGCATCCATCTGCGTACCACCTTTATGGTGGGGCATCCGGGAGAAACGGAGGCTGATTTTGAAGAGCTGAAAGACTTCGTGCGCAAAGCCCGTTTCGACCGGATGGGCGGCTTTGCTTATTCCGAAGAGGAGGGGACATACTCGGCATTGCACTATGAAGATTCAGTTCCACCGGAAGTAAAGCGGGCACGGTTAGACGAACTTATGGACATACAGCAGGGCATTTCAGCAGAGCTGAATGCCCTTAAAATAGGCCGAAAGATGAAAGTTATCATTGACCGGGTGGAAGATGAATATTATGTAGGCCGCACAGAGTTCGACTCGCCTGAAGTTGATCCAGAAGTACTTATCAAACGTGAGGGCACGAACTTGGAAATAGGCGAATTTTACGAAGTGGAAATCATGGGTTCTGACGATTACGACCTTTTCGCACAAGTCCTATAAGAATTAGGTGGCCGCCTTGAGATCCGCATGCTTCCTATGACTTTACCTTTGGCAAGCCCTGTTGCAAGTTCAACCGGGAATTTAAACATAGGATTTGTTGATTGGAAAGGTGCGGGCATCCATAAGATAATCCACTCTCTATTGCATATTTGAAAAAAAAGCTCTAATATAGCGGCTTGAATAAGATGCTGATTGGGTTTTGAATAACAAAGAATTTATTGCCGAACTGTCACAAAGATTGGGGTATACCTTGAAAGATGCCTCCGAATTGACTTCTTCATTGTTGTCAGAAATGATACAACAATGGCAGGAGGGCAAGAGTATTTCCATCCAAGGGTTTGGCATCTTTGAAGTGAAAAAGAAGATGGAACGTATTATTGTCAATCCCGTCAGCAAACTTCGTTTGTTGATTCCTCCCAAACTGGTACTGACTTACCGCCCCAGCGCATTGCTGAAAGAAAAGTTTAAATAATTCCCAACTTATAATATCCATATATCTAATTAATATGCCATGAACGAGAAACTTAACATACAAGACTTGACAGACCGGCTAGCCGACAAGCATGGCATAAGCAAGAAAGATGCCGAAACCTTTGTCAAAGAATTCTTTTCCTTGATAGAAGAATCGCTGGAGAGAGACAAGTATGTCAGAATTAAGGGATTGGGAACATTCAAGCTGATTGAAGTGGAAAGCCGGGAAAGCGTGAACGTCAATACGGGCGAACGCTTCGAGATAGAAGGCCATACCAAAGTTTCATTTACCCCCGAGCCGGCTTTGAAAGACATCATCAACCGTCCTTTTGCCCACTTCGAGCCAGTTCCCGTCAACGATGGCCTTGATGCCGATGCTCTTGCCACAACTACCGAGACGGCCAATGAAAAGGCGGAAGATGTGCCGCTACCGGCAGTTGAGCCTTCACCGCAAGAAGCCGTTGCCATTGAAGCGGGGCTTTCTGTCCCTGCCGATTCCGCTTCCACAACCGAAGAAAAGGAAGAGGCTTCAGCCATCGAAAGCGACGCGGCTGAAGAAGAATCCGATGAAAAAGGCGCACATTGGTTGAAAGCAGGCATCGGGGCGGGCGTCATTATCCTGCTATTGTGCGCTTTTGCCGTTGCTTATATGTATTTCCCAAATCTGTTCCGGCAAAATCATCCGGAAGATGGAACGCCCGAAGCGGCGGCTGCCGTTGTGCCCGACACGCTCGGAACGTCAAGGAGACGCTTCCTTGGCGCGGACAGTGTGCCGGCGGTTTCCCGTGATTCTTCCCATATCGCTGTCAGCCATTCATCGGAAGCTGCTAAGACTGCCATGCAACAGGAGGAGGATTCTCCCGCTCAGCATGCTGTTACGGCTTTCACGCCTGATTCAACCAGCTATGCCATTACGGGCACACAGGATACCTATACCATTAAGGAGGGAGAAACGCTCACCGGCGTCGCCTTGCGGTTTTATGGAACCAAGGCGTTGTATCCCTACATCGTCAAGCACAATCAGGAGGTGATTGCCAATCCGAATCATGTGCCGGCGGGGACGAAGATCCGCATTCCGAAGCTGGAGAAAAAATAAGGGCAATGTCCGTTCCCTATTCGGTTGCCATGCAGAATCATTCACTAATTTGGCCGCTGCGGGCATCGCGGTTATTGTCAGCAGCCACTTGTGCCAACCTTTACCGGGTTCGCAATGCGCCTCCGGCAGGCTGCTGTTTATCGCAATCGCCGGCATCCCTTTGTTTGGGAAGCAACATTCCAAGAGGAGAGAATTGCCATTGGCTTTGCCTGGCAAGGAGGCAACGTTGCACATTCAGCATAAAACCAAGAAAACGATGTATCAGAAATTCATTATCAACCAAGACGGCGTATTGAAGTTCGGCCACGTTTACCTGCACAAAGATTTGCTGGCCGCAGGGGAGACGTGCCCTTACGGAGGCGGATTGTGGAAAACGGACGAAAGCCGCAGGGCGATTCTGTTGTACGGCCGTTCGTTCGACTTTGGCCCGCCCGATGTCGCCCAGGTGCGCCGCGTTGAGTGGGCAGGCGCCGGCGGGAAGCCCGCATCCCTTTTCTTCCTACCTCGCTGGCCGAATGAAAGCCTGTTCATACCTGTCTATGCAAAACCTTATTAAACATTTGCTATATGGACGAAAAAGACAAGCCCCGGTGCCGGTGGTGCAACAGGGGCAACCCGGCCTATGTGGCTTACCATGACCATGAATGGGGAGCAGCGGTGCACGATGACGGCAAACTCTTTGAGATGCTTCTGCTTGAATCGTTTCAGGCAGGATTGTCGTGGGAGTGCATCTTGAACAAGCGGGCGGCGTTTCGCGTGGCCTTCGACGGCTTCGACTACGAAAAGATTGCCTGCTATGATGAAAGCAAACTCCAGGCACTGTGCCAAGACGCAGGCATTGTGCGCAACCGCCTGAAAATAAATGCCGCTGTAACCAATGCCCGCGTATTCAAGGAAATACGTAAGGAACACGGTTCGTTTGACAGCTACATTTGGGGCTTCACGAAAGGGCATACGATTTTTGAAACGGGCCGCGCCACTTCCCCCTTGTCCGATGCGATCTCCAAAGAACTTAGGCGGAGGGGAATGAAGTTCGTGGGCAGCACCATTGTCTATTCCTATTTGCAAGCCGTCGGCATTGTCAATTCGCATGAGGAAGGCTGCTGGCTGGATCAAAAGAGGGCAGGGGATATATGACCGAAAGGAAAGCTACGGTAAAGGACATATTGTTCCCCCGATATGACAGCCTCATTTCTCAAATGGGAAAGTGTTTCTTCATCAAGATTCCCGGGGCGCAATCCATAGCTTGCAATAACGCAATGTGATCCAGCAAGTTATTCCGCACGTGCATGAAGCGTCTTCCGCACGTGCATGGGGCACGCTTCGTGCACGCACAAAGCAACCGGCATGCGTGTACGGAGCAAAAATCCCCTTATGCAGGCCGTTTCCGGCCTGTTTAATAGGAGGGTCGTTCCTTCCCCGGCGCAATGGAAAAGTGATTGCGGAAGCGGCTCCCGGAAGTTGTTATGCCTCATTTATGCCGCCTCTAAAAGGTTTCGCATGGTTTTTTAATATAATTTAGTTGCTCCAGTTGATAGAATGCTGTACTTTTGAGACCGATTTAGAAAGGTGCAGGCGGGGAAATGCCTGCATAATTATGTTTTTGAACTAATAAATAAATAATTATGGCTGATATAGTTGATATTCGTGAACTGAATGGACGGATTGAAAGGCAAAGCGCTTTCATTACCGATCTGACGACAGGTATGGACCAAGTGATTGTAGGACAAAAGCATTTGATTGAATCGTTGCTCATCGGCTTGTTGTCCGACGGGCATGTGCTGCTCGAAGGCGTGCCTGGGCTGGCAAAGACGTTGGCCATCAAAACGCTGGCATCGCTGATTGATGCGCAGTACAGCCGCATTCAGTTTACTCCGGACTTGCTCCCTGCCGACGTGACGGGAACAATGATTTATAACCAAAAGGATGAAGCCTTCTCGGTGAAGAAAGGCCCCATATTTGCCAACTTCATATTGGCAGATGAAATTAACCGTGCGCCGGCCAAGGTGCAGAGCGCCCTGCTGGAAGCCATGCAGGAACGGCAGGTAACCATCGGAAAGGAAACTTTCAAACTGCCCGAACCTTTCTTGGTGCTGGCCACGCAAAACCCCATCGAGCAGGAGGGCACTTATCCGTTGCCGGAAGCGCAGGTAGACCGTTTTATGCTGAAAGTGGTGATTGACTATCCGAAACAGGAAGAGGAGAAACTGATTATCCGCCAGAACATCAACGGGGAGCGTCCGGCCGTCCGCCCGGTGCTGAAGGCAGAGGAAATCATCGAGGCGCGGAACGTGGCGCAGCAGGTGTATATAGACGAGAAGATTGAGAAATACATCGTAGACATTGTGTTCGCCACCCGCTACCCGGAAAAATATGACTTGAAAGACCTGAAAGATATGATTGGCTTTGGGGGGTCGCCCCGTGCATCCATCAACCTGGCACTGGCGGCGCGCAGCTACGCCTTTATCAAGCACCGTGGTTATGTTGTACCCGAAGACGTGCGGGCAGTGGCTCACGACGTGTTGCGTCACCGCATCGGCCTGACGTATGAGGCCGAAGCCGGCAACCTGACTTCCGATGAGATAGTCAGCAGAATATTGAACAAGGTGGAAGTGCCCTGATGAAACGGTAGGCAATGGACTTGCAGTAAATGGAAACGACTGATTTATTAAAGAAAGTCCGCCAGATTGAAATCAAAACGCGCGGATTGTCCAACAACATCTTTGCGGGCGAATACCATACGGCTTTCAAGGGCAGGGGAATGGCATTCTCGGAAGTGAGGGAATACCAGTATGGCGACGACATCCGCAACATTGACTGGAATGTGACCGCCCGCTTTAACCGCCCGTTCGTGAAAGTATTTGAAGAAGAGCGTGAACTGACAGTCATGCTGTTGGTAGATGTTTCGGGCAGCCTGGAGTTTGGGACGGTGAAGCAGATGAAGAAAGACATGGTGACGGAAATCGCCGCCACGCTGGCTTTCTCGGCCATTCAAAACAACGATAAAATCGGCGTCATCTTCTTCTCCGACCGGATTGAGAAGTTTATCCCTCCCCAAAAAGGACGCAAGCACATCCTCTACATCATCCGCGAACTGATTGATTTCCATGCCGGAAGCCGCCGTACCGACATTGGGGCGGGATTGGAATATCTGACGAATGTGATGAAACGCCGGTGCACGGCTTTCGTGCTGTCGGATTTTATCGACCCAAACGATTTCAAGAATTCGATGACTATCGCCAACCGCAAACACGATGTAGTGGCCATACAGGTGTACGACCGCCGGGTAGAAGAACTGCCTGCCATTGGCCTGATGAAAATAAAGGATGCCGAAACAGGGCATGAACAGTGGATTGACACATCCTCGCGTGCCGTGAGACGCGCCCATCACGACTGGTGGATAAAGCGGCAAGATAGGCTGGATGAGATATTTACCAAGAGCAATGTAGATAATGTGTCCGTGCGTACCGACCAAGACTATGTGCGGGCGCTGATGGCATTGTTCGCGAAACGAAATTGATTCGGAGCATGAACAGGATAATAATAGTAGTAACGGCACTATTGGGCATTTTCACAGGCAAGGCCTCCGGGCAGTCGGTGACGGTGGATGCCACGATGGATTCTTTGCAAATCTTGGTTGGCGAGCAAACCAACATCAAGCTGGAGGTATCCATCGACAAGGGCAAGCGCGCCATCTTTCCTGCTTTCCGGGACACCATTGTGCGGGGAGTGGAAGTGGTGGATGTCGCCAAGCCCGACACGCAATACTTGAACAACGGGAAGCGTCTGCTCATCACGCAAGAATATGTGATTACGTCGTTTGATTCGGCACTGTATTACCTGCCGCCACTGGAAGTGATGGTGGACAGCAATGTGTACCGTTCCAAACCGTTGGCGCTGAAAGTTTACTCAATTCCGGTAGACACCCTGCACCCCGATGCTTTCTTCGGGCCGAAAACGGTGATGAAAGTTCCTTTTGTGTGGAAAGACTGGTACGGCACGATAATATGCGTTGTCCTGCTCATCCCGCTGTGCTTCTTATTGGTTTACCTCATCAGGCGTATCTTTGACAACAAGCCTATTATACGCAAGGTAAAGGTTACGCCCAAGTTGCCGCCCCATCAGCAGGCCATGCAGGAGATAGAGCGTATCAAGAGCGAGAAGATATGGCAGAAAGGCCAGCCCAAGGAGTATTATACCGAATTGACCGAGATCTTGCGCACCTACATCAAGGAGCGTTTTGGCTTTAATGCCATGGAGATGACTTCGTCTGAGATTATTGAGCATTTATTGGAAATGAACGACGAGAACGCTATTGCCGACTTGCGCCAACTGTTTCAGACGGCCGACTTGGTAAAGTTTGCCAAGCACAGCCCTCTGATGAACGAGAATGATGCGAACTTGCTGAATGCCATAGACTTTATCAACGAAACCAAGGTAGCTGAAGACCCCAATGCCAAACCGCAACCGACCGAAATCACCATTGTCGAGAAGCGTTCGTTGCGCACCAAGATTTACCTTTGGACGGGCGTTGCGGTGGCCGTATGCGCTGCTGTCTGGATGCTGATTTATGTGGTGAAGGAGTTGTACAACTATTTTGGCTGACATTAAACGGAAATAAGAAAAAGGTGGAATGTGATCCCGAATATTTATAAATTGTAGCTGTATGGTTTTTGCCAATATTGAATACTTGTTTTTGTTGCTGTTGTTAGTGCCCTACGTAGTGTGGTATGTGATGAAGCGGAAGAAAACGGAAGCCACGCTCCAGATTTCGGATGCCCGTGTGTATGCCCACACGCCCAAAAGCTATAAGAACTATTTACTGCATGCGCCATTTGCCTTGCGGGTATTGGCTATTGTACTGATGGTGCTGGTATTGGCACGCCCGCAGACTACCGACAGTTGGCAAAACAGCGAGATAGAGGGCATTGACATCATGCTGGCGATAGACGTTTCGACCAGTATGCTTGCCGAAGACTTGAAACCCAACCGGCTGGAGGCTGCGAAAGATGTGGCGGCGGAATTTGTCAACGGACGGCCCAACGACAACATCGGCATCGTCCTCTTTGCGGGTGAGAGTTTCGCCCAATGTCCGCTGACGGTAGACCATGCCGTCCTGTTGAACTTGATAAAGGACGTGAAGTGCGGCCTGATAGAGGATGGAACGGCGGTAGGTATGGGCGTGGCCAATGCGGTGACCCGCCTGAAAGACAGCAAGGCTAAATCGAAAGTCGTAATTCTCCTGACCGACGGTACTAACAACATGGGGGCTATTTCCCCGCTGACGGCCGCCGAGATCGCCAAAAGTTTCGGCATCCGCGTTTACACCATTGGCGTGGGCACCAACGGGACGGCCCCTTATCCTTATCCCGTGGGGGGAACGGTGCAATATGTCAACATTCCCGTAGAAATAGACGAAAAGACGCTGTCGCAGATTGCGGGAACCACTTCGGGCGAATATTTCCGCGCGACCAGCAATACGAAACTGAAAGAGGTGTATAAAGAAATTGACAAGTTGGAGAAAACCAAGCTTAATGTGAAAGAGTTCAGTAAACGCAAAGAGGAATATCACTGGTTTGCCGTGGCTGCGTTTTTATGCGTGCTGCTTGAAATCCTGTTGAAAAACTCCATCTTGAAAAAAATCCCCTGACGGGAAGAAGTGCTATATATAATGTGTGTATAAATCAAACAAAACGGGAAGAAAGATGTTTCGATTTGAAGAACCTGCATACCTGTATCTGATGTTGCTGATCCCTTTGCTGATTGTATTCTATTTGTATTCCAATTACCGCAGAAGGCAGGGCATACGGAAGTTCGGCGACCCTGTATTGATGGCGCAACTGATGCCGGACGTGTCCAAACATCGTCCGGATGTAAAGTTCGGCATTCTGTGTATGGCGGTTGGACTGTTTGCCGTGCTGCTGGCACGCCCGCAGTTTGGCTCCAAGCTGGAAACGGTGAAGCGGCAGGGAGTGGAAGTGATGATTGCCTTAGACATTTCCAACTCGATGCTGGCGGAAGATGTCCAGCCTAACCGCTTGGAAAAGGCGAAACGGCTGGTTGCCCAATTAGTAGACAAGATGGAGAACGACAAGGTGGGCATGATTGTGTTTGCAGGTGATGCTTTCACGCAGTTGCCTATCACGAGCGATTATATCTCGGCAAAGATGTTTTTGGAATCCATCGAGCCCTCGCTGATTACCAAGCAGGGCACGGCAATCGGTGCTGCCATCGGCATGGCCATCCGCAGCTTTACGCCACAAGAAGGGGTGGGGCGTTCCGTGATTGTCATCACCGATGGCGAGAACCATGAGGACGGCGCGCAGGAAGCCGCCAAGGCCGCTGCCGACAAGAGTATTCAGGTGAACGTGCTGGGCGTGGGCATGCCCGAGGGCGCTCCCATCCCGCAGGAAGGCACGAACAATTACCGCCGTGACAAGAACGGCAATGTCATTGTGACGCGCCTGAACGAACAGATGTGCCGGGAAATCGCCCAAATAGGCAATGGCATCTATGTGCGGGTGGATAACACCAACAATGCCCAAAAGACCATCACCAAGCAAATGGACACGTTGGCCAAGGCGGATGTAGAGACGCAAGTTTACACCGAGTTTAACGAACAATTTCAGGCAGTGGCATGGATTATCCTGCTGCTGCTAGTGGCTGAGATGCTGATACTGGAACGTAAGAACCCGTTGTTCCGCAACATTCATTTGTTTAAAAAATAACGCGTATGTCACATAAAAGGTATATAGGAATCTTTTTGGCAGTGCTGGGAGTGGCACTTCCGGCTTCCGCACAGAAAGCGGAACGTGACTTTCTCCGAAAGGGCAACCGGGCATTTAGGGACAGCCTGTTCGTTGATGCCGAAATCAATTACCGGAAAGCATTGGATGCCAATCCGCAGTCTGCCATTTCCATGTTCAACTTAGGTAACTCACTGATGGCGCAGAACAAGCTGCAGGACGCGATGGAGCAATATGCAACCGCCTCCCAAATAGAGAAAGAGAAGCCGGACTTGGCACAGATTTACCACAACATGGGTGTCATCTACCAGTCGCAGAAAGATTATGCGCGGGCAGTGGAAGCCTACAAACAGTCTTTGCGCAACAATCCACACGACAATGAGACACGCTACAACCTGGCATTAGCGCAAAAGATGCTGAAAGACCAACAACAGAACCAACAGAATCAGCAAGACCAACAGCAACAGGAGAAAAAACAGGACGAGCAGCAACAGCAGAATCAGCAAGACCAACAGCAACAACAGCAAAACCAGCAACAACAAAACCAAATGTCGCAGGAAAATGCCGAACAGTTGTTAAAGTCGGTCATGCAGGATGAGCAGAATGTCCAGGATAAAGTGAAGAAGAAACAGCAAGTCATTCAAGGCGGAGAACTTGAGAAAGACTGGTAAGAGATTTGAAAACGCCTGTTGGCTGTAATTTGTATTTTGAATATAGTGTTAGTTTATGAATATGAAAAGATTTATTTCCTTATGGATTGCATTGATAATAGTCGGTTTGCAGGGATATGCCGATGACAAGGTGACCTTTACGGCTTCGGCTCCAGATGCAGTGGCAGTAGGAGACCAGTTCCGGTTGTCGTATGTAGTCACAACGCAGGATGTCAGGGACTTCCGCGTTCCTTCCATCAAGAACTTCGATGTGCTGATGGGACCCAGCCGCTCGACGCAGACCAATGTGCAAATCTCCAATGGGAAGACTGTTTCCAGCCGTACTGTCACTTTCACTTACATCCTGATGGCCACGAAAGAAGGGGAGTTTACGGTGCCAGGGGCTTCCATCACAGCCGGCGGCGACCAGCTCATGTCCAACTCGGTGACCATTAAGGTGCTTCCTGCCGACAAGTCAGGTTCAGGTGGAAGCGGTGCGCAGGGTGGCAGCGGAGGCAGAACTTCCTCTGCATCCATCCCCAACAATGACTTATTCATCACAGCTACGGTCAGCAAGACAGATGCTTATGAGCAGGAGGCTTTGTTGCTTACCTATAAAATCTATACGGCCGTTGACTTGCGTGGCTTTGACAATGTGAAGTTGCCTGATTTCAAAGGCTTCCACTCTCAGGAAGTGGAATTGCCCACCAACCGCAAATGGAACTTAGAGCATTACAACGGCCGCAATTATCAGTCGACTGTCTATCGCCAGTTTGTGCTCTTCCCCCAGCAAAGCGGAAAATTGGTAATTGATGCCGCCCGCTTTGATGCTTCGGTGGCAAAGGTGACGCAAGTGGACGATCCTTTCGATGCGTTCTTCAACGGAGGGAGCAATTACGTGGAACTGAAAAAGCCATTGTTCACGCCCAAGTTGTTTGTCAATGTTAAGTCCCTGCCTGACGGAAAGCCCGGAGACTTTTCGGGCGGAGTGGGGGAATTCAATATTTCATCGGCCATCAGTGCCACCAAGGTAAAGACCAACGATGCGGTGACACTCAAGGTAATTATATCGGGCACAGGCAATCAAAAGCTTATTTCCACCCCCGAAGTGCAGTTCCCGGAAGACTTTGAAATTTATGACCCCAAGGTGGATAACCAATCACGCCTGACCAATGCCGGATTATCGGGCAGCCAGGTGATTGAATACTTAGCCATTCCGCGGAATGCCGGGACATACAAGATCCCTCCCGTGCGCTTCAGCTACTTCGACATCCGATCGAAATCATACAAAACGCTGACGACAGAAGCCTACGAGTTGCAGGTGGAAAAGGGAGCCGGCGATGCCACACAGACCATTGCCAACTTCACCAACAAAGAAGACCTGAAAGTGCTGAACGAGGATATACGCTTTATCAAGCAAAACGATGTGGCACTTACCCCACGGGGAGACTTCTTCTATGGCACGCCGGCTTACTGGCTTTTGTATGTGGCGAGTACGCTGGCATTCATTGTCTTCTTCATTATCTGCCGCAAGCAAATCGCCGCCAACGCCAATGTGGCTCGCATGCGCACCAGAAAAGCCAACAAGGTAGCCGTGAAACGGTTGAAACTGGCCGGCAAGCTGCTGGCGGAATCCAAGGAAGAAGCATTTTACGATGAAGTGTTGAAAGCATTGTGGGGTTACGTCAGCGACAAGCTTGACATTCCCGTCTCGCGCTTGTCGAAAGACAACGTGCAGGAGGAGTTGCGCAAGTATGGCGTGGAAGATGCCTTAATCAGCGAGTTCATAACAACGTTGGACAACTGCGAGTTTGCCCGCTATGCCCTCGGCAATGCCGGCCGTCAGGCCATGGACAAGGCGTATGCTGGTGCGCTCGAAATCATCAGCAAGATGGAAACCCAATTAAAAGCTGAAATAAAATAAGACTGCCATGACAAGAAAAAGCATATCCATGATTATTGTGGGACTGGCGACTTCGGTTTGCATAGGAAGTCAAAACCTCACAACTTCCGGCCAAGCGACTGTCGACAGCGACTCGGTGCAAATAGGTTCGCATACGGAATTTTCGTCTAAGCGGACGGTAGCGGAAGTGACCAAGGCCGAAGGGGACAGTGCCTATATGAAGAATGACTTTGTCGCCGCCATTGAAACTTATGAAGCCCTGTTGCAACAGGGCGAGTCCGCCGAAGTCTATTACAACTTAGGTAACAGCTATTACAAAGCCGGCAACATTGCCAAGGCCATCCTGAACTACGAGCGCGCCTTGCTCCTCAAGCCAGGCAATGCCGACATCCGCGCCAATTTGGAAATAGCCCGCGCCAAGACCATCGACAAGGTGACGCCCATCCCCGACATTTTCTTTGTGGCATGGGTCAAATCGCTGGCCAATTGTTGCAGCGTGGATGCTTGGGCATGGGGTGGCATTGTATGCTTCCTGTTGCTGCTGGCAGCCTGTGTCTTGTTCTTTTTCTCCAAGGCTGTGGCACTGAAAAAAACAGGATTCATAGCCGGGTTGTGTTTCCTCGTGTTGTCCGTGTGTTGCAACCTTTTTGCTTCGCAGCAGCGCGGTCGGCTGCTCAACAGGTCGGAAGCCATTGTGCTTTCGCCCAGCGTGACCGTGCGGAGCACCCCAAGCGAAAGCGGCACCAGCCTTTTCATCCTGCACGAAGGACACAAGGTGCAGATTAAAGACGGCACGATGCGCGAGTGGAAAGAGATTCAATTGGAAGACGGGAAAGTGGGTTGGCTTCCGGCATCGTCCATTGAGGGCATCTGAGCCTGCCGTAGCAAACAGCCGTCCGGTAACCTTT
>CAYSIQ010000020.1:0-3132 GCA_964431195.1 uncultured Bacteroides sp.
ATCGTTGTATTGAGTTGGCAAAGAAAATCAAGACTCTGATTGATGATACCGCTGTCTATGCCGATTGGTTAAATAACGACAACCTAAAAAGCAAACTTGCCAGCCAGCTTACCTATCTTCTTTACAAAGAGGGTTATCCTCCTCAATGGGACGAAGAGGTATTCCAAAAAGTATTGGAGCAGGTAGAGAATTATAAGAAATATGAATAATATAAATGATTAATCAATATTACACCTAAACTCATTTTTGTACGAGACACCGGCAACGACAAGCCTGTCGAACAGGGTCTCACCGAAGCATCGCCTGTTGGAGTTCCAACAGAACTCGTTAGGATAGTCCTGAAGGTATTCCGGGGCGATGTCGTGAATGATGTCAGGCAGGGAGCGTTTGGATTGCTTATCGCGATGTGCATCCACGGAAGCACCTTCCAGACCCGGCCTTTTGGCATTGCTTGCGCATAGCACTTTTTTACAATGGGCTTGAAATCAGTGTATGAGGTGGAACCGTCAGAGATGGCAGCAGACGCCGGATTGACATCCGCCTTGGCTTTCGGATTGATGCCCATAACCTTGAGCGAACCAACGGCAAGCATTCCGATGTGTTTGCCCGCAGCCCAGACAGGCCGCATTGCCATGCCTGGCTGGCAATCAAGGAATCCATGGCAAGGTTAGAATTGTTTGCAGAGGAATTCTTTTCCCGTAGAAGCTGTCAACCTTATATGGTAGCGTCCGCTCGGCCGGGCTTTCTTTTCCGCGAGAGAACACAAAAATGACAGGAATGTTCGGCATTCCGTTTTTTGCGTTATCTGTGCGCTTGGATTGAGGCAGCCCTTTTCGAACATATTCAGAAAATAGGAAGCGTTATGCTTATCTTGTAGTTTGAAAACCTGAGAAACTTTCAAAACGAGATACAGAGATGGCATAGTGGTTCTCACGCATGGCGTGGGCTGCTATTGAGAGTGAAGATACAGCAAATCACGCATATTAGGTAAAACTTTTAGTAACCATTGACAAAAGAACCGACTTGTGGCAAAACGCCATTGGCCGGTTCTTCCATTGTGGTTACGCCTTTCCGCCGGGTTGTCCCTGCGTTACTTCCTGCAATTCCAAGGCTTCAGCTGCTTGAAAAAGTCATTGCCCTTGTCGTCCACCAGAATGAATGCGGGGAAGTCTTCCACTTCAATCTTCCATACAGCTTCCATGCCGAGTTCGGGGTACTCCACGCACTCGATGCTCTTGATGCTGTTCATGGGCAGTACCGCCGCCGGGCCGCCGATGCTGCCCAAGTAAAACCCGCCGTGCCGCCGGCAGGCATCGGTCACCGCTTGGGTGCGGTTCCCCTTAGCTATCATTACCAAGGAGCCGCCGCGAGCCTGGAACTCATCCACATAAGGATCCATGCGGTTGGCCGTGGTCGGACCCATCGATCCGCAAGGCATGCCGGCTGGCGTCTTGGCCGGCCCCGCGTAGAGCACGGGGTGATCCTTAAAGTATTGCGGCAAATCTCCGCCTGCATCCAAGCGGGCTTTCAGCTTGGCGTGGGCAATGTCGCGAGCCACGATGATGGTTCCGTTGAGGCTTACCCGCGTGGCTACGGGATATTGCGAAAGGATCTTGCAGATTTCGCTCATCGGCCGGTTCAGGTCGACGCGCACGGCGCCGCCTTCGCCCGCATCGCGCAGCGCGCCGGGAATCAGTTCGCCGGGATTGTCGTCCAGCTTTTCAATCCAGATACCGCCTTTGTCAATCTTGGCCTTGATGTTGCGGTCGGCCGAGCAGCTCACGCCCAATCCGATGGGGCAGGAAGCGCCGTGCCTTGGCAGGCGGACGACACGGATATCGTGGGCAAAATACTTCCCGCCAAACTGCGCGCCCAATCCGATGCGGTGCGCTTCTTCCAGCAGTTGCTTTTCCAGTTCCTTGTCGCGGAAGGCGCGGCCGGTTTCATCGCCTGTGGCCGGCAGGTTGTCATAATAGTGGGCGGAAGCTAACTTCACGGTCAGCAGGTTCTTTTCGGCCGACGTGCCGCCGATGACGAAAGCGATGTGATAGGGAGGGCAGGCCGCCGTGCCTAACGTCTTCATCTTCTCCACCAGAAAAGGAACCAGCGTGCCCGGGTTCTGAATGCGTGCCTTGGTTTCCTGGTAGAAGTAGGTCTTGTTGGCCGAGCCGCCGCCCTTGACAACGCACAGGAACCTGTATTCATCGCCTTCCGTAGCCTCAATGTCAATCTGCGCCGGCAGGTTGCAGCGAGTGTTCACTTCTTCATACATGGTGAGGGGAGCGTTTTGCGAGTAGCGCAGGTTCTCTTCCGTATAAGTCTTGTAAACGCCTAACGACAAGGCCTCTTCATCGCAGAAGCCTGTCCACACCTGCTGGCCTTTCTCTCCGTGGATAATGGCCGTGCCGGTGTCCTGACAGAAAGGCAACTGCCCTTTGGCGGCCACCTCGGCATTGCGCAGGAAAGTCAGCGCCACATACTTGTCGTTGTCG
Organism: uncultured Bacteroides sp.; assembly: GCA_964431195.1. Lineage (GTDB taxonomy): Bacteria > Bacteroidota > Bacteroidia > Bacteroidales > Bacteroidaceae > Bacteroides. Next base: position 2,493 of record CAYSIQ010000020.1, read on the forward strand.
CTCGCTTCCGGGTCGGCCAAGATGTTGGCTACTTGCCTGTTGTGCGAGCGGCGCAACAGGAAGTTCACATCGCGGAAAGCCGCATTGGCCAGCATCGTCAACGCTTCGGGGCTTACTTTCAAGATAGGTTTCCCCTCAAATTCGCCCACTGACACGCCGTCCTTGGTCAGGAGATAATACTCCGTGTCGTCCTTGCCCAGCTGGAACATGGGGGCATACTTGAATTCTGGTGTTGCCATAGTTACTTGTTTTATGAGGTTGGTGATCGTACCGCAAAGGTAAGAAGTATTATCGAACATTCCCTTTGTTTAAGGATAAATACGTGAAGCCGGGACAAGAAAGCTGCCCCCAAAAAGTGCCATGTGGAAGATGCTTGCACCGCGTTTCCTCCATGCAGGCACGGAGCTTCCGCCGTACAGCACCGCCCGCGCCCCGCACGCGCATGGAGGAATCCCTCCGCAAGCAGGCGGCAATTTGCAGGCAAAAAGCCCGGAACGTTATCCAAAACTCACATGTAGATGCGTGAAGCCCGGACAAGAAGACCAGGAAAGGCAGGCGGCCGCAGGCCGCCCCTGCAATCGGGCGGGAAGCACGCGGGCATGCCTTGGCTCACTTCCACCAAAGCGGCATCTTGGCAAAG
>CAYSIQ010000020.1:3232-19092 GCA_964431195.1 uncultured Bacteroides sp.
GGAAGCACGCGGGCATGCCTTGGCTCACTTCCACCAAAGCGGCATCTTGGCAAAGGCAAGCCTGTGGCAGGGCGCGCCGATGTTCCCGCCCGTTTTGCCCCTCACTTTATGTTCTCCCGCAGCCTTGCCAGGTACTGCTTCAAGCCTTCCGCGTCCCTGCTGCTGATGATTTCCAGCAGCTTTTTCAGCTCCAGGCGGATGTTTTCCACCTGAGACGGGGTGCGGGGGTTGAACAAGATTTCCTGCAACAAATAGTCATCCTCGCCCAGCAAGCCCCGCGCGATGGCCATGTGCTTCTTGAATGTCGTGCCCGGCGCTTCCTGGTGCTTCATCACGGCAGTGAACACGAAGGTGGAGACAAAAGGAATGGAAAGCGAATAGGCCACCGTCTCGTCGTGCTCGTCGAAAGTGTACTCAAAGATGTTCAGCTCCAGCGTCCGGTAAAGGTCTTTGAAGAAAATGCGTCCCAAGTGGTCGCCTTCGGTAATGACGATGGCATTTTCATTGCGCAGGTTGCTGAGGCTGGCAAAGGTCGGCCCGAACATCGGATGCGAAGAGACGTAACGGAAGCCGCTCTCTTCGTAAAATTTCTTCAGCCCCGTCTTTACCGAGGCAATGTCGCTGATGATGCAGTCTTTGGGCAGCACAGGCAGCACTTGGCGGAAGGCTTCGAGCGTGTACTTCACGGTGGCGGCGTTAACCAGCAGCTCCGGTTCAAACTCCTTTATCTCGTCCAAGGCGGTGAAGCGGCAGGTATTGTAGACAAAGCGCAGCTGGTGGGGATTGACATCATACACAGCCGTTTCATGCTGGAAGCTCAATATGTCAGTGAAGAAGGAGCCCATTTTCCCGGCTCCGAGTATCAAGATACGCATAGCGGATGAATGTGCCTATTTAATGATTTCCATTTGTTGCCGCACGCTTTCTTCGTGGATGGCCTCAAACAGTTTGCGGACGAAGCCGGAGTCCATGCCGCAGAGTGCGCCTTGCGATCCGCGCTTGTCCAATATTTCGTTGTAGCGTCCGGTTTGCAGGATGGTCATGCCGTGCTCTTTCTTGTAGGTGCCGATTTCCCGCGCCACCCGCATGCGTTTGGCCAGAACCTCCATCAGGTTGTTGTCGCACTCGTCGATTTGCCTGCGCAGTTCGTTCAGGTTCTCGGTGGTTTGCGTTGCTTGGCGGATGACGAGCAGGTTGAGGATGTAGTCCAGCACATCGGGGGTTACCTGCTGGGTCGCATCGCTCCAGGCAGTGTCCGGATTGCAGTGGCTCTCTATGATAAGCCCGTCGAAGCCCAGATCCATCGCCTGCTGGCAGAGGGGGGCTATTAGCTCGCGCCTGCCTCCGATGTGGCTGGGGTCGCACAGGATAGGCAGCGCGGGGATGCGGCGGCGCAATTCGATGGGGATGTGCCACTGCGGCAGGTTGCGGTAGATTTTCTTGTCGTAGCAGGAGAAGCCGCGATGAATGGCGGCCAGGCGTTTCAGCCCGGCATTGTTGATGCGTTCCAAGGCACCGATCCACAGTTCCAAGTCAGGATTGACAGGGTTCTTCACTAAAACAGGAATATCCACCCCCCTCAACGCATCGGCTATTTCCTGTACGGCAAAGGGGTTGGCCGTGGTGCGCGCGCCAATCCAAAGGATGTCAATGCCGGCTTTCAGGCTTTCGTACACGTGCTTGGCGGTGGCTACCTCGGTGGCCACGTACATGCCCGTTTCCCTCTTCACCTCTTTCAGCCAAGGCAAGCCTTCCACGCCGATGCCCTCAAAGCCTCCCGGCTTGGTGCGGGGTTTCCAGATGCCCGCGCGGAATATCCGGATGCCCTTGTCTGCCAACCGCCGGGCGGTATTCATCACTTGTTCTTCTGTCTCCGCGCTGCATGGCCCCGCAATGACCAGCGGGCGTTCTTCGGATATGCCTTCGAGCCAGATTGTTTCAAGATTGAGTTCCATATCTTTCCCTTGTTTTAATGATTGTTTCCTTCCTTGCAAGGCACTCTTGCTACGCCATCGCCCGGATTCGTTTCAAGGCCTCTTCCAATCGGCTGTCTTTGCAGCAGAGTGAGATGCGGACGTAACGTGCGCCGTTGCTGCCGAAGATGAAGCCCGGCGTAAGAAACACACGGGCTTCGTGCAGGACACGTTCCGTCAGTTCCTCCACATCCCGGCAGGCATCGGGGATGCGTCCCCACAAGAACATGCCCACTTGAGACGGGTCGTAAATGCAGCCCAACGCCTGCATAATCTCTCCAGCCAATCGGCGGCGGTTGCGATAGTTGCGGTTGTTGCCCTCATACCATCCGGCATCGGCCTGCAAGGCGGCGGCAGCAGCCAGCTGCATGGCACGGAACATGCCGCTGTCAATGTTGCTCTTCACTTTCAGCACCCACTGCACGAACCGCGCGTTCGAGGCCAGCATGCCGATGCGCCAGCCGGGCATGTTATGGCTCTTGCTCATGGAGTTGAGCTCTATGCAACATTCTTTCGCGCCGGGCACTTGCAGCATGCTGATGGGGCGCTCGTTGAGGATGAAGCTGTAAGGATTGTCGTTGACGATGACAACCCCCCGCTTGCGGGCAAAGCCTGCCAACCGTTCATACAGTTGCAGAGAGGCATTGGCGCCAGTGGGCATGTTGGGATAATTAGTCCACATCAGCCGCACACGGTTCGTGTCCATAGCCTCCAACTGTTCGAAATCGGGCATCCAGCCGTTGTCCTCCTTCAAGTCGTAGTACGTCACCTCAGCCCCCAACAGCCTGCTCAGCGAGGTGTAGGTGGGATAGCCTGGATTGGGCACCAATACCCGATCACCAGGATTGACAAAGGCCAGCGTGACATGCAATATGCCTTCCTTGGAGCCGATGAGCGGCTGTATTTCGCTCTGCGGGTCAAGGCTTACGCCGTACCAACATTTGTACCAGTTAGCAAAAGCCCGGCGCAGTTCGGGGATGCCCGTGTAAGGCATGTAGCCGTGCCCATCGGGATTGCGCGCCTCACGGCAAAGCGTTTCTATCGTTTCCGGCGAGGGGGGCATGTCAGGGCTTCCGATGCCTAAATTGATAACATCCATGCCTTCCGCATTCATCCGCGCCACTTCTTTCAGCTTGCGCGAAAAGTAATATTCGCTCACAACTGCCAGACGGCCGGCCGGCTTTATGTCAAATGGTTGATTTTCCATCTTCGTATTCTCCTAATATTTTAAGTTGCCGGGTCAACGGCGTGATGGCTGTGACAGACTGTTTGTAGCGCAAAACATTGTCGAACACCACATCGACGTAAAACTCGTATTCCCATTCCCGCCCGATGATGGGCAGCGACTGTATCTTGGTGAGGTTGATGCGGTAGAACGAAAGGACGGACAGCACCTGCGACAGGCTTCCCTCAGTGTGCGGCAGCGTGAATACCAAGCTTGCCTTATTCACCTCTCGGCTGCGGCTGCGATCCAACTCGTCTGCCTGCCAAAGGTCTGCCACTACCAAAAAGCGGGTAAAGTTGTGCTTGTTCGTTTCGATGCTCTCCTGCAGCACTTTCATGCCATTCCGTTCGGCGGCGGTTTTCGAGCAGATGGCAGCATGCCCGCTCAGGCGCGTCCGGTGAATGACTTCTGCGCTAAGGGCGGTGTCTTCCGTCTCCACCACTTTCAGCGCGGGATGCTGCGACAGGAACTCCCGGCACTGCATCAGCGCGATGGGGTGGGAGTTCACTTCGTGGAGGTCGTCCCAATCCTCGTCGGGCAGGCAGACAAAGCAGTGGGAAATGCGCAGCTTGTGTTCGCCCACAATCTGCACGCCGCTCTGCCGCAACAACTCGTAGTTGTGTAGCAGGCTGCCCGCAATGGTGTTTTCTATCGCCACCAGCCCGATGGTCTGACTGTCCCTGTTGATGGCACGGAACACCTCCTCAAAAGTGGCGCAGCACAGAAGCTCGATGTCTTCGCCCTCGAAATACTTATGGGCGGCAATGTCGTGATAGGAGCCCAAGGCTCCTTGAATGGCTATTCGTTTCATACCGGACGCTCTGTTCTTTGTTTGGCGCAACAAAAAATCCCGCTGCCACGCGCGATGGAGCGGGATTCGCAAATGCTTTTATTTTGTTTGCTTTTGTCTTTCAAGCATCGCCTGTCACCTGATGCATACCAACTCCCGCTCCACTTTACAGTTAAAGTAAAAGAAGAAATAATATGCCACGCTAAACGGCTTCATGTTGCTTATCGGTTTGTTAAACTATGGGGCAAAAGTAGTGCTTTTCTTTTAAAAACAAACCAAATCCGTATTATTTTTATTCTTTGGCAGCACCAATCGGCAAGCGCAATATCACGGAATCATATTGAAGAACTCCTTTTCAGGCGTGGAAAAGTCCAATTTCCCCTTGGTCTCCGGTTTATCTTGCATTGAACCTTTAATAGCCCCATCCGTCAGTTTCCTGAAGCCGGTTTCTTCCGGATATACTGCCGGACAAACCAGTCCCTGTTTCCAATGCACCTTTCTGCCATGACGTATGAACCTGCAGAAGCTGGCTCAAAAATAATGGTCTTGTTACAGTCTATTACACAGATAAATTGTATCTTTGTGCGCATCAAGGCCAGCAACGATCCTCTTTCTGCCCACATTGGGCGTTTTTTTAGTTGCACCCTTTCAAATATAAGGCATTTGTACCAATTATACAAGGCATGAGGAGGAGCATCCGTGGCGGCCTTGACTTTTTATCACGCCGGTGCAGAAAATTCCGGATTCTCTATATAATTTTGTCGCGCACTAACACAGATGTACTATTACTCACATGGATGAACTTTTGAATGAAACCGTTGATATGGCCGTCAATTCTTGTTATCCCGGAATGTCACTTTCGGGACGAAAACAATTAAAGGAATTATTGATTCGCAAAGACGTAGAAAAGGGAGAGCTACTCTTAAAGGAAAGGGAGATAAGTCTCCACATGGTGGTTGTCGGCAAAGGAATGTTGCGTCAGTTCTACTATAAGAATGGGAAAGACCTGACCGAACACTTCTCATACGAAGGATGCGTTGTGATTTGCATAGAAAGTATGCTGAAGCATGAACCTACCCGGCTGATGATAGAAGCGCTGGAAGACAGCGTTGTCTATATGCTCCCTTTTGACAAGTTAATCCTGCAGGCCGAAGCATCTTGGGAAATCAATATGTTCTATCGGAAGATTTTGGAGCATTCATTGATTGTTTCCCAACTCAAGGCAGATTCGTGGCGCTTTGAAACGGCTCGCGAACGCTACAACAACTTGTTGCGTACCAGCCCGGAGATTGTAAAGCGCGCTCCACTCGCGCACATTGCTTCCTACCTGCTGATGACTCCCGAAACGTTGAGCAGGGTACGGTCTGGAGCACTATAAGCATTTGCTTCTCCTCTTTCACTCCCCTTTCTTCCACATAACTTGTTCAGACCATACACGGGCAAAACGGGAAAATCTTTCCATCTTAAGGCACAAGGATATGGACATTTGGCACCATCTGAAACTCATCATACTTACTTCTCCTGATTTTTTCCCTGGAGAAACAAATTTAATCAATGCCTTGTTGCGCGAAGGGTTGTCTTGCTTGCACGTGCGCAAACCAAACGCAAGCAAAGAAGCCTTTATTCACTTCATAGAACAAATTCCAAAGGAATACCGCGACCGCATTACTACGCACGATTTCTTTGAGTTGGCCGGCCCGCTCGAATTGGGTGGCATACATCTGAACAGAAGGAACGCGCACCCTCCACAAAATTACCGGGGAAGAATCAGTTGTTCATGCCATTCGCTGACAGAAGTGGAAGAGCGTAAACGGCAAGGATATACTTACGTGTTTTTAAGCCCGATATTCGATAGCATCTCGAAAACGGGATACAAAGCGGCCATTCCTTTTCAACAATTGGCTGATGCGCGACTCCGTGGAATCATTGACCGGCGGGTAATAGCTTTGGGGGGCATGGAAGAAAAACGATGGAAAGAAGTGAGTACCTTGGGCTTTGGCGGAATGGCATTGCTAGGCGATGTCTGGAACCGAACGCCATCGGACATTATACCCCATGTCCAGCGATTGCTTCGGATGGCCGGCGAAGTCACACCGGTGGTTCTCAGCATAGCCGGCTCTGACTGTTCGGGCGGTGCTGGCATCCAAGCAGATATCAAGACCATTTCTGCCTTGGGAGGGTATGCGGCTACTGCGATAACCGCTGTCACTGCACAAAATACATGCGGAGTGAACAAAATATATGGCCTGTCGCCTGAAGTTGTACAAGCGCAAGTAGAAACTATTTTGAACGACATGGAGGTGGAAGCCATAAAGATAGGCATGGCGCATGATGCCGGAGTAATGCGCGCAATAGGCAGGCTGCTACGCCGATGCGAAGTACCTCATGTGGTATGCGACCCGGTAATGATTTCAACCAGCGGATGCAGCCTGATGCAACCGGAAGCACGGAACATTCTTTGCGAGGAAGTCTTGCCCCACTGCACGCTCATCACTCCCAATCTGAATGAAGCAAGCTGGTTCTTGGGCGCGCCCGTTTCCAGCTTGGAAGAGATGGAACATGCCGCCCGGACGTTGGCAGAACGTTGGGATGCATCGGTACTGATAAAAGGAGGGCACTTGGAAAGCAATGACATGTGCGACATTCTTTGGCACGACAAGCAGCCAACCCGTCTGAGCGCCACACGCATCCGAAGTCGCAATCTGCACGGCACAGGATGTACACTTTCATCGGCCATCGCTACCCTGCTGGCACGCGGTTTAAATCCGGCCTGCGCGGTGGCTGAAGCAAAAAAATACCTGACGCAAGCCGTGCATACGGGAAGTTACTTGACCATTGGCAAGGGGAACGGCCCGCTCAGGCATTTTTTTTCGACAGAAGATTGATTTTTACAGATATTATCTATATTTTTGCCACAGGAAATTGTGAAACGGGAATACACAGTGGGCAAAAGTTTTCCATCTCCTGAGGCTTATATAATTCGGATCTCTCATTTTTAGAAACATCGATTGGAATGGTTATGGATAAATCAAAAGTCTTTTTTTCGGATTTGCGCACTTCTCCTACGTCTAACCTCTTGGACAAGATGGAACGATTGCTGAAACAGGCAGGACTTACCCGACTTCCTTTGAAAGATAAATTTGTAGCCATCAAAATCCATTTCGGCGAACCCGGTAATTTAGCTTATATCCGTCCCAATTATGCTGCACGCATGGCCAAAATCCTGCGCGAACAAGGCGCATTCCCCTTTCTGACAGATTGCAATACCCTCTATTCGGGACATCGTTCCAACGCCATCGACCACTTGCAAAGTGCCATGGAGAATGGCTTTAATCCCCTGTCCGCCCAATGTCAAGTCATCATTGGCGACGGCTTAAAAGGAACTGATTATCGAGAAATACCCATTGACGGAGAATACTGTCCCGCTCCTAAAATCGGTACTGCCATTGCAGATGCCGATGCCATTATAAGCATGACCCACTTCAAAGGCCATGAACAGGCCGGGTTTGGCGGTGCCCTGAAAAATCTGGGCATGGGATGTGCCAGCGTAGGCGGAAAATTAGAGTTGCATGCAGTCTCCCAACCGCGCATTGATACGGGCTATTGCATTGGATGCAACATCTGCGCACGCCACTGCGCCCACGATGCCATCCGCCTCAATGCCAATAGGAAAGCCGAAATAGATTATACAAAATGTGTGGGATGTGGACAATGTGTGGCTCTCTGCCAGCACAATGCAGCTGTAGTGAGTGATTGGGACACCTCAGAACGCCTGAATTACAAGATCGCTGAATATGCCAAGGCTGTATTGGAAGACAAACCTCATTTCCACATCAGCTTTGTAATGAATGTGTCTCCCGAATGCGACTGCTGGAATCATAACGATGCGGCCTTCGTGCCCGATTTGGGAATGTTGGCCTCAGCAGACCCCGTGGCACTGGACATGGCTTGTGCAGACATGGTGATGCAGGCTCCCATCCTGCATACGGGCAACGTGCTGAGCCATTCGCATGATCACGAAGATTTGCGTGGAAAGGACAAATTCAACATCATTCACCCCAATACAGATTGGAAAGCCGGAATCCGACATGCTGAAAAGATTGGCATCGGAACTGCCAACTACGAATTAGTGAAAACTGATTAAAGGAACAAAAGTTCATGAACGATCCCAATAAAATCATCATCTACCAAGTATTGGTACGTCTCTTTGGCAATGGGAACTCCCGCTTAACCTGCAATGGAGACCTTTCGCAAAACGGATGTGGTAAAATGGCTGATTTCACGGACAAGGCATTAACCGGCATCAAGAGGTTGGGAGCTACCCACATATGGTATACAGGCATTATCGAGCACGCAACTCAAACTGACTACCGCCGCTACAACATACGCCCTGACCATCCCGACATAGTGAAAGGCAAAGCAGGCTCGCCTTATGCCATCAAGGATTATTATGACATTGATCCCGACATAGCCAAAGACATCCCTGAACGAATGAAAGAATTCGAAAAACTCGTAACCCGCACGCACCGCGCCGGCCTGAAAGTCTTGATGGACTTCGTGCCCAATCACGTGGCACGCCAATACAATACTGATGCCCAACCGAACGGGAGCGTGCCGTTAGGAGCTCATGATGATGTAAGCTTGGCATTCAGCCCTTATAACAACTTCTATTACATCCCACAGACTGAGCTCCATCTTCAATTTGACGTAAAGGGATGCGCACAAGACCCCTATCAAGAATATCCAGCCAAAGCCACCGGCAACGACCGTTTTGATGCCTACCCCAACGTCAATGACTGGTATGAAACCGTAAAACTCAACTATGGCGTAGACTATCTGGACGGACGGGCACAACATTTCAATCCTGTGCCAGACACGTGGAACAAAATGCTTGACATCCTCTTGTTTTGGGCTTCCAAGCAGATTGACGGTTTCCGTTGTGACATGGCCGAGATGGTGCCAGTAGAATTTTGGGAATGGGCCATCCCGCAAGCAAAAGCCAAATATCCGGATCTCCTTTTCATTGCCGAGATCTACAATCCGGCAGAATATAAGAACTATCTCTTCCAAGGAAAATTCGATTATCTGTATGACAAGGTCGGCCTGTATGACACGTTGCGTGCCATTGTGTGCGGCAACCAATCGGCCACAGCCATCACAACGGCGTGGCAACGCCTGGATGGAATCGAACGCCGCATGCTCAACTTCTTGGAAAATCATGACGAACAACGCATCGCGTCTGATTTTTTCGCAGGGGAAGCACGCAAAGCTATTCCGGCTCTCATCGTATCGGCCTGCATGAACACCAGCCCAATGATGATTTACTTCGGGCAGGAATTCGGCGAAAGAGGCATGGATTCTGAAGGATTCAGCGGGCTGGACGGGCGCACCTCCATTTTCGACTATTGGAGTGTTTCGACCATACGCCGCTGGAGAAACGAAGGTAAATTTGACGGCCACATGCTGACAGATGAAGAGAAACATCTTTCTGACATCTATCGCCGCATCCTTAACCTTTGCAATGAGGAGAAAGCCATTGCATGCGGAGATTTCTTCGACCTCATGTATGCCAACTTAAACGGATGGCGATTCAACGAACATAAGCAATATGCTTTCCTGCGCAAGCACGAAGACGAGTTGCTACTGATAGCCGTTAACTTCGATGCCAATCCGGTAAATGTGGCTATCAACATTCCTGCTCATGCCTTTGAATACCTACAAGCCAAGCCACTGGACTATTACCAAGCCACCGACTTGCTGAACGGAGGAGAGTTGACAATTAACTTCCTCCCCACCCGTCCTACAGAAATGGACATTGATGGATATGGAGGGCGCATCCTGAAGCTCAAAACATAAAACGGCACAACAACGGGCACTAAAAGCAAAAGGTTATGAATATCCCCATTATATTCCGTTTCTTGAAGAACGTGGCAGCCAATAACAACCGGGAATGGTTTGCCGCCTATCGCGACCAGTACGAGGCAGCGCGTACAGAATTTGACCGCTTGGTGGAATTGTCCATCGCATGCATCGGCACTTTCGATGAAAGCATCCGGGGCATTGAGCCTAAAGACTGCACTTACCGGATTTATCGTGATACACGTTTTACGGAAGACAAAACTCCCTATAAAATATATTTAGGTGCCTACATTAATGCCTGCGGCAAAAAATCACCCCACTGCGGCTACTATCTCCATTTGGAGCCTGAGAACTGCTTGGTAGCCGGCGGGAGCTATTGCCTGCCTCCCAAAGCGTTGCGTGCCTTGAGGCAAGCCGTTTACGACAATATGGACGAATATCGTTCCATCGTGGAAGACCCGGCTTTCAACCAATACTTCCCGCAAGTAGGCGAAACATTCCTGAAAACGGCTCCAAAAGGGTTCCCACGCGATTACGAGTTCATCCGGTATTTGCAATGCAAAGAATACACCGTATGTTGCCCTCTGCCCGACAAGTTCTTCTTGAATGAAAACTTTATGGATGAACTGGAGAAAATATACCGCCAAATGAAACGTTTTGGCGACTTTGTGAACTTTACCATCGATGATTACATTTGATTGAGAGAGAATTTAACGACAACAAAAGAAACAAACCAACTAAATTTTGAAATTATGATAGTAGACAAATTAGAAAACATCGGGCAATATGCATCGCTCAGCCCGTTATTTGCGAAAGCCATCGAATTCCTGCAAGGAAACAAACTGGAAGAATTGCCTTTGGGCAAAATGCAGTTGCAAGGCAAAGACCTGCTGCTCAACGTGACACAAACCCAACCGAAGACAAAAGAGACTGCGCGCATCGAGACACACCGGAATTACATAGACATCCAAATCCCGGTATCGGACGTGGAAGAAATGGGTTACACCCCTACCGTAGATTGCCAACCTGCCAATGCTCCTTATAATGCGGAAAAAGACATTACTTTCTATGAAGGAAAGACGGAAACCTATATAAAGGTGAAACCAGGCATGTTCGCTATCTTCTTCCCGCAAGATGGACATGCGCCTGGCATTACCCCGACCGGCGTGAAAAAGGTGATTGTAAAAGTAAAATTGTGAGATGTTTGATAAACTCGAATCCTCAAGACGAGATGGAAACATTGCAATTGATAAAAAACGACCCTTGGCTGGAACCCTACTCCGATGCCGTCACAGGCCGGCACCAGCATGCCATTGACAAAGAAGCCGAGCTGACCCGCAACGGCAAAATGACATTGTCGGACTTCGCATCGGGCTATCTGTATTTCGGCCTGCACCGCATGGAGGAAGCGTGGGTCTTGCGCGAATGGGCGCCCAACGCAACCCAAATCTTCATGATTGGCACATTCAACGATTGGAAAGAGCAGAAGCAATATGCCATGAAATGCAAAGGAAACGGGGTGTGGGAACTCCGCCTCCCGCTTGATGCCTTGCGCCATGAAGACCTCTACAAGCTGACGATTCATTGGGAAGGCGGGCAAGGCGAACGCATACCGGCATGGGCCGGCAGGGTGGTTCAAGACGAGCAGACCAAGATATTCAGCGCGCAAGTGTGGAATCCGGCAAAGCCCTACAAGTGGAAAAAGCATGCATTCAAGCCTGACACCAACCCCCTGCTGATTTACGAATGCCACATCGGCATGGCGCAACAAGAGGAGAAAGTGGGCACTTACCGCGAATTTCAGGAAAAAGTGCTTCCCCGCATCGTGAAAGGCGGCTATAACTGCATCCAGATTATGGCCATCCAAGAGCATCCCTACTACGGCAGCTTCGGCTACCACGTATCGAACTTCTTTGCCCCATCCTCACGTTTCGGCACGCCCGAAGAACTGAAGGAACTGATTGACACGGCACACAAGATGGGGCTGGCCGTCATCATGGACATCGTCCACTCGCACGCCGTGAAGAACGAGGTTGAAGGATTAGGCAACTTTGCGGGCGACCCCAACCAGTATTTCTACCCCGGCGACCGGCACGAGCATCCGGCATGGAATTCGCTGTGTTTCGACTACGGCAAAAACGAAGTCCTGCATTTCCTGCTCTCCAACTGCAAATACTGGCTGGAAGAATTCCACTTCGACGGCTTCCGGTTTGACGGCGTAACCTCCATGCTCTACTACAGCCACGGCTTAGGCGAAACATTCTGCAACTACACGGATTACTTCAACGGCTACCAAGACGACAATGCCATCTGCTACCTGACGTTGGCCAACCGCCTGATCCATCAGGTGCATCCCGGAGCCGTTACCATTGCAGAGGAAGTGAGCGGCATGCCCGGGCTTGCCGCCAAGTACGAAGCCGGAGGCTACGGCTTCGACTACCGCATGGCCATGAACATCCCCGATTATTGGATCAAAACCATCAAAGAGAAAATAGACGAAGACTGGAAACCCTCCAGCATGTTCTGGGAAGTAACCAACCGCCGGAAAGACGAAAAGACCATCTCCTATGCCGAAAGCCACGACCAGGCATTGGTAGGCGACAAGACCATCATCTTCCGCCTGATTGACGCTGACATGTATTGGCACATGCAAACCGGCGATGAAAACTACATCGTAAAGCGCGGCATCGCCCTGCACAAGATGATCCGCCTGCTGACGGCATCGACCATCAACGGCGGCTACCTCAACTTCATGGGCAACGAGTTCGGGCATCCCGAATGGATTGACTTCCCGCGCGAAGGCAACGGATGGTCACACAAATACGCCCGCCGCCAATGGGATTTGGCGGACAATCCCGGCTTGGCCTACCACTTCTTGGGCGATTTTGACACGGCCATGCTCAACGTCATCAAGAGCGTGCGCCGCTTCCAAGATACTCCCGTGCAGGAAATCTGGCACAACGACGGCGATCAAGTGCTGGCCTATATGCGCAAGGACTTGATTTTCGCTTTCAACTTCAATCCCAAGCAGTCTTTCACCGGCTATGGCTTCCTGGTGCCCGAAGGCTCGTATAAAGTCGTGCTCAACACAGACAGCACCGCTTTCGGCGGTTATGGCTTTACGGACGATGCCGTGACCCACTTCACCCTGCACGACCCGCTTTACGCCAAAGAAAAAAAAGGGTGGGTGAAACTCTACATGCCCGCACGCACAGCCATGGTGCTGCGAAAGCAGAAAGAATAAGGGCTGATCCTTTGCCAACCTGAAAAGAGTGTTGCCAATTTCCGGTTTCCACCAAAGAATGGGCAACGCTCTTTTTGCTTTTACATAGGAATGAGTGCCCGCATGTGCCAAATCAGACGAGCCGGCCCGCTTCCTCTCGGATTTACAGGGCATGCCTGCGTTCGCCTGTTCTTTTTAGGGCTTTCTTGTCCCGGGCTCACGCATTAATCGTAACTTTGCAGGCGGGAACAAGGCTCCCCCCAACCATAACAGCGATGATATACCCGCATAACTTTGAACAAAAAATAGGTTTCGACCAAGTGCGCCAACTTCTTCACGACAAATGCCTTAGCAGCTTGGGCGAAGAACGGGTGGACGGCATGGCTTTTTCGAACCGCTATGCCGAAATCGACGAACGCCTGAACCAGGCCGCCGAGTTTGCACGCATATTGCAAGAGGAAGAGGACTTCCCCGCGCAATTCTTCTTCGATGTGCGCCCTTCGCTAAAGCGCATACGGGTGGAAGGAATGTACTTAGACGAGCAGGAACTCTTTGACCTCCGCCGTTCGCTGGAAACCATACGGGACATTGTCCACTTCCTGCTGCGCACCGGGGGCGAAAGCCCCGATGCCCTTTCTCCCTACCCTTGCCTGAAACGCCTGGCGGGAGACATATCCGTGTTCCCGCATGCCATCCGGCAAATCAACGACATTCTTTCGCCCCACGGGAAAATCAAGGACAACGCTTCGCCCGGACTGACACGCATCCGCTACGAGCTGGCAACCGCCACGAGCAGCATATCGCGGTCGCTCAACGCCATCCTGCGCAATGCGCAGTCTGAAGGAACGGCCGACAAAGATGCCGCGCCTACCATGCGCGACGGCCGCCTGGTCATCCCCATAGCGTCTGCCCTCAAACGGAAAATCAAAGGCATCGTACACGATGAATCCGCCAGCGGGAAAACCGTCTTCATCGAACCCGCCGAAGTGGTGGAGGCCAACAACCGCATCCGCGAGCTGGAGGCTGATGAACGCCGCGAAATCATCCGCATACTGGCAGAGCTTTCAGCCCGCATCCGTCCCGACATCCCTGGCATCCTGCTTTCCTACGAGTTTCTGGCCGAAATAGATTTTATCCGCGCCAAGGCGTTGCTGGCCATCCAGATAAACGGCCTAAAGCCCGCTTTCGGGAACGGGCAGGCCATCGACTGGCGGCTGGCCATCCATCCCTTGCTGCAGCTATCGCTGGCCAAGCACGGCAAGAAAGTCGTGCCTCTTGACATTGAATTAGGCCCCGGCCGCCGCATCCTGCTCATTTCGGGACCCAACGCCGGCGGCAAGTCGGTGTGCCTGAAAACCGTAGGGCTTCTGCAATACATGCTGCAATGCGGCCTGCTTGTCCCCATGCACGAGCAAAGCAAAGCGGGCGTGTTCGAGAACATCTTCATCGACATCGGCGACGAGCAGTCCATCGAAGACAAGCTAAGCACCTACTCCTCCCACCTCACCAACATGAAAGTGATGATGAAGCAAAGCAACGAACGCAGCCTGATCCTCATTGACGAAATGGGCGGGGGCACCGAGCCTCAAATCGGCGGTGCCATTGCGGAAGCCGTCTTGAAACGCTTTAACCAGAAAGGGACTTTCGGCGTCATCACCACCCACTATCAGAACCTGAAGCGCTATGCCGATGCCCACGAAGGCATCGCCAACGGCGCCATGCTCTACGACAGGCAGTTCATGCAAGCCCTCTTCCAGCTGCAGATAGGCCAGCCGGGCAGTTCGTTCGCCGTAGAGATTGCCCGCAAAATAGGCCTGCCCGAGGAAGTCATCACGGATGCTTCGGACATCGTGGGCAGCGACTACATCGATGCCGACAAATACCTGCAGGACATTGCGCGCGACAAACGCTACTGGGAAAGGAAACGGCAAAACATCCGCCAGCACGAGAAGCAGATGGAAGAAGCCATCGAGCGTTACCGGCGCGAAATGGAAGAGCTGCAGCAATCGCGCAAGGAGATTATCAGCCGCGCCAAGGAAGAGGCCGAACGGCTCATGCAGGAAGCCAACGCCCGCATCGAAAACACCATACGCGCCATCAAAGAATCACAGGCCGAAAAGGAACGTACCCGGCAGGCCCGGCAGGAACTGGCCGGCTTCCGCGCCTCCATCGGGCAGGCCGCCGCCAGCGAGGAAGAAGAGAAGATTGCCCGCAAGATGGAAAAACTTCGCCAAAGGCAATCGCGCAGGCAGCAAAGGAAAAGCGCCAGCGGCGCCGCTTCCCCCGCCCCCGAGCCCAAAGGGCCGGAGCCGCTGAAGCCCGGATGCAACGTCCGCATCAAGGGGCAGGCTCCCGTGGGCGAAGTGATCGGGATCAGCGGGAAGCAGGCCACCGTTGCATTCGGCAATCTGAAAACCACCATCGCCGCAGAACGGCTGGAGCAGGCCAACGCCCGCCCGCGCAACAACGAATCAACCATAAAAGCCCCCTCCGTCAGCAGCCAGACGCAAGACGACATACACGAGCGGAAGTTGCGCTTCAAGCAAGACATCGACGTGCGGGGCATGCGGGGCGACGAGGCCCTGCAAGCCGTGGCCTATTTCATCGACGATGCCATCCTCGTAGGCTGTTCGCGCGTGCGCATCCTCCACGGCACGGGCACGGGCATCCTCCGCTCCCTCATCCGGCAATACCTGCAAGGCGTGCAGGGCGTGAAGAGCTTTGCCGATGAACATGTGCAATTCGGCGGGGCAGGCATCACCGTAGTCGACTTAAACTGAACGTGGCCGC
>CAYSIQ010000020.1:19192-26721 GCA_964431195.1 uncultured Bacteroides sp.
CATGCTCCATATATGCATGGAGCAACTATTTGCCAACCAATGCCTTGCAATTATCCTAACGCGATCCTGGCGCGAGCTTAGAACAAAAGCATTTTCCTTGGCTGCCCGACGGCATTGCGTGCCGCACGGCCGGTGCCCGGATTACTTTCCCCCAGCGGCTGCCTCGGGGAAAACGGAGCGAAGCATAATGGCCGGAAAACCTAAAGTCAGAGTTTGCGGGCTAAAGGCAAGCATGTTGGTTCTTAATGGGAGACTGGAACGACAATTTTTCTTTTTTTCACGTATAAAGATACCATGAAACACAAATAATAAACTACCTTTGTCGTTGAATAACTCTGCGTAGAATGGACAGGAAGTCATTAACCTACATCAAAGGGCTTATCAGCCAAGGAAATGTAGAGGAAGCCATCGGCCTGTTGAATGAATATCTCCAAGGCGACTGGGGGCAGAAAGACGTGGCTTATTACCTGCGGGGCAACGCCTGCCGCAAACGAGGCGACTGGCAAGGAGCGCTCAACAACTACCGGTATGCCATCGACATCAATCCGGAAAGCCCCGCCGGTGAAGCCCGCCGCATGGTGATTGACATCCTCAACTTCTATAACAAAGATATGTATAACCAATGAAGGGAACGTGGCCTATGGCTAAAATCAAAGGAGCAATTGTGGTAAACGCCGACCGCTGCAAAGGCTGTAACCTGTGCGTGGCGGCATGCCCGCTTCATGTCATCGCGCTCGGCAAAGAAGTCAACATCCGGGGATACAACTATGCCCGTCAGATAGCGGAAGATACGTGTAACGGCTGTGCATCCTGCGCAACGGTTTGCCCGGACGGATGCATTTCAGTGTATAAAGTAAAGGCGGGCTGACAAGGGGCTCGCCCGGTCATTTTTCATGGAATAAAAAAGAAGGGATATGGCAGATGAAGTTATTTTAATGAAAGGGAACGAAGCCATCGCCCACGCCGCCATCCGCTGCGGCGCCGATGGCTACTTCGGTTACCCCATTACTCCGCAATCTGAAGTGTTGGAAACGCTTGCCGCCCTCAAGCCGTGGGAAACCACGGGCATGGTGGTGCTGCAAGCCGAGAGCGAAGTAGCTGCTATCAATATGGTATATGGAGGGGCCGGCAGCGGCAAGATGGTAATGACATCCTCGTCCAGCCCCGGAGTCAGCCTGAAACAGGAAGGCATTTCCTACTTGGCCGGCGCCGAGCTGCCTTGCTTGATTGTCAACGTGATGCGAGGCGGGCCCGGCCTCGGCACCATCCAGCCCAGCCAAGCCGACTATTTCCAAACCGTAAAAGGCGGCGGGCACGGCGACTACCGGCTGATTGCGTTGGCCCCGGCCTCCGTGCAGGAAATGGCCGACTTTGTAGCCTTGGCCTTTGAGTTGGCTTTCAAATACCGCAACCCTGCCATCATCCTCGCAGACGGCGTTATCGGGCAGATGATGGAAAAAGTGGCGCTCCCTCCCGCCAAGCCCCGCCGCACGGATGCCGAAGTAATCGCACAATGCCCGTGGGCCACCACCGGGAAGCCCGGCGGGCGCAAGCCCAACATCATTACTTCACTGGAACTGAAGCCGGAAGCCATGGAGATTAATAACCTGCGCTTCCAAGCCAAATACCGGGAGATAGAAAAGAACGAAGTGCGCTACGAAGAAATAGAGTGCAAAGATGCCGACTACCTGATCGTGGCCTTCGGTTCGATGGCACGCATCAGCCAGAAAGCCATGGAGCTGGCGCGCGAAGAGGGCGTCAAGGTGGGCATACTGCGCCCCATCACGCTGTGGCCTTTCCCAAGCGAAGCCATTGCCAGCTATGCCGGCAAGGTAAAAGGCATGCTGGTGGCCGAACTGAATGCCGGACAGATGATTGAAGATGTGCGCTTGGCCGTCAACGGCAAAGTGAAAGTGGAGCACTTCGGACGTCTGGGCGGCATCGTGCCCGACCCTGACGAGATCGTTCAGGCTTTGGAAGAAAAGCTCATGTAAAACCACACGGAGCCATTGGCCCGACAAAAGGAAAGCAATGAAAGAAGTGGACTTCGATAAAATAAGAACTGTCTTGAACATCATCTTCATGGTTCTCTTCCTGGTCGCAGTAATCGTATTCTTTGCGGCAGACAACGAGCCGATGTGGTTCGTTTACGTCTGCGGAGCGGCAATTGTTGTTAAAATCGCGGAAGTTATCTTGCGGTTCATCCAACGGTGAGGCAACGGCTCGCGTAGTTTTCAGAACCGACCCTAAAAACAGTAAAACAATGACAAGAGAAGA
The DNA here is from genome assembly GCA_964431195.1 of uncultured Bacteroides sp. Taxonomy (GTDB): domain Bacteria; phylum Bacteroidota; class Bacteroidia; order Bacteroidales; family Bacteroidaceae; genus Bacteroides. The sequence continues at coordinate 21,470 of CAYSIQ010000020.1, forward strand.
TATTATCAAACCCGAAAACCTGGTTTACAAGAAACCGGCGTTGATGAATGACAACCACATGCACTACTGCCCGGGTTGCAGCCACGGCGTAGTGCATAAGCTGATAGCCGAGGTAATTGAAGAGATGGGCATGGAAGAAAAAGCCATCGGCATCTCTCCCGTGGGATGCGCCGTGTTTATCTACAACTACTTAGACATCGACTGGCAGGAAGCGGCCCACGGGCGGGCGCCGGCACTGGCCACCGCCATCAAACGCTTGTGGCCCGACCGGCTGGTGTTCACTTACCAAGGCGACGGCGACCTTGCCTGCATCGGTACGGCTGAAACCATCCATGCGCTCAACCGGGGGGAAAACATTACCATCATTTTTATCAACAATGCCATCTACGGCATGACGGGAGGGCAAATGGCGCCCACTACGCTGATTGGCATGGCTACCTCCACCTGCCCTTACGGCCGCGACCCGCATTTGCACGGCTACCCGCTGAAGATGGCCGACATCGCTGCCGGGCTGGAGGGCACATGCTACGTCACCCGTCAAAGCGTGCAGTCTGTGCCTGCCATCCGCCGGGCAAAGAAAGCCCTTCGCAAGGCGTTTGAAAACTCCATGGCCGGCAAAGGCAGCAATCTGGTGGAAATCGTGTCTACCTGCAACTCCGGCTGGAAGATGTCTCCCGAGAAAGCCAACAAGTGGATGGAAGAGCACATGCTCCCTTTCTACCCGCTGGGCGACCTGAAAGACAAATCAAACGAATAACAAGGAGCAGGAGCCATTGCCTTCCCGGGCATAGCCGTTTTACTTACTCGTACAGTCAAAAGAAAAGAATATAAGGATATGAAAGAAGAGATTATCATAGCCGGCTTTGGCGGGCAAGGTGTCCTTTCGATGGGCAAGATCCTGGCCTACTCCGGACTGATGGAAGGCAAAGAGGTTACTTGGATGCCGGCTTACGGCCCCGAGCAACGGGGCGGTACGGCCAACGTAACGGTCATTATCAGCGATGACAAGATTTCATCGCCCATCTTGAGCAAGTATGATATTGCCATCATCCTCAACCAGCCCTCGTTAGAGAAGTTTGAGAGCAAGGTGAAGCCTGGCGGGATTTTGATTTATGACCCCTACGGGATCATCAACCCTCCCACCCGGAAAGATATCAAGACCTACCGCATTGATGCCATGGACGCTGCCAACGAAATGAACAATTCCAAGTCATTCAACATGATTGTGCTGGGCGGGTTGCTGGGAATCAAGCCCATGGTAAGCATGGAAAATGTAGAGAAAGGATTGAAAAAGACACTTCCCGAACGCCACCACCACTTGATACCGATGAACGAAGAGGCTATCATGCGGGGCATGAAACTGATTCATGAAGTGTAAGCATACGGGATTGGCCGGTGGCTCGCCCACAAGCCAATTCTTTTAATGCCTCATACGCCCGTCCCCGCCTTGTTCCTGCCCCGCTTCCCCTCACCCCTCCTCTCGGATTTCCAATCCGCCCAAACGGATGCCCGCATGTTGCCAAATTAGATGGAGCCTGCTGGGTTCCAATCGCCAATATGCCAAGGTAGCTGCCTTGGCATTCGCTTATTTAATAAATTGAAAAAACAAGTGCCCTTTCCTATTTTGTTGTATCTTTGCGCCTAATTATGAGACGGCTTATACTGACATACATACTGATTTGCTTCATCGGGATAGAATTTGCCCAAGCACAAACCACCCTGCCGATGGGAAACACGATGATTGACCGGTATGGCAACCAGATTGACCCGAGCCGTCAACCCGACAACCTGGAAGATTCTACCAATACGGAGATTGTGAGCCCGCCCCCAAAACTCTATATGTGGACTGTAAGCGGCGATTTGGGAAACCAGAACCGGATACCGGTTGACACCGCTACGCTCAACTTTCAGAACTCCAACTTAGGGGAAGGCATGGAAGGGCACTATAACTATTTGGGGAACTTAGGCGCAGCCAGAATTTCGCGCCTGTTTTTTGAACGGGGCAGCCAGGAGCCGACCATCTTTATCGAGCCTCTCTCCTGCTTCTACGTACGCCCGGATCAAGTGAAGTTCACCAACAGCAACATTCCTTTCACCAACCTCACCTACTACAAGGCCGGCAGCAAGCAAAACGGGGAAGAGCGTTTCAAGTCCTACTTCTCGGTCAATGTCAACAAGCGGCTGGCTTTTGGCTTCAACACCGACTATATTTACGGGCGAGGCTACTATACCAGCCAAGCCACGTCCTACTTTAACGCGGGCCTGTTTGCCAGCTACATCGGCAAGCACTACCAGATGCATGTCGCCTACAACAACTTCTTCTTTAAGATGAATGAAAATGGCGGCATCACCGATGACCGATACATCACCAACCCCGAAAGCCTGTCGGAAGGGACGACAAGTTACGACCCGTCCAGCATTCCCGTGGCACTGGAAAACACCTCCAACCGTAACCACGATTTCTTTATCTACCTCACGCACCGTTATCGCTTGGGCTTCGAGCGCAAAGACATCAAAATAGTGGAGAAAAACACCGGTGCCGTTACCGATGCCGTTGCCCCGGCTCCTGCCCCGGCAGCCGGAAGCGACAGCTTGGCACTGCCCCCCGCCGCCCTTGCGCAAGATACCATCGTGACAGAAGAGTTCGTTCCCGTTACCAGCTTTATCCACACGTTTAAGGTGGAACGATCAAGCCACCGTTTCCGGGCGGGCACCGAACCGGGGAATTACTACGCCAACACCTATTACCAGCCCGGCTTCAGCAATGACACTACCGTGGCCTTGAGCGTCAAAAACGTGGTGGGCATTGCCCTGCTGGAGGGATTCAACAAATATGCCAAAGCCGGATTGACAGCATACGTGTCGCACAAAATAAACCGCTACACCATGATGGGCGACAGCCTGATGCCTACTGACCGCAGGCAATACACGGAACAGGAAGTCTATGCGGGAGGCGAACTGGCCAAACGGGAAGGCAACACCCTGCATTACCGGGTTCAAGGCGAAGCGGGACTGGCAGGTGAGGCCTTGGGGCAGTTCCGTGTAACCGGAGATTCCGACCTCAACTTCCGCCTTTGGAAAGACACCGTCAACTTCTATGTCCGGGGGCATATCACCAACACCCTCCCTTCTTTCTATATGCGCCATTACCACTCCAACCACTTTTACTGGGACAATGACGACATGAGCAAAGAGTTCCGTACCCGAATAGAAAGCGAATTGAACATCAAGCGGTGGGGAACCAACCTGCGTGCCGGCATCGAGAATATCAAAAACTACACCTACTTCGACCAATATGCCCTGCCTGCCCAATGCGGCGGGAGCATACAAGTGATTGACGCGACCCTGCAACAGAATTTCCGTGCAGGCATTTTCCACTTAGACAATGAAGTGACGTGGCAACAGTCCGGCAACCAAGACCTCCTGCCGCTTCCCAAGTTGACGCTCTACCACAACCTCTACATCTACGCCAAGCTTTTCAATGTGCTTACGGTACAACTGGGAGCCGACGTGCGTTATTTCTCCAAGTATTATGCGCCGGGCTATACGCCTGCCATTCAGCAATTCAACCTGCAACCTGCGGAAAACCGGGTGGAAATAGGCGGATATCCCATCGTGAATGTCTATGCCAACCTGCAGTTGAAGCGCACGCGCCTCTTTGCCATGATGTACCACGTGAATGCAGGCATGGGCAACCGGAACTACTTTCTGGTGCCCCATTACCCGCTCAACCGCCGCCTCATCAAGCTAGGCATTTCGTGGAATTTCTATGATTAACCCGTGCCCGTTTATATGAACCTGCCCAAACCATTGAAATACGCCATTGGGGGGATCGCCGTCGCCATCGCCGCGTTCTTCGCGGCTAAAATGTGCGGGGCGCGTCGCCACCGCGATTACCCGGAAATCGCATCCGAGGGAATATTACGCGTCGTCACGGAATGCAACTCCATAAGTTACTTTGCCGACGGCGACACCATCTCGGGCTTCCATTTCGAACTGGTTAATGCCTTTGCGCGAGACCACGGCCTGCAAGCCGCCATCACCCCCGAAACGAGTTTCGACAAACGCCTGTCCGGCCTGGAAAGCGGCCGCTACGACATCATAGCCTACAGCCTCCTGGCCACCAGCGAAGTGAAAGCTTTCCTCGCGCTCACGCAACCCGTGTTGCTCAACAAAGAGGTGCTGGTGCAGCGCAAGCCCGGCAAACAACGGGAAGATACGGCCGCTTTCATCCGAAGCCAGCTGGAACTGGGCGGGAAAGTCCTGCACATAGCGAAAGGCTCGCCCGCCGCCCTGCGCATCCGCAACTTAGGCGACGAGATAGGCGAAAATATCTATATCAAGGAAGTGGAGCAATATGGCTCAGAACAATTGGTCGCCTTGGTGGCTCACGGCGACATCGACTATGCCGTGTGCGAAGAAAGCATTGCCCGCGCCATGGCCGACAGCCTTGCTCAGATTGACATCTCTACCGACATCAGCCTTACGCAATTTTATGCGTGGGGAGTCAGCAAGCAAAGCCCCCTCCTGTTAGACAGCTTGAATGCGTGGCTGAACCGCTACCAATCGGGCAAAGCCTACCAAGCGTTGTGCCGGAAGTACAAGGTCTCGCCCAACAAGCCGCCCAAGTAAGGGGAAATAAATCCGTGGGGGGCAATGCCATAGCCTTTGGGACGCGCGATCTATATTGTCCCGTTGTCCACATGGATGTTCTGCCCCGTGATGCTTCCGGCCTTATCGCTTAAAAGGAAAGCTGCCGTTTCGGCCACGGAACGGATGCTTGTAGCCGCTTTCAGCGAGGTACGGGCATAAATCCTGGAACGTTGTTCTTCGGTCAGCGTGGAACTCATGGCTGTCGCCATGAACCCGGGCACCACCACATTGGAGCGGATGCCTGCCTGCCCCCACTCCCTGGCCGTGTTCTTCGAGAACGCTTCAAGCGCACCTTTCGAAGAGGCATACATGGCCAAGCCCTTGTAGCCCGTGTGGGCACTGATGGAAGACACATGCACGATGCTGCCTTTGGTCTTGTGGAGCAGCATGTTGCGGATGACGTATTTGGCCATCATCATCGGGGTGAAGACGTTGACGCTGTACATTGCCTGCAAGCGGGCGAGAGGTTAAGGTTGGTCACGATGTCATCGTATGCCACGGCGGCGTTGTTCACGTAGCCGTCTATCCTTACCCGGTTGCCGCAGAAGTCCTTGAATATGTTCTGCCGCACATTCTCACAGTCGGAGAGATCCGCGCTT
>CAYSIQ010000021.1:0-26346 GCA_964431195.1 uncultured Bacteroides sp.
GATATAAAGTTTTTTGATTAGTCTTTGTTTTCTTCTCCAATTCATACTTTGTAGATCAGGAAAGTTTTACCGGACAGCAATAATCGGGATTCCGTTGTTGGGAAGCACGATTACCGGTTGGGAGTTTCCCATTTCTTGGTGCCGGTGCAGGTCACGTCCAACGTCTGGTCGCCCGCCTGGATGCGGAAATCGCCTTTCTCAAGAATCCATTTGCCATCATAGCCCACGAAAGCGAGATCGGAAGCTTTCACTTTCATGGCCACGGTCTTGGTCTCGCCCGGCTGCAACTCAACTTTTTCGAAAGCGCGCAGGCGACGGTTGTCGGGCGTGAGCGAAGCCGTCAAGTCGCTGCTGAAGAGCAGGACGCTTTCCTTGCCCGCACGGTCGCCGGTATTTTTCACGTCAACGGTAAAGGTCAGTACGTCATCGGCCGCGAACCGGCTTTTGTCTGCTTTGAAGTTGCTGTATGCGTAGGTAGTATAGCTCAGGCCGTAGCCGAAAGCCCACTGCATGGCCACCTGCGAATCGTAATTGTATGCGCCTTCCATGGGCTTTCCTATGTGCTCGCACGGTTTGTAGTCGTAAGTAATGAGCGAGTTGATTTCTTTCGGATAGGTGTATGGCATTTTCCCGCTGAAGTTGGCATCGCCGGCCAAAAGGTTGGCCAAGGCATCGCCGCCATAGTTGCCCGGCAGCATGACGTTTACCACCGCTTCGGCAAGGGGCTCGATTTCGGCCAGGATGCGCGGGCGGCCTTCGTTCAGAATCAAGACAACGGGCTTGCCGGTTTCGGCAAGGGCTTTCACCAGATTGATTTGGTTTTGCGAGAGGAAGAGGTTGGTAAGGTTGCCCGGCGTTTCGCAATACGAGTTCTCGCCGATGCAGGCCACGATAACGTCCGCGCCTGCGGCGGCTGCGGCGGCTTTCTCTATCTCGGGCGTGTTTTCTTCCCACCACAGGCCGCCTTCCTTGTAGGAGACGCCTGCTTCGTAAAGCACGTTTTCGGCGCCGTACTTGCCGGCAAGGGCTTCGAGGATGGTGTTGTAGGCCCCGGCGCATTGGTCGGCCTTGTCGCCCTGCCAAGAGTACGACCAGCCGCCGTTAAGGGGACGCATGGAGTTGGCGTTGGGGCCGGTTACAAGCAGTTTCTTGCCTTTGGCCAAGGGGAGGATGTGGCCGGCGTTCTTCAGAAGCACGAGCGATTCTTCAGCGGCTTGGAGGGCTGCGGCGGCATGTTGCCTGCTGCCGAAGAGCGGGTAGTCCTCAGGATTGCTGTAAGGCTTCTCGAACAGGCCGAGGCGGTACTTCAGGCGCAACACGCGGCGCACGGCGTCATCAATGCGGCTCATGGGCACTTCGCCCTCCTCTGCCAGTTGTTTCAGCAGGATGCAGAAGTCCCAGCTGTAAGGATCCATGCTCATGTCGATCCCCGCGTTGATGGCCAGCTTGATGGCTTCTTTCTTGCTGCCTGCAACATGGTCGCGGTTATACAGGTTGACAATGTCGGCCCAGTCGGTCACGATCATGCCGTCCCAGTTCAAGCCTTCCTTCAGCCACCGGGTAAGCAACGTGTAGTTGGCATGGAAAGGCAGGCCGTTGTTCATGGCCGAATTCACCATAAGCGAAAGGGCGCCGGCCTTTACCATCTCCACGTAGGGAGCGAAGTGCTTTTCGCGCATGTCCTGCTCGGTGATGGATGATGGCGTACGGTCTTTGCCCGACACGGGAACGCCGTAACCCATGAAATGCTTCATGCAGGCAGCTATGTTGCAATCGCCCACATGGTTGGGGGCTTCGCCTTGGAAACCCAGCACGGCCTCACGCCCCATTTCAGCGTTGACATAAGCGTCTTCGCCGTAGTTCTCCCACATGCGCGGCCAACGCGGGTCGCGCCCCAAGTCAACCACGGGGGCATAAGTCCAAGGGATGCTTCCGGCACGGGATTCGTAGGCCGAGATGCGGGCGCCTTCACGGGTCAAGGCGCGGTTGAAAGTTGCCGCCATGTTGATGCCCTGCGGGAAGAGGGTTCCGCCTAAGGTGTAGGTAGTCCCGTGTATCTGGTCTACCCCGTAGATACAGGGAATGCCTATTTCTTCCATCGACTTGTCTTGTATGCGCTTGATGATGCGGTGCCACTCCTGCGGAGTGACGGCCAGCCCGTTGGGCACATTGAGGATAGAACCTACTTTGTACTTGCCTATCACGCTGTCCAGCATGGCTTCATCGATCTGAAAGCCTTTTTGGGTCTCGATGCCCTGGATGCGCGCGTAAACCTGCGCCACCGTTTCTTGGCCGGGCGCGCCTTTGGAGAGGTCGAACTCCTTGTCGATGCCGTACTTCTTCAGCAGCGCCTTCAACGCCTTTATATCGGGGTTCTTGGCATCCATCCCTTCAAAGGGGTCTGCATGCTTCTGAAGCAGGTCGATGGTCAGCTCGCACATCTGTCCCACCTTTTCTTCGAGGGTCATCTTTTTTAACAATGCCTCCACGTTCCGTTCTATATTCTCGTCACGCGGAATGGCGGGGGCGACGGCAGTCTGCGCCTTGGCGCCTGCCAGCAGCCCGGAGAGAGCCAGCGATAAAATCAGTTTTCTGTTCATGGTCATTAATTGGGTTTAGTAGGGCAAATATACAAACATCATGCTATATGATAACAAAGTTACCATAATTTTTGGACAATGCGCATCTTGCCGTTGCAAAAAGAGGCTTTTACGCTAAATTTAACTTTGCGTAGAAGTCCCAAAGGCTCGGAAATCGGCCATGACAAGGATTTATCCCCTGTCGGATAAAGAAAAGGGCTTCGGCTGTTGCTCCTGCCGAGGTCGTGGGGAAGAACGGGCGTGTTTGCAGCGCCAAGAGGCCTGGAGGCCTCCTCCGGGCACAATCGTGGATGGAGCAGGAACCGGGCGGATTCCCCTTTCCCCATATTCCCCGGACGCCTGCCATGCCGCGCCCCTTTCATGCGCGCGTGGGGCGCGGGCGGTGCTGTACGGCGGAAGCACCGTGCGTGCATGGAGGGAACGCGATGCGGGCATCTTCCGCAGGGCATTTTTTAGCGCGACATCCTTATCCCGGATTCGCGTGGCTTATTAAAGAAGCGTTGGAGGGCCGCGCCATCGGATGCGCAAGCCGTTTTCTCGGATGGAGACGGAATATCAGGAAAAGGTCACCTGCCTGTTCATCAGGAAATTTACACAGCCGTAGACAAACAGGCCGAGGAACTGGGCGAGGTACTCGTTGCACCCCAAGCCTTCCACCAAAGCAATAAGGAACAGGAACTGCGCCCCATAAGCCAGGCCAAAAGCCACGCCGAAGAGGAGCAACTGCCGCCAGAGGCAAGCGCGCTTCAACGTGGGGAATATCCAATATTTGCACCACAGGAAGTTGTTTGCCTGAGCCAGCACGTAGGCCGCCGCGTTAGACAGCAAGTAGTTGATGCCGCACACGTCCATCATGAGCCACACGGCAAGGGCAGCGATCAGCGCGTTGAGCGTGCCGGTAACTGCGAAACGGAATATGCGGGTAGACTCTTTCACGCGGCGCAAGAGGCGTTTAAACCGCCGTATCCATGAACTATCCTTTCACGTCCACGATCAGGTTCAGCTCATCCAGTTGCTTTGGGTCGATGGCCGAAGGGGCGTCCAGCATGACATCGCGCCCGCTGTTGTTCTTGGGGAAAGCGATGCAGTCGCGGATGCTGTCCAAACCGGCAAGGATGCTTACCCAGCGGTCCAAGCCGTATGCCAGCCCGCCGTGAGGTGGCGCGCCGTACTTGAAAGCGTCCATCAAGAAGCCGAACTGTTCCTGCGTTTTTTCAGGGGTGAAGCCTAAAATCTCGAACATCTTGGCCTGAAGCCGTGCATCGTGGATGCGGATGGAGCCGCCGCCCACCTCGATGCCGTTGCAAACCATGTCGTACGCGTCGGCGCGCACGGCTGCCGGATTGGTATCCAGCAAGGGGATGTCTTCCTCTTTGGGATGCGTAAAGGGATGGTGCATGGCCGTCAGGCGCTTTTCTTCCTCGTCCCACTCGAACATGGGGAAGTCCACCACCCACAGCAGGGCAAACTTATTCTTGTCGCGCAAGCCTAGCTGGTTGCCCATCTCGAGGCGCAACTCGCCCAGCTGCCTGCGGGCGCACATGGCGTCGTCGCCGCTCAAAATCAGGAGCAAGTCGCCGGCGCCCGCGTTGAAAGCCGCCTTAAGCCGCTGCAAGGTTTCCTGGCCGTAGAATTTGTCAACGCTTGATTTTACGTTGCCGTCGGCCTCCACGCGGGCATAGACCATTCCTTTGGCGCCGATTTGCGGGCGCTTGACGAATTCGGCCAGGGCATCCAGCTGCTTGCGGGTATAGCGCGCCGCGCCTTCGGCGCAGATGCCGCCGATGTAGGCGGCATTGTCGAATACGCCAAAGCCGTGGCCTTTCAGGATGTCCGTCAACTCTACGAACCTCATGCCGAAGCGCAAGTCGGGCTTGTCGCTGCCGTAGTATTTCATGGCATCCGCCCAAGGCATCCGCAGGAAAGGCCCGGCCAGTTCCACGCCGCGCAGTTCCTTAAAGAGGTACTTGGCCATGCCTTCGAAGAGTTCGATCACATCGTCCTGCCGCACAAATGACATTTCACAGTCGATTTGCGTAAACTCTGGCTGGCGGTCGGCGCGCAGGTCTTCGTCGCGGAAGCATTTGGCTATCTGGAAATAGCGGTCGAAGCCGGACACCATGAGCAATTGCTTCAGCGTCTGCGGGCTTTGCGGCAGCGCGTAAAACTGCCCCGGGTTCATGCGCGAAGGCACGACGAAATCGCGGGCACCTTCGGGGGTCGAGCCGATCAGGACGGGAGTTTCCACTTCGATGAAGCCTTTGCTGTCAAGATACTTGCGCACCTCGATGGCCATCTTGTGGCGCAGCTCCAGGTTCTTGCGCACGGCCGCGCGGCGCAAGTCCAGGTAGCGGTACTTCATGCGGATGTCGTCGCCGCCGTCAGTATGGTCTTCGATGGTGAAAGGAGGGGTCAATGCTTCGTTCAGCACGGCCAGCCCCGACACGCTGATTTCAATGTCGCCGGTAGGCAGGCTGGCATTCTTGCTGAAGCGTTCGTTCACGATGCCGGTGGCCTGGATGACATATTCACGCCCCAGGCGGTTGGCCTGCCCGCAAAGGGCAGCGTCAATTTCTTCGTTGAACACCAACTGGGTGATGCCGTAGCGGTCACGCAAGTCCACGAAAGTCATGCCGCCCATCTTGCGGCTGCGCTGCACCCATCCGGCCAGCGTCACCTGTTTGTTCACATCGGAGATACGGAGTTCCCCGCACGTATGAGTCCTATACATTATATGAGTGGATTGTGTTTGTTGTTGTCATTTGTTGTTGATACAAGGCTTCCGGGCGGGCCGTCGGCGTTATTTTTTATCCGGCTCCCGGGCTTGCCCTTTTCCCCGGCCCGGCATGGGGAGGTTTCTCTGCGCCAAGTCCTCGCGCAGAGTTTCGTTGATTTGCTTCAGCCCGTTGATGTAGCCCTGTGCGCGCTGCAGCACGGTGGGCGTCCCGCCGCGGGCGTTGCCTGGCACCATGACGCGCAGGGCTTTCTGCACGACGTGCACGTCAATGTCCGTGCCCATCATTACCGGGTCGCCGTCAAAGTGCGCCACGCCGGGCTTGGAACGGTGGATGTGCAGTTCACGGCAACGGAAGGTCTTGATGCGGCTGTTTTGGTCGATGGTCTTGTTGAAGAGCTGGAAAGCCAGCGCCGGCACGTCGAGCATGGTGAAGGATTCCAGGATGGTGATGTCGAGCAGCCCGTCGTCAAGCGTGGCTTGCGGGGTTATGTAAGCATTGTTGCCGTACTGGGAAGCGTTGCCGCAGGTTATCAGGAAGGCTTTGTAGCGGACGGTGCTGTTGTCGGTCTCGATTTCGTAGGTTTCGGGGCGGTAATTCAGGCTTTCCTTAAGCGCCTGCTCCAGGTAAGTCAGCGGGCCGCGCTTGCCGGCCAGCGAGAACTTCAGGCTGACGAAGGCGTCAAAGCCCACGCCGCAGGTGCAGAAGAAAGGGATGCCGTTGATTTTTCCGTAGTCGATGGCCGACACGTTGCCCTCATTCAGCACGTCGATGGCGTAGCGGGGCTCCATGGGGATCTGCAAATGGCGGGCCAGCCCGTTGCCCGACCCGCAGGGGATGATGCCCAGCGCGGCGGGCGTATGCACCAGCGAGCGGGCGACCTCGTTGACAGTCCCGTCGCCTCCGACGGCCACGACGCCCCATGCCCCTTCGGCGGCTTTGCGGGCCGCGATCTCCGCAGCATGGCCGGCATGCTCCGTAAAGGTTATTTCGGGCGCGTACTTCTCCCTGTCCAGCCGTTCGCCGATCCAGCCCAGCACCTGTTCCTTGCTTTGCGTGCCTGACTTGGGATTGACCACAAACGCCAATTTCTTTTTCGTCCCGTCCATGTAGAAAAGGTTGGCCCCGCAGGGGTTTGAAGCGGACAAAAGTAATACAAAATCGGCGGAATGCAAGCCGTTCGCGCCCCATAAATCGCTCCGGGCAGAGTTTTTCCCGGCGGATGCGGCGTTTAACGACATATTTTCTTATCTTTGTCCCTTGTAACTTCGGTTGCTTTTCCCGCGCGGGGCGGCGGGACCCGCCCGGCGGCGAAGACCCCAGGGATTTAATATAAAAAAAACAGATAGAAGGGACTCATGGGTTTACTAAAAGACAAATTCGCGAAGTACGACTTGCCGCAACAGTACATGGCAAAAGGCGTGTATCCTTATTTCCGCACGATAGACAGCCACCAGGGCACGGAGGTGCTGATGAACGGCAAAAAAGTCCTCATGTTCGGTTCGAACGCCTATATGGGGCTGACCTATGACAAGCGCATCATCGAGGCGGCCAAGGCGGCTACCGACAAGTACGGCACGGGATGTGCCGGATCGCGCCTGCTCAACGGCACGCTTGACATACACGTGGAGCTGGAAAAGGAACTGGCCGAGTTCGTCGGCAAGGAGGACGCCCTCTGCTTCTCGACCGGCTTCACCGTGAACGAGGGCACCATCCCCCAGCTGGTGGGGCGTAACGACTACATCATTTGCGACGACCGCGACCACGCCTCCATCGTGGACGGCCGGCGGCTGTCGTTCGCCACCCAGCTGAAGTACAAGCACAACGACATGGAGGACTTGGAGAAAGAGCTGCAGAAGTGCGCCCCTGGTGCCGTGAAGCTGATCGTAGTGGACGGCGTGTTCTCCATGGAGGGCGACTTGGCCAACCTGCCCGAGATTGTCCGCCTGAAGAAGAAGTACGATGCCAGCATCTACGTGGACGAGGCGCACAGCTTGGGCGTCTTCGGCAGGGAGGGACGCGGCGTTTGCGACCACTTCGGCGTGACGGACGATGTGGATCTCATCATGGGCACTTTCAGCAAGTCGCTGGCTTCCATCGGCGGGTTCGTGGCCGGCGACAAGGAAGTCGTCAACTGGCTGCGGCATAACGCCCGCTCCTACATCTTCCAAGCCAGCAGCACGCCTGCCGCCACGGCCGCCGTGCACGAGGCGTTGCGCATCATCCGGTCGGAACCCGGGCGCATCGAGCGCCTGTGGGAGATCACCCGCTACGCGCTCAAGCGTTTCCGCGAGGCCGGCTTCGAGATTGGCGACACCGCCTCGCCCATCATCCCCCTCTACGTGCGCGACACCGACAAAACCTTTGCTGTCACCAAGCTGGCTTTCGACGAGGGCATCTTCATCAATCCCGTCATTCCTCCCGCCTGCGCGCCGCAGGACACGCTGGTGCGCGTGGCGTTGATGGCCACCCACACCAAGGAGCAGGTGGACTTCGCCGTGGCGAAGCTGGAAAAGTGCTTCCGCCGGTTGGGCATCATGGAGTAAGGCGGGAAACAGCCGCCGCACCGGGCAAATCCGCCTTTCAAGTCATTCGTAACGTATGGAATCCGCCGGGCGGATGCGGGCGACGAGGCATGACGCCCCCACCAGCATCAGCACCGACACGATGAGTGTTCCTGCGTTGAGCAACGCGAACCACCACAGGCCGAACGATACCGGCACGGTATCCATATAGTATGTCCCCGCATCCAGCTTGAAAGGGGAGAAGCAGCGTTGCACCCCGTAGAAAGCCAGGCCTAACGCGTTGCCCCACAGCATGCCTTTCCCGATGAGGAAGACGGAGAGCCAAAGGAACACGCGGCGGATCAGACCGTTGCCGGCACCCAGCGACTTCAGGACACCGATCATGGGCGCGCGCTCGATGATGAGGATCAGCAGGCCCGACACCATGGTGAAGCCCGCCACGCCGGCCATCAGGATGAGGATGACCCAGATGTTCACGTCCAGCACGCCCAGCCAGGCGAACACCTGCGGATTGAGCTGCTCCACGTTCTGCACGCAGAAGCGCCCCCCTAAGCGGTCGCGCAGGGGGGCGAGCGTGTCCGCCAGGCTCGCCGTGACATCCTCCAGCGCGGAATAGTCGTCCAAAGCGATTTCGATGCCGCCCGCCAGGCCCGGTTCCCACTTGTTGAGGCGGTTCACCAGGCATAAGTCCGTCAGCAGGTAAAGGTCGTCGAACTCAGGGAAGTTGGTCTGGAATATGCCTGCCACCTGCAGGCGGCGGGCGCGGATGCCGTCTTGGATGTAATAGGTGTCGATCTTGCCGCCCGGCTTCAGCTTCAGCTTGCTAGCCAGGGAGCGGGACACCAGCACCCGGCCGGAGGCCTCCGTGCTTCGGAACGCTGGCATCTCCCCTTCCACCAGGTGGCGGCGGAAGAAGTCCATGTCGTACTCTTCCCCCACGCCCTTCAGCAGCATGCCCTGAAAGGCGCTGTCCGTCTTTATCATGCCCGCCTTGATGGAATACCGCTGCGCGTGGCGCACGCCCTCCCGGCGGGACAAGGCGGCCAGCAGGCTGTCGCTGACGGCCAACGGGCGCATGCCGGAGGCGTACGACGCGTCGAGGTTGGTAACCTGGATGTGCGAGCCGAAGCCCGCTACCTTGTCCCGCACTTCGCCCTTGAACCCCCTGATAACCGAGACGGCGACCAGCATTACCGCCAGCCCGACGGCGACGCCCGCCATGGCTACCCGCACGGCAGGCTGCGACAGCTTCCCGGAGGCGCCCCCCTCGCCGTATATCCGGCGGGCGATGAAGAACGAAAGGCTCATTTCCTGCCCGGATATGCTTCCAACGCCTTCTGTAGCACCAGCAGCGCACGGGTCAGATCTTCTTTCTTCAGCACGTAAGAAATGCGCACCTCGTCGCGCCCCGCGCCGGGCGTCGTGTAGAAGCCGGACGCCGGAGCCATGAACACGGTCTCCCCCTCGTGCTGGAAGTCGGACAGGCACCAGGCGCAGAACTTGTCGGAATCGTCCACCGGCAGGCGGGCTACGGTGTAGAAGGCACCCATCGGGATGGGTGAATAAACTCCCGGTATGCGGTTCAGGCCGTCTATCAGGCATTTGCGGCGCTCCACGTATTCGTCGTACACTTCACGCAGGTATTCCTCCCCGGCCTCCAGGGAGGCTTCGGCGGCGATCTGCCCGATGAGGGGAGGGCTGAGGCGAGCCTGGCAGAACTTCATCACGCCTTCGCGGATCTCCTTGTTCTTGGTAATCAAGGCGCCGATGCGGATGCCGCATTCCGAGTAACGCTTGGACACCGAGTCGATAAGCACCACGTTCTGCTCGATGCCCTCGAGGTGGCAGGCGGAGATGTAGGGCGAGCCGGTGTAGATGAACTCGCGGTAAACCTCGTCGGAGAACAGGAAGAGGTCGTACTTCTTCACCAAGTCGCGGATCTGGTTCATCTCGCGGCGGGTATAGAGGTAGCCCGTGGGGTTGTTGGGGTTGCAAATCAGGATGGCGCGGGTGCGGCCGTTTATCAGCTCTTCAAACTTCTCCACCTTGGGCAGTGAAAAGCCCTCCTCGATGGTGGTGGCGATAGTGCGGATCTTGGCTCCCGCAGAAATGGCGAAAGCCATGTAGTTGGCATACGCCGGCTCGGGCACGATGATCTCGTCGCCTGGGTTGAGGCAAGCAAGGAACGAGAAAAGCACGGCCTCAGAGCCTCCCGTGGTGACAATGATGTCGTCTGCCGTGAGGCGGATGTTGAACTTGGCATAATAGCCGACCAACTTCTCGCGGTAGCTACGGTATCCCGCGCTGGGGCTGTACTCCAGCACGTTGCGGCCAATGTGGCGGATGGCATCCAGCGCTACTTGCGGCGTCGGCAAATCAGGCTGGCCGATGTTCAACTGGAAGACGCGCACGCCTCTTTGCTTGGCGGCCTCGGCTAGCGGGGCATACTTGCGGATGGGGGAAGCGGGCATTTCGTTCCCGCGAACGGATATTGTCGGCATAATCGTTAAGTTGTTTTCTTCTGTTGCTGCTCCTTTTGGAATGTCTGTGCAAAAGTAACGAACTATAATTAATGCGCAAGTAAAAATGAGGGCAAAAATTCCGCCACAGGCTGCTTCGTTTGGCGAGGAGAGGCAGGGCTGCCGGCCATGCCGTGCGCGGCCGCATAGATGGTATATAGGGGATGGCACGCGTAATCCGATATGGCATCCCTTGCGCCTGTCGCTTGGGGGCTTTTTGCCTGTAAATCGCCGCCTGCTTGCATGGGGAATCCTCCATGCAAGCAGGCGGCGCGGGCGGTGCAGTACGGCGGGAACGCCGGACGTGCATGCGCCGGGCGCGGCATAGGCATCTATTCCAGCCTGCGCGCGCCGTCGCTGATGACGACATCGTAGAACTTCGGATTCTTGCCGAACTTCTTCGGATAATCTTCTTTCACTTTGTTGACGAAAGTGGAGTACAGTTCGTTCTTTACCAGGTTAATGGTGCAACCGCCGAAGCCGCCGCCCATCACGCGCGAGCCGGTAACGCCGCAATCGAATGCCAAGTCGTTGAGGAAGTCGAGTTCTTTGCAGCTGACTTCGTAGAGCTTGCTCATGCCGTGGTGTGTCTCGTACATCTTTTGGCCAACCATTTCATAGTCGCCTTTCCCAAGGGCGTCGCAGACGTCAAGCACGCGCTGGATTTCCTCGATGACAAATTCAGCCCGCTTGTAGTCTTCTTCGGTGATGCCGGCTTTCGCTTCGGCCAGCATGTCCGGGGTGCAGTCGCGCAGGAATTCTACGCCCGGGTGATTCTTCTTGACGGCTGCCACGGCGGCTTCACAGCTTTGGCGGCGCTTGTTGTAGGCAGAAGAGGCCAGCTCGTGTTTTACGACAGAGTCAACCAATACCAAGCGATAGCCTTGCGGGGTGAACGGATAATATTGGTACTCCAACGAGCGGCAGTCCAGGCGGATGAGGTTGCCTTTCTTCCCGAAGACGGAAGCGAACTGGTCCATAATGCCGCAGTTCACGCCGCAGTAGTTGTGCTCGGTGGCTTGCCCTGCCTTGGCAAGCTCAAGCTTGTCAATCTTATTGCCGCCAAAAAGGTCGTTCAGCGCGTAAGCATACGTGCTTTCGAGCGCGGCAGACGAAGACATGCCTGCCCCCAAGGGGACATCGCCGGCAAACGCCGTATTGAAACCTTTCACGTCAACGCCACGTTTAATCATTTCACGGCAAACGCCGAAGATATATCTGGCCCAACTTGCGCGGGGGGCATCGGCTTCGTTCAGGCCGAACGCTACATAGTCTTTCAAGTCAATGGAGTAAGCTTTCACCTTGTCGGTGCCGTTCGGCTTGACTTCAGCTATCATGCCTTTGTCGATGGCGCCGGGGAACACAAAACCTCCATTGTAATCAGTGTGTTCGCCAATGAGGTTGATACGGCCTGGGGAAGCGTAAACCGCCCCTGTTGTTCCATCGAAATGCTTGACGAAACGGCTTCTTACGTATTCAATATCCATAATGCTTATATTTTAATAGTGAATAAATGAAATTGCCTGTATGCCCCCTGTTCCTTTGCCGGGGTATAAAGATTTGCCCGTCAGTCTACCGGAATGTTCTTGTTTACGTTCTTGCAGCCTGACACTCCGTAGTATAGCAGGTAGGCGAGGCTGGCGATAATCAGCCAGTAGCTCGGCATGTAGCCGATGCCGTCGGCAATGGCATTTTGGATGAGCGGCATGATTCCGCCGCCTACCACCATCATCATAAAGATGCCCGATGCCAAGGCTGTGTATTTGCCCAGCCCCTCAACGGCCAGATTGAAGATGCTGCCCCACATGACGGAAGTGCACAAGCCGCAAAGCACGAGGAAGATGGCGCTGGCCGGCACTTTCGGAGTATTCAGCGAGCCAATCATCTGGTCCGGCCTCATGTCTGCTTCCGCTTTCAGCGATTCTGCATACGGCGTCAGGTCTGCCGATTCGGGGTCGGCTATGAATGCGGCAATCTCATCGGCGGGAACGCCGGCATTGGCAAGGATTTCAGAAGTCTTTTCTTCAGGGTTATAGACAATCTTCGGCACGTTGATGCCCACGCTCTTTGGTATGGACATGGCGATAACAATGAGGACAATGGCCGTGGCCGATACGGTGATAAGTTGCGTGCGCGTGGAAACCTTCCCGCTGATGGCGCCGCTTGCCGTGCGCCCCACCAGCATCAGCAGCCAATAGATGGCGGCAATGGCTCCGCCTATGGCAGCGCCATTGATGAAGATGCCTGCGCCCCTGCTTGAAGCATCAGCCAAGTAAAAGTTGAGGGTGCCCGGAATGCCGATCTCGATGCCTACGTAAAGGAAAATGCCGATAACGCCCAAGACGGTGTGGCGGAAGTTCCACGGGCTGTATTCGAATTTCTCCTTCTGCGAGCCTTTGTGGAGGTGAGGCTCGGGGATGCTGACAAACGAAATGATGGCAAAAGCTACGACAAACACGCCCATAGCGATGAAAAGCAACGGGGTAACGTCTGACATGGCCGTATCCTTCGTGACTGTACCGATCAAAGCGCCTACGAAGAGCGGGGTGAGAGTGCCCGACAGTGAGTTCAGCGCGCCGCCGGTCTGGATAAGCTGGTTGCCTCTGTTGCCGCCCCCGCCCAGCAGGTTCAGCATCGGGTTGACCACGGTATTCAGCATACAAACGCAAAAGCCGCAGATGAAAGCGCCCAACAGATAGATAATGAAGTTGAGTTTGATGACATACTCTCCCATGCTGAACACATCGGCATTGGCTCCCGCCAGGCTGGAGAGGTATTGCACGAACAAGCCGGCAAAGCCGACGGCCATCGCGATAAGGGTAGTTTTCTTATAGCCGACTTTAACAAGCATGTTGCCGGCAGGAATACCCATGAACAAGTAAGCAAGGAAGTTCATCATGTTCCCCATCATGCCCAGCATGTTGGAACCGGCATATTGGTTCTTCCAAATCGTGCCGAAAGGCGCGGCAAGGTTAGTCACGAAAGAAATCATCGCAAATAGGAAGAACATCGTTATGATTGCGACGAGATTGCCATTCTGCTTTTGTCGTGTCATGATAGCTTTTGATAGTTTATAGTTTCACATAAAGTTTTTGTCCGTCCGGGAGCTATTCCGTTATTCCAAATCTGTAGATAGTGGTTTGCGAATATTCCATATCTGGCTTGAGCACGGCCGACGGGAAATGCGCCCTGTTGGGCGTGTCGGGGAAGCATTGTGCTTCAAAGCAGACAGCGCTGCGTGCGGGGAAAGTCGCGCCGTGTGAGCCTTCAAAACCGCTCAGCCAATTGCCCGTGTATAGCTGTATGCCGTTTTCGGTGGTATATACCTCCATGGTACGCCCGCTCCCCGGATCCGTGCAGGCGGCACCCCGTGTCAGAGCACCGGCGCAAGGCTTGTTGAGCACATAGCAGTGGTCGTATCCGTTTCCGTTAATCAGTTGTTGGAAAGGTTCATCGATGCGTTCGCCAATGGCGTGCGGGGTTCTGAAGTCCATGGGAGTACCCTCCACTTTCAGGATTTCACCTGTGGGGATGGATACTTCATCGATGGGAACATAGAAATCAGCGTTGATGGTAAGGATATTGTCCAATATGGTAGGGGTGGGATTGGCAATGCCTGCTAAGTTGAAGAAACCGTGGTTGGTGAGATTTACAATGGTTGTTTTGTCCGTCGTTGCTTTATAGGCGATGCTGAGTGAATTGTCGTCGTTGCTTAAAGCGTATTTCATTTCCACTTCGAGTTTTCCGGGAAATCCCTCTTCACCATCGGCGGCCGTGTAATGGAAAGTCACCGAGTCGGGCTGGGTCTGTTCGGCATCCCATACCCTGGCATGAAAGCCTGCCGGCCCGCCGTGCAAGGAGTTGGGGCCGTTGTTGATGGCCAGCTGGTATATTTCATCGCCTATGCGGAATTTCCCTTTGGCAATGCGGTTGCCATACCGCCCGATGGTGGTGCTGAGGAAAGGCTCGGGGCTGTTGACAACGTTGTCAATAGTGTCATGGCCTAAAATGACGTTGGCATATTTCCCGTTTTTATCTGGCACCATGATTGAGAGAATGGCGCATCCGTAGTTGGTAACGGCTACTTCCATTCCTTTGATGTTTTTAAGTATAAACAAATCAGTTGGTTTGTCATTTATTTCTTTTTGGAATTTTTTTCTGTCCAGCCCGGACAAATTGTTTCCTGTGGGAACAGTGTTTATCATAATCTGGTATTTAATTAAATTTCTTGCAAATAAAAAGAATTTATTTCGTTTGCCCAAGTAAATAGGGCAAAATGTGGAAAACGTTTTAGCAAAGTTTAGCGTTTAGAGTTTGTCGTGCAGCCTGATATTTTTGTACGTTTGCTGCCGGAGAATTGGGAAGTGTCATTTTGTAATATACATTGAAATGGATGTCTGCATTTTGCCAACCAACATAAATCCCATGTTTAAGCGCCCGGTTGAACTTGTAGCAAGACTCGCCAAAGGTAAAGTCGTAGGGATCAAGCGGACGCTTCGGGATATGGGCGATGGGAATCAGGGCGGTTTATCTAATTTGGCGACATGCGGGCATTCATTTACATTTAATCGATAAAGGGAATGCATGCGTTAAAGTTTAAGCCTATCTTAAAGCAAACGCTCTGGGGCGGCGACAAAATCATCGCTTTTAAACATCTGGATGTGAACCTGCCGAACGTGGGCGAAAGTTGGGAAATATCTGCTGTGGAAGGGAGCGAATCCGTAGTAGCCAATGGAGTTGACAAAGGGCGTACGCTTACCGAAATGGTTCGTGAATATAAAGAAAAGTTGGTGGGCGAATCCAATTATGCCCGTTTTGGTGAGAAATTCCCTCTCTTGATTAAGTTTATCGATGCCAAGTTCGATTTGTCTATCCAAGTCCATCCGGGAGACGATTTGGCAAAAAAGCGGCACGACAGTTTCGGGAAGAACGAGATGTGGTATGTGATAGCGGCCGGCAAGGGTGCCAGGCTGATTTCCGGTTTCTCCCGCCAGATTACGCAAAAGGAATATAAAGAACGGGTGGGCAACGGCACTTTTGCTGAAGTCGTGCAGTCGTGCGACATTCAGCCGGGCAATGTGTTCTATGTGCCTGCCGGGCGTGTGCATGGCATCGGGGCGGGCGCGTTCATCGCTGAAATTCAGCAGACTTCCGACATTACCTACCGCATCTACGACTACAATCGCAAGGACAAGGATGGAAAGCCCCGCGAGCTGCATACCGCGCTTGCCATGGATGCCATCAACTTTTCCGATGTGCAGGACGACTTCCGCGCAGAATACGAGCATCTGCAAAACAAACCGGTGGAAGTGGTGGCCAGCCCCTATTTTACCACATCCGTTTACGATATGACCGAAGAAATCTCGTGCGATTATTCCGAGCTGGATTCGTTTGTCATCTTCATCTGTGTGGAGGGCAACTGCCGGCTTATTGACAACGGGCAAAATGAAATCACCCTCCGGGCAGGCGAAACAGTGCTGTTGCCGGCAGTCGTGCAAGGAATCACGATTATCCCCGACAAGGCCGTGAAACTGCTTGAAACTTATGTATAATGGCTCTTAGCCCCTCACACACTTCGTTTCAGGGCAGGCACTTTCCTGCGCGGGGGATAGCAGGCACGACTTTCCCGCCCATCTCTTCCCTCGTTCTTGCAGGTCGGGCGCACAGTTTCTTGCGCAATCGTCAGAAACGCCTCCGGATATGCCTTATCACTTTCGCGCCGATGAGAAGGCTGTCGTACATGGCCATGCCTGCATTAAATGCCCGTACCATGATGCCGGGCTTAAAAGTGTTTTGAGAAAAGGGGGCGGCCATTTTCTTGCCAAGCCTGGATATAACAGCCTTTTGCTGATCGAGTTCTTTCTTCAGCGCCGCTTTCCGTTGGACGAGGCTCTCCAAAGTAACGGGGGAGGGGAGTGTAGAATGAGCCATGGTATAAAAAGCAAATAACGCGTTATGAATTGTGCTTATCAAGAAAGATGCTTGCCAAGAAATTCGCCATGGGATTAACGATCAGTTCCTTGCGGAAAAGCAGCAACAACCCGATTATCAGCAGGCAAAAGCATCCGATGATGGCAAAGCCGCCTACCAGTCCGCCTACCAAGGGCGCCAGGAGGTAGGCCAGCATGAACGAAAAATAAAACAGAGCCACCATGCCCAGCATCACGATCAGCAGCGTCAGTATAAGCATGGATAGGAGCAGGGTCAATTTCTCGGCAATCTCCACTTTCGTGTATTCTTTCTGCAGCTCTAAGTATTTTTTGAATTCCACGAATAGCTCCCTGAGGCTTTTGATGCTTTTATCGTTGATGAACATGACGGCTCTGTTTTTCAGTGGATGAAGGATGCTTTATTCAGCTTCATTCTTGATTTCCGAAGAGATTTCGTCTACTAATGTGTCCATTTCGCGACGGTTCAGGCGGATGCCTTTCTTGCGGAGGATTTCGGCAATTCTCTGGCGGGTGTCTTCTCCCTTTTCAGGCGCGAAGAGCACGCCAAGAGCGGCGCCTACCGCGGCGCCGCCCAAAAAGGCTGCTAACACATTCAATGCTTTCATAATAGTTTCCTTTCTTTATTTAAATGGTTGATGATAGGGCAAAGCTAATCATTTTTTCCTATATAATGCATCCCCGCGCTCTTTTTTTTAGAGCCATCGCGATTTTCTGCGCCCGCGCTTCCCCGCGTAAGGGGCTGCCTTTTGAAATTACATGCCGTATAGGTTGCTTCGTATGCAAAAATCCCGTACTTTTGCCGGCACAATTTAATCGGCATTGATATGAAGAATAGGCTATTGCCCGTATGGGCCATTGTCGCCGCCATGTTTTTTGCGCCATTGGCGAAGGCAAAAGATTTGACTGCCCCCGTTTTGGAAACGGGAAGGGGGGCAGTTGAAAAGGACAGCACCGTTTTGCCTGCCACATTGGAAGATGTTTGGGTCTTGAAGTTGCAGAAAGATTCAACGGGCTATCGAATGGACACGGCATCGGTTTTGTATGAAAAGTACTTTAGGGTACTCGACTATCTGAACGCCCCCTCTACGCAGGAACGTTATATCCCGTACAATCCCGCCTACTATCAGTTGTTCGTGCCTTTCACTTATTATTATGGCCCTATGCGCCGCATTTCTGAAGTGAAATATGAGTTCCCCGTGGCGGACGGCGCGCCTCATTTTGCCGACCAATGGATGGACGTCGACACCCTGTCCTTTACCTCGTGGGAGCGTAACCATGCAATGGTGGATAACCTGTTGCTGGCCGCCTATGTGGAGTGCCCGCAGTTAGTGGTGCGGACTGAAGCCGAAGTGCAGAGCGGGCAGGCGTTCAGGGATGACATCGAGAAAGAAGCCGCGTCACGGCCTTCTGTCCTCAAGCTGTTCAGGCAGGAGCCGATGAAAAGCGTGGAGCATGACCCCAAGGTGATTATCCACAAGCCCAACTGGTGGGAGATTAAAGGGAACGGCTCGTTGCAGGTCACTCAAAACTATATTTCGGACAACTGGTATAAGGGAGGGGAAAGCACCAATGCCGTGCTGGCCACCCTGCTGTTGTCGGCCAACTACAACGACCGCGAGAAAATCCTGTGGGAAAACCTGCTGGATGCCAAGCTGGGATTTACTTCCGCGCCTTCCGATACTTGCCACGACTTTCTGGTCAATACCGACCAATTGCGGTTGTACAGCAAACTGGGCATCCAGGCCGCTAAGAACTGGTATTATACCATAAGCACTGAAATCAAGACCCAGTTTTGCCACGGCTACAACTCCAACAGCGAAACGCTGCTGTCCGCTTTTTTCGCGCCTGTCGACTGGTCGTCCAGCATAGGTATGGACTATAAGCTGAATAAGCCGAAGGTCACGCTGTCTGTATTCTTGGCGCCGCTGACGTGGACGATGCGCTACGTGGGCAACGACCAGGTGGATGAAACCTCTTTTGGCCTTGAGGCCGGCAAATGCGTGCGCCACAACTGGGGCTCGCAGATCCAACCCACCTTGTCGTGGCAGATCACTCCCGCCATCACGTTCGATTCGCGGTTGGATTACCTTACCAGCTACGACTGGGTGCGTGTGGAGTGGGAGAATACTTTCAATTTCGTGCTCAACCGTTACCTCTCCACCAAGCTTTACATCTATGCCCGCTATGATGACAGCAACACGCCGCTCAATGGCAGCAGCTATTTCCAGTTGAAAGAGATGTTGAGCTTCGGCATAAATTACACGTGGTGAAAGCGGCTTGGAAGCGTAGGCCCTGCCTGCAAGCGCGAGGCGTAGGGATCCGGGCCGGAGAAACCGGCAACGGGGAAGGGAAGCCGGTTTGCAATCCCGGGATTTTGTCGATTTTGGCCGGCATATATACGGCGTTTGCCCCGTGTGCATACGGGGCAAACGCCGCACGGGCATGAAGCACGCCCCGCGCGTGCACGGAGCAAACGCCATTGTCGCCCCAAGAAAAACTTAGCCGGGCGCCGCATGGGAGGAAATCCCAGGAAAGGCCTGATGCATGGCGAATCCGGGCTCTCCTGTGCGTATAAGTCCGCCCGCCCTGAAGAATGCCGCGCCTTTGCGCCCTGCGGTTTCGCGGCGAACGAATCAAACAATCTCCTCTATGATATGAAGCAGGTCCGACCTCTTTATAATGAATTTTCGTGTTTCCTGAAGCGGCGTTTCCCTTATAAGGTGCAGAAAATCTCGTTGAATGCAGGCTTTACTTGCCCTAACCGTGACGGCGCGGCGGGCTATGGAGGATGCACGTACTGCAACAACCAGGCTTTCAACCCCGAGTATTGCAATGCCGGCAAGCCGATTGCCCGGCAGTTGGAGGAAGGAAAAACCTTTTTCGGCCGGAAGTATCCGGAAATGAGATATTTGGCATATTTTCAGGCCTACACCAACACGTATGCCGGCATTGACGTGCTGAAGCGGAAGTACGAAGAGGCCTTGGGAGAGGACAAGGTGGTGGGGCTGGTCATCGCTACCCGTCCCGACTGTATGCCCGACGGGCTGCTTGACTATCTGGAGGAGCTGAACCGGCATGCCTTCCTGCTGGTAGAGTATGGCATAGAAAGCGCCCGCGACGAGACGCTGCGCCGCATTAACCGGGGGCACGACTTCCGCGCCGCTGCCGACGCCGTGGAGCGGACGGCCGCACGGGGCATCGCGGTGGGCGGGCACGTCATCCTGGGATTGCCGGGTGAAACGCACGACGACTTGCTGCGGCAGGCTGCCGTCCTTTCGCGCCTGCCGCTCACCACGCTGAAGATGCATCAGCTGCAGGTGATACGCGGCACGCGCATGGCGCACGAGTATGAGCGGCATCCCGAAGATTTCCACCTGCTTGAGTTAGGCCGGTACGTCCATCTGCTCGTCAGTTACATCCAGCGCCTGCGCCCCGGCCTCGTGCTGGAGCGTTTCATCTCCCAATCGCCCAAGGAACTGCTGCTCGCCCCCGACTGGGGATTGAAGAACCATGAATTCAACCGCCTCTTGCAAAAAAGAATGGAAGAAGCGGGTGCTTGCCAAGGCCAGCTATATGATAAATGAGAATTTCTTCGTACTTTTGCCGCCGCAAGAGCACAGGATTAATCGAACACACATTATGGGCCAGAAAACGCAGATCAAAGGACAAATCCATTACGTGGGAGTGAATGACCGCGACAAGCACCTCTTTGAGGGGATGTGGCCGTTGCCTTATGGCGTGTCTTACAATTCATACCTGGTAGCCGATGAAACCGTTGCTTTAGTCGACACGGTGGATGCGCGCTACTTCGAGCCATTCCTCCGGAAAATTAAGGGCGTCATCGGCGAACGCCCCATCAAATACCTAATCATCAACCACATGGAGCCTGACCATTCCGGCTCTGTCCGGCTCATCAAGCAACACTATCCCGGCATCGTGATTGTGGGCAACAGGCAGGCCTCCGGCATGTTGGAGGGCTTTTATGGCGTGACGGGCGAGCAGTATGTGGTGAAGGACGGCGATTTCCTCTCGCTGGGTCGCCACACGCTCCGTTTCTATCTGACGCCGATGGTGCACTGGCCTGAAACGATGATGACTTTCGACGAGACGGAGGGCGTGCTCTTCTCGGGCGACGGGTTCGGCTGCTTCGGCACGTTGGACGGCGGCTTCCTCGACACGCGCATCAATGCCGGCAAGTATTGGGACGAAATGGTGCGCTACTACTCAAACATCGTGGGGAAATACGGCTCGCCCGTGCAAAAAGCGCTGGCTAAGTTAGGCGGGCTGGACATCACTGCCATCTGTTCCACCCACGGCCCTGTATGGACGGAGAACATAGCCAAGGTGATGGGCATCTACGACCGGTTGAGCCGCTACGAGGCCGAAGAAGGCGTGGTGATTGCCTACGGCAGCATGTACGGCAACACCGGGCAGATGGCCGAAGCCATTGCCGACGAGCTGTCGGCGCAAGGCATCCGCGACATTGTGATGCACAATGTGAGCAAGAGCCATCCATCGTACATCCTGGCCGACATCTTCAGGTATCGCGGACTTATCATCGGCTGCCCGACCTATTGCAACCAGATTTATCCGGAAGTGGAATCGTTGCTCTCCAAGATATTGCTGCGCGAAGTGAAAGGCCGTTATTTCGGTTATTTCGGCTCGTTTGCCTGGGCAGGCGCCGCCGTGAAGCGCATGGGTGAGTTTGCCGAAAAGAGCAAGTTCGAGATAGTGGGCGATCCGGTGGAAATGAAGCAAGGCATGAAGGAGATCACCTATGCGCAGTGCGAGAACCTGGCGCGCGCCATGAGCGGCCGGCTAAAGAAAGACAGGAACCTTTAAAACAACTTCAATATGAGACTCATCATCCAACCGGACTACAAGTCTGTATCAAGATGGAGCGCCTGTTACGTGGCCTCCAAGATAAAGGCAGCCCGCCCCACGGCCCGAAAGCCTTTTGTGCTGGGATGCCCGACCGGCTCCAGCCCGCTGGGCATGTACGAAGAACTGATTGCCTTGAACAAGCAGGGAGTGGTCTCTTTCGAGCATGTAGTGACGTTCAATATGGACGAATATGTCGGCTTGCCCCGCGAGCATCCCGAAAGCTACTACTCCTTTATGTGGAACAACTTCTTCAGCCACATCGACATCAAGCCGGAGAACGCCAATCTGCTGGACGGCAATGCCGCCGACTTGGATGCCGAATGCGCCCGTTATGAGGAGAAAATCAAGTCGTATGGCGGCGTCGACCTCTTTATGGGGGGCATCGGGCCGGACGGGCATATCGCTTTCAACGAGCCGGGGTCTTCGCTTTCCTCGCGCACTCGCCAGAAGACGTTGGCTGAAGATACCATCCTTGCCAACTCGCGCTTCTTCGGCCACGACGTGGGCAAAGTACCCAGAACGGCGCTTACCGTTGGCGTAGGCACGGTACTTGACGCCAAGGAAGTGATGATTATTGTCAACGGGCATAATAAGGCGCGCGCCCTCTACCATGCCGTGGAAGGGCCGGTGATGCAGATGTGGACGGTCAGCGCCTTGCAGATGCACAAGAAAAGCATCATTGTTTGCGACGATGCCGCTACCGATGAACTGAAGGTGGGGACTTACCGTTACTTCAAGGACATTGAAGCCGGGAATCTCGAACCGGAAAGCTTGCTGGGATGACCGTTGGCGGATAGAATGATAAATGCGGCGGACAGGGCGGGAAGCCCGATGCCATAGCCTTTCCCGGCCAGTAAGCCACGCTGATAAAGCAGAGAGAGCCTGCCAAAGCATAAATCCGCTTGGGCAGGCTCTCTTGTTGCTTCATTCAGGCAAAGGCCTTGCATGGTAGGAGGAACGCGCCAAAGGAGCGCTTTCCACTTGGGCAAACCCTTTCCGCATGCCCAGTTCCTTGTATGCGGCAAACTGGGCGGGAGTGACATATTCGGCCACCGGATAGTGCCGGCGGGTGGGTTGCAGGTATTGCCCGATGGTGAGAATGCGGCAGCCTGCCGCCCGCAGGTCATCCATCAGCTCTTCCACTTCGGCAGGCGTTTCGCCTAAGCCGGCCATGATGCCCGATTTGGCGGTTATCCCGCTGCTCGCCGCTTGCTCCAGCACCTTGAGGCTCCTCTCATAGCTCGCCGCGCTGCGCACGAAAGGGGTGATGCGTTTCACCGTTTCCATGTTGTGGCCGATGATGTCCGGGGCGGCTGCGATGACCTCTTCCACCAGCTCCTCGCGCCCTTGGAAATCGGGGATAAGCGCCTCGATGGTGGCCTGTGGGTTCAGCCGCCTTACTTCGCGGATGGTCGCCGCCCAATGGGAGGCTCCTAAATCGGGCAGGTCGTCGCGGTCTACCGAAGTGATGACGGCATGGTTCAGTTTCATCAGTGCCACGCTTTCTGCCACATGCCACGGTTCTGCGGCGTCCAAGGGGCGCGGCTTGCCGGTCTTCGTGTTGCAGAACTTGCAACTGCGGGTGCAGATGTCCCCGCCTATCATGAAAGTGGCGGTTCCCCTGCCCCAGCATTCGCTTAAGTTGGGGCAACGCCCGCTGCTGCAAATGGTGTGCAGGCAGTGGGCGTCGGCTATACGTTTGGTTTCGGCATACCGGCCGTTAGCGGCGATGCTGATTTTCAGCCATTCGGGTTTGCGCGCATGCTCCCTTTCATTCATTGTTTCAGCTCGCGGTTGAAGAAGTTGGCAAGGCGGGTATAGAGATGCAGGCGTGTGTTGCCGCCGTAAATGTTGTGGTTGCGGTTGGTGTAGATTTGCATTTCAAACGGTTTCCCCAGCTGTACCAGGCGCTCGGCATATTCGGCGCAGTTCTGGTAATGCACGTTGTCATCGGCCATGCCGTGTACCAGCAACAGGCTGCCGTGCAGCTTGCCGGCACGGGTAAAGGCAGATGAAGAGCGGTAACCGTCGGCATTCTCGCGGGAGGTACGCATAAAGCGTTCCCCATAAATGGTGTCGTAATATTCCCAGTCGGTCACGGCCGCCACGGCCACGCCGGCGCGGAAGACGGGTGTCCCTTCGCTCATGCTCATCAAAGTCATGTATCCGCCGAAGCTCCAGCCCCAGATGCCGATGCGGTTCTTGTCCACGTAGGGCAGTGAGCCCAGATAGAGGGCGGTCTCCACTTGGTCGCGCGCTTCTTTCACGCCCAAGTTCATGTAGGTGCACTTCTCGAAAGCAGCGCCGCGGCCTCCGGTGCCGCGCCCGTCCACGCATACTACGATATAACCTTGCGAGGCCATGTAGGTCTCCCAGCTTATGCTGAACTTATCCAGCACCTCCTGCGCGCCCGGCCCGCTGTACTGGCATTGCAAGACGGGGTATTGGGCGGCGGCGTTAAAGCCGGCCGGCTTCATCATCCAGCCGTTCAGCTCAATCCCTTCTGAGGTTTTGAAAGTGAAGAACTCTTTCTGCGGCAGGTCATACCCGGCCAGCTCTTGTTTCAAAGGGCCGTTGGTGACGAGGGTGGCCAGCGTATTGCCGTTGTTGTCGTTCAGGGTGATTTGCAAAGGCGTGTCCAGATTGGTGTAGCGGTTGAGGTAATACTTCATGCCGCTGCTGAACAGGGAGGCGTTTATCCCCGGCTGGGAGGAAAGCTTGGTCTTGCGGCCTTTGCGGTCTACCTTGTAGAGAGCCTGTTGCAAGGGGTTGCCTTCGTTGCTGGTGTAGTAGAAAGTTTCCGTATCGGGTTCATAGCCCGAGAAGCCCTTCACCTCGTAGTCGCCTGAAGTCACCTGCTTCACTAAGTTGCCTTCCATGTTGTACCAATAAAGATGGTTATGGCCGCTTCGTTCACTTGCGAAGCTGAAATAGCCGTCGTAGAAACGGATAAAGTCGAACGTGTTTTCCTTGATATAGGTATCCGACTCGTCACGGAGAGCCAGCTTGCATATTGTGCTGCGCGGGTCGCCCATGTAGAGGTCTAAACGGTTTTGGTGGCGGTTCAGTGCCACGATGGCCAGTTTGTCCGGGTCTTTGGTGGCAAAGATGCGGGGAATGTAGCCGTCC
This sequence comes from uncultured Bacteroides sp., assembly GCA_964431195.1. GTDB lineage: Bacteria > Bacteroidota > Bacteroidia > Bacteroidales > Bacteroidaceae > Bacteroides. The sequence continues at coordinate 24,344 of CAYSIQ010000021.1, forward strand.
TCGTCCATCGGCACCTGCATGGCACGGGTCACGCGGGTGCGTATGTCGAAAGTATGCACGCTCACTTTCGAGTTCGCTTCGCCTGTTTTGGGGTATTTATAGGTGTATCCGCCGGGATATTTGGCGTAATCCTCCATGCGGGAAGCTTCGCCGGCAAAGAGGGGGATAGTGTACGGAGGCACTTCACGCTCATCGAAGCGGACGTAAGCCAGCATTTTGCTGTCGGCTGTAAATTCCAGCGCGTGGTTGTAGGCGAACTCTTCTTCATACACCCAGTCGGGAATGCCATTCACTATCTCGTTGCGTTTGCCGTCTTCGGTTATTTGGCTTTCGCTGTTGCCGTACAGCAGTTTCACTAAGAAAATATTGTTGTCGCGCACAAAGGCCACCATCGTCCCGTCCGGCGAGAACACAGGGGCTTGTTGCGGCCCGCCGTCGGACAGTCGCTGCGCCACGTTATTGATCTCTCCTTTCGAGTTCCGCCTCAGGCTGTATAAATAGTAAGTGGCGGTAAAGGAGCGGCGGTAGATGGGAACCGTCCCTGTGGCAATGAGCAGCATATCGCCTTTGGGCGAAAAGCAGTAACTGTCAAACTGTTTGAAAGGGCATTCGCGGGCCGTGGCCGCATCAAACAGCACTTCCACCGGTTTGCCTGTTTTGAAGGAATACTTGACAATCTGCGTGCCTTCGGCATTCTGTTGCGAATAATGTTCCACATCGCCGGGGATAGGGATCACGCCATGTAGGTCTTCTTGCGCGAATTTCCCTGAAACGACATCTTGCAGCTCGAGTTTCTTGCCCCCCGCCGCGTATCCGGCAAGCACACAGGAACAGAAAAGAAAGGAAATACAGATTTGCTTCATGATAGTCTTCTATGTTTAAGTTTGAAACCAACGTATCCGCGAGCAAATATACGGATAAAAAAGAGATATATTTACGTGGGCGCGGGATAAAAAAAGACAGATAAAGGGCAGGCAATGCGCGGATATATTCTCGTTGGCAGTGATGCCCCGGGCCGCTTTCGCCAACCGGGCTGCCCGAATTTGTTCCATGCTCGCGTCAGATTGCCGGATTTTAGCTACTTTTGCAGGCGGAAACAACAAACACCCGATAGATATGGACAAACTCGCCGCCCTTTGGAAGAAGATTCGCAAGAACAAGTATCTGAATAAATATGTCGTCGCGCTGGCGGTTTTCGGCATGATCATCGTTTTCTTGGACGAGAACAGCATCATCCGCCGCATGGGCTATACGGCTGAAGAGAACCGCCTGCGCCATGAGATCGACAAGTATCGCGCCGAGTACGAAGAGAGCACGCGACGCCTCAACGAGTTGGCCGTGGATTCCGGCGCCATTGAGCGCATCGCCCGCGAGAAGTACCTGATGAAAGAGCCTGATGAAGACATTTATGTGTTTGAAAGAGACATAGAAGAATGAGAGCGTTCATCCCCGCCCTTTTTGCGGCAGGCGCTGCCATGACGTTGGCGGGCGCTGCCGTTTACATCACCGGCTGGCGTTACGCGCCTTATGTCTATACCGCCGGAGCCGTCTTGGTAGCGTTGGCGCAGGCGGGAGACCCCGTCAGGCATCGTACTACGGCTTTGCGCCGCCTTCGCGTCCAGCAGGTGGCCGCCGCCTTGCTGCTAATAGTTGCCGGCGCGCTGATGTTCCTCGCGCACGGCAACGAATGGATCGCCTGCCTCACGATCGCTGCCGTCATGGAACTTTACACCTCCATACGCATCCCGCAGGAAGAGAAGAAAGCGGAGGAGGGCACGTGAAACGGCGTCCGCTCGGATGCCGCCTCCCCGCTTGGACTTTTTTCCCCCCCTTTCCGCCTCCGCGCAGCAAGGCGGCGGGGAAACCCGCGCCTCCCAAAGGACAGGCGCAGGCTTCCCCGCCGCGTTCCCTATGCTCCCCTGCGGCAAAGCGGGGCTGTCATTCCGCCGCCTTGAAAGCCTTCGGACGGCCGCCGTTTGCCGTCACCCCGTAGCGCTTGCCGG
>CAYSIQ010000022.1:0-18976 GCA_964431195.1 uncultured Bacteroides sp.
CTATTGTAGCTAAAAAACAAGACGAACTCCTATTTGCTGGTGTGGCTGGTTTCACTTATGCAAGTTGTTTGTACCTCGACAATCTTGATTGTGCGCTCTTTTTTTATTTTTCCCCATCTTTCCATGATTGGGCTATTGCTTATTTCCGAGAAAATGATGTCCTTTGTAGTGGCTGGTCGCAATAAGCTTGTTTTTCTCCGTAAAATGGGGGGGGAGGGGAAAATGCGCGGGGTCTGGATAAGCTTAGAAGTACCGGTCGGCAGATTGATTTGACTTCCTCAATTTCCCCTGCCAAACAGGCTGGACACATAGGAGCTAACTATTTAAAACTTGAAAGACTATGTATGGTAAAATGAAAGACTACCTCGGCCGTACACTTGCCGAGATTAAGGAGGCAGGCCTCTACAAAGAGGAACGCCTCATCGAGAGCGCGCAACAAGCCGCCATCGACGTGAAAGGCAAAAAAGTGCTGAATTTCTGTGCCAACAACTATTTGGGATTGTCCGACAATCCCCGGCTGATTGAAGCCGCCAAGCGAATGATGGATCGCCGAGGATACGGCATGTCGTCCGTGCGCTTCATCTGTGGCACGCAAGACATCCACAAGGAACTGGAAGCTGCCATCTCCGAATATTTCCACACCGAAGACACCATCCTCTATGCTGCTTGCTTCGATGCCAACGGAGGCGTATTCGAACCGCTCTTCACCGGCGAGGATGCCATCATCTCAGACGCGTTGAACCACGCTTCCATCATTGACGGCGTGCGGCTTTGCAAAGCCAAACGCTACCGCTATGCCAATGCCGACATGGACGAATTGGAGAAATGCCTTCGGGAAGCCCAGGCGCAACGTTTCCGGATTGTGGTGACGGACGGCGTGTTCTCCATGGACGGCAATGTGGCACCGATGGACAAGATTTGCGACTTGGCCGAAAAGTACGATGCCCTGGTGATGGTAGACGAATCGCACTCCGCCGGAGTAGTAGGCCCCACAGGCCATGGCGTAAGCGAACTCTTCAACCTTTACGGGCGCATCGATATCTATACGGGCACCTTGGGCAAAGCTTTCGGCGGTGCCATGGGCGGATTCACCACCGGGCGCAAGGAAATCATCGCTCTCCTGCGCCAACGCAGCCGCCCCTACCTTTTCTCCAATTCGGTGGCACCGGCCGTCATTGGTGCCAGCTTGGAAGCGTTCAAAATGCTCAAGGGAAGCAACGGGCTGCACGACAGGCTGGCTGAAAACATCGCTTACTTCCGCAGCAAGATGGAGGCCGCCGGTTTTGACATCAAGCCCACCCAAAGCGCCATTTGCGCCGTCATGCTTTATGATGCCAAACTGTCGCAGGAATACGCGGCTCGCCTACAGGACGAAGGCATCTACGTAACCGGCTTCTACTACCCGGTAGTGCCCCAAGGCCAAGCCCGCATCCGCGTGCAGATATCTGCCGGCCACGAGCGCGAACATTTGGACAGGTGCATCCAAGCCTTTATCAAGACTGGCAAGGAGTTAGGAGTGCTGAAATAAAAAATCAGCCTCTTATGTAGCTTTATTGTAATTCTGCTTAAGGAAACGTTTGAGAAGAAGAAAGTTTAAATCACTTCATGGCGCGAGCTTGGGATAATTCGGGAACAGAACAGTTTTATTTTTGATTCCATAGTAAGCGATAGGCACCCACTGCAATGCCGGGCTTATTAGAAAATTGTTGGCGGCCATTTACCTTGAACGTGCAGGATTTTATCAAGTGGCTGCATGGGGAAGGGTGGCTTAAAAACATCGCTGTTCATAAGATATACTACGTATAACGGAGGAGTTCGAAAAAACCAACGCTCATCTCGAACTCCTCCGTGTAGGTATTTAACTCAGCCAATGGATAGTTTCTTTTTATGCCCAATTGAATGCATCCCGTAGTTACATCATGGTCAGCAGAAGCATTTGCCCGGCCAAGATGCGCAGGAACATAGTCAGCGGGTAAACAGTAGAGTAACCTACAGAAGGCGCATCGTTGCCGGCTGCCTGGTTGGAATAGGCCAATGCGGGGGGGTCTGTGTTGCTGCCGGCAATCAAGCCCATCAGTGTAAAGTAGTTTATCTTGAAATACCAACGGGCTGCCAAGCCGACAACCAGCAACGGGACAACGGTGATGAGGAAACCGTAGAGCACGTAGTACAAGCCATCGCCGTGGACTACTGTTTCCACAAAGTGCTGCCCGGCATCAATGCCTACGCTTGCCAAGAAGAGAACGATACCAATTTCACGCAGCATCAGGTTGGCACTCATGGTCGTGTAAGTCACCAATTTCAATTTATGGCCGAAACGGCCAACCAAGATGGCTACCACCAGCGGGCCGCCGGCCAGACCCAGTTTCACAGGTGTCGGCATACCGGGGAACGCGATGGGGATGCTGCCCAGCAGAATGCCTAAGAAGATACCTACGAAAATGGTGACAATGTTCGGCGTATCCAGACGCTTCAGTTGGTTGCCCAGCACGCCGGCCACACGCTCCACGGCGTCCTGCTGGCCAACCACCATGACACGGTCGCCTACCTGCAATACCAGGTTCGGGTCGGCAAAGAGATCCATGCCTGAACGGTTGATACGGGTTACCGTTACGCCGAACATGCTGCGGAAGTGCATGTCGCCCAGCTTTTTCCCATTGATTTCCGATTTTGTAACCAAGATGCGGCGTGATACCATCGGCATGTCTTGCTTCTCCCAATCCATCTTGATTTCGCGGCCGATGAATGCCGTGACGGCAGCCGCATCCTCCTCCGAGCAGACAATGAACAGGCAGTCGCCCAAGCAGAAGCGGGTGTCTTGGTTAGGAATGCTGACGTGCCCCTCGTGGCGGATACGCGAGCAGACAAAAGGACGCCCTAAAAAATCTTTTATTTGCAGCAGCCGTTTGCCGTCAATCATCTCGTTGCGCACTTCCAATGTCATCATATGGGGCTGGTGCTTCATGTCGCTTTCCTGAGCGTGGATGGCATTTTCTTCATCGTTCAGGTTGATGCGGCAGACGTAGCGGATGGCGATGATCATGCCGATAATGCCGATTACGCCAAGGGGGTAAGCACAGGCATAACCCAAAGCAATGGGGTCGCCGGTGTATTGCAGCTGGTTTAAGGCTTCCTGCGCGGCTCCAAGGCCCGGAGTGTTTGTCACGGCACCGTAGAGAATGCCGACCATCATAGGCAACGAGACTTGCCCGCCTGCAAAAAAGTAAATGCCCAGTGCCACCGCGATGTTGAGCACTACAATAGCTACTGCCAGCATATTGAGGGTCATGCCTCCTTTCTTGAATGACGAAAAAAACGACGGGCCTACCTGCAAACCGATGCAGAATACGAACAACGTCAGCCCGAACTCGCGTATGAAGTGCAGGATGTGCGGTTCGCACGAAAAACCAAAATGCCCCATGAAGATTCCGGCAAACAGCACGAACGTCACGCCCAATGATACGCCGAAGAGCTTGATTTTTCCCAAAAGTACCCCCACTGATATAACGAATGCGTACAAGCAGACAATATGGGCAATGGAAGCGGAATCCCATAACAGCGCGTTTAGCCAATCCATAATACCTATCTTTTAATGTTTGTTTTTATTATTGCCCAAGAATGGACAATTGAAATCCATCAGTTCTCCTAACCGAATCGTCCGTTTTATTTTGCCGCAAAAATACTTAATCGGGAAGAGGTGGCAAAAGGAATGCGCTATTTTTATTGCAGACGCAAACGATGTCATTCCCGTTTCCACGCTTCCAAAGCCTTTTGAATTGTTTGCCCTTCCCTTGGCGTCCATAAACATGGAATTTATTGATTGGCAAGATGCGGCATTCATATAAATCTTAATCTTTCTGCTTGCCGGTAAAAAAAGTATTTCCTTTCGGGGGAAAATCGCTATATTTGCTGTCAATTGTTGAAAGAAAAGATTTTGTGGCCGGGTTTATTGCAAGCATTCCTGGTGGAGGGAACGGATGAAACGTATGAATTGTTGACAAAACAGGCGGCTTTTCAACCGTTTTTTGCATTCTTTACCCGCTTCAATAACGGCAAAGCAGAATAATCGCTAACTTCGCGGCCACAAATTAATAAGGTATGGGAAATATAATTGCTTTAGCAAATCAAAAGGGGGGCGTGGGAAAGACGACAACGGCGATAAACCTTGCCGCGTCGCTTGCCGTACTCGAAAAAAAGGTGCTCGTGGTGGATGCCGATCCGCAAGCCAATGCTTCATCGGGCTTGGGCGTTGACATCAAGCAGGTAGGATGCTCCATTTATGAATGTATCATTGACCATGCGGATGTGCGTGAATCGATACATGACACTGAAATAGATATGCTCAAGGTAATCCCTTCGCACATCAACTTGGTGGGCGCGGAAATAGAAATGCTCAACTTGAAGAACCGCGAGAAGATTTTAAAGGAAGTGCTGGAGCCCTTGCGCGAGGAGTTTGATTATATCTTGATAGACTGTTCACCCTCGTTGGGGCTGATTACCGTCAATTCGCTGACGGCAGCCAATTCAGTCATCATCCCCGTGCAGGCTGAATATTTCGCGCTCGAAGGCATCAGCAAACTGTTGAATACCATTAAGATTATCAAGTCGAAACTAAATCCGACCCTTGAAATCGAAGGTTTCCTGCTTACCATGTATGATTCGCGTTTGCGGCAGGCCAACCAGATTTACGATGAAGTGAAACGCCACTTCCAGGAACTGGCGTTCAAAACCGTCATACAGCGCAACGTCAAGTTGAGCGAGGCTCCCAGTTACGGACTTCCGGCCATTCTTTACGATGCCGATTCTACCGGAGCCAAGAACTACATGGCTTTGGCCAAGGAGCTGGTAGCACGCAACGCATGACAAAGAGAGTGTGACAGCTTGTTTTTATACTAACAGGAACAATATAGATGGTACAAAAACGAAAAGCATTAGGACGGGGGCTCGATGCCCTGCTTTCCATGGATGAAGTGCGCACGGAAGGCTCTTCGTCCATCAATGAGATTGAATTGTCGAAAATCATCGTCAATCCCAATCAGCCTCGCCAGAAGTTCGACCCTACGGCTTTGCAAGAGCTCGCAGGTTCCATTGCAGAAATAGGCATCATACAACCTGTCACCTTGCGCCAGCTCTCCGACAATCAGTACCAAATCATTGCCGGCGAACGCCGTTTCAAGGCTGCACAGCTGGCCGGGCTGTCCACCATTCCCGCTTACATACGCACAGCCGATGATGAGAACATGCTCGAAATGGCTCTCATCGAGAACATTCAGCGTGAAGACCTTAATTCATTTGAGATTGCCCTTACCTATCAGCGCCTGCTGGAGCAGTATGGCATGACCCAAGAGCATTTGAGCGAGCGGGTAGGCAAGAAGCGTACTACCATAGCCAACTACCTGCGCCTGCTGAAGTTGCCCGCTCCCGTGCAAATAGGACTGCAAAACAAGCGGATTGACATGGGGCACGCCCGTGCCTTGGTAGCATTGGAAGACCCTAAACTACAGGTAAAGGTATATGAGGAAATCTTGCAACATGACTATTCGGTGCGTAAGGTGGAGGAAATTGTAAAATCGTTATGCGAAGGCGAAACCGTGAAAAGCGGCGGACGGAAAATCACGCCCAAACGCTCCAGATTGCCTGAAGAATACAATGCGTTGAAGCGGCAATTGTCCGGTTTCTTCAATGCCAAAGTACAACTCACTTGTTCGGAGAAAGGGAAAGGGAAAATCAGCATTCCTTTCAACAATGAAGAGGACTTGGAACGCATCATAGGAATTCTGGACACTCTGAGAAATAAATGATAAAAGTGAAAAGAGCATATCTACAGTTCATTGCCTTGGCGCTTTGCCTTGCACAGACGGCGGGCATTGCCGTATATGGGCAGAACCGTCCGCGGGCGGCACAGAAGCGCGCCCGCATACAAGCTGATTCCACGCAGATATTTACCTCTACAGAAGAACAAGCCATGCCGGCAGACAGTTTGGTTGTGGCTGACAGCATAGCCTCCGAAAACAAACGGAAGATGCTGGAAATGACATCCACGGTCAAACCCGGAGAAGAACAGGTGTCCGCTGACAGTTTAAACCAGACCATGAAACGCAGGAAATGGGCGCCTGACCCTACCAAAGCCACTTGGCTGGCGCTTGTAATTCCGGGCGGCGGACAGATTTATAACCGCAAGTATTGGAAACTGCCCATATTCTACGGGGGCTTTGCCGGATGTGCATACGCCTTGACGTGGAACGGAAAGATGTATCGGGACTATACCAATGCTTACCGCGATGCCGTGAACGGCAATTGGAGCTCGACCAACATCACCGACTTGTTACCGCCCGGCTATATGGATCGCGTTTCAACCACCCAACTTACGGAAACCTTGCGCCGGCGTAAGGATACCTATCGGCGTTACCGCGACTTGAGCATTTTTGCTTTCATCGGGGTGTATCTGCTGTCGGTAGTCGATGCTTATGTCGATGCGGAGTTATCCAACTTCGACATCTCGCCTGACCTGAGCATGCGGGTGGAGCCTGCCATGTTCGATTCGCAGCCCAATGCCGGCATGGGCAAATCGGTAGGAGTGCAGTGCAGTTTTCATTTTTAGCAAGAAGAACGCCAACTTAGACGATACATATAATATATAGAAATCCATGATAAAGATAATTGCATCTATGCGGCACATTGTTGCCGGTTCGCCCTTGTTGCTTGCAGCGTTGGCAATCGCTCCTGCTGCATCAGCACAGGAAAGCGTTGACGGAGCGGAAGAACGCCATGGAACCATCCAACTCCCCGTGAACATGACCTATCCCGTCGACAGCCTACTGAATGGCTGGATAGCAAAGAATTACATCGATCTAAACAAAGATTGTAGCACTTCTGAAGCAAATCCTCAATTCAGTGACTCGGTGTATATCGACCGCCTTTCACGCATGCCCAATGTCATAGAGATGCCCTATAATGATATCGTGCGCAAGTTTATCGACATGTATACGGGACAGGCACGCAGCCAAGTGTCGTTCATGTTGAGCGCGTGCAACTTCTATATGCCTATCTTCGAGGAAGCGTTGGATGCTTACGGCCTGCCTCTTGAGCTGAAGTACCTGCCCATTATCGAGTCGGCGCTCAACCCATTGGCGGCATCGCGAACCGGAGCAGTAGGGCTTTGGCAGTTTATGCTGGCCACGGGTAAGATTTACGGGCTGGAAAGCAACAGCCTCGTGGACGAACGCCGCGACCCCGTCAAAGCCACCTGGGCGGCAGCGCGTTATCTGAAAGATATGTATGACATCTATAAAGACTGGAACTTGGTCATCACCGCTTACAACTGTGGTGCCGGTACAGTCAACAAGGCCATCCGCCGTTCTGGGGGCAAGGCCGATTACTGGGAAATATATAACTATCTTCCCCGCGAGGCCCGCGACTATGTGCCAGCGTTCATTGCAGCTAATTATGTGATGACTTACTACTGCAAGCATAACATCTGCCCCATGGTGGCCAACATCCCCGCCGCCACTGATACCGTGCAAGTGACACGCAATTACCATTTCCAGCAGATTGCCGATGTCTGCGGCATTGGGATGGACGAGCTGAAGAGCCTCAATCCCCAATACAAGCGCGATATCATCCCCGGCGAGAGCAAGCCTCAGACATTGCGCCTTCCGGTGGCGGCCATCAGCTCATTCATCGACAACCAAGACACCATTTACGCCTATCGCCGCGACGAACTGTTCAAGAACCGCCGTACCGTATTGGCCGGAGGCCGCCCGTCAAGCAAAAGCGCGGCCAAAAGCGACGTTGTCTATCACCGTATCCGCCAGGGCGAGACCCTCGCGCGCATAGCCAGCCGCTACGGCGTTACTGTCAAACAGTTGCAGCGTTGGAACGGTTTGCGCGGCACACGCATTTCAGCCGGCAAGCGCCTGAAGATTTACCGCTAACGCAGCCGGAAGCCTTCCATCCCATACAACAATTTGCGGATTAAGCGTAATTATTGGGGCAAAGTCGCTTGCCCTGCATTGAAATATACATATTTTTGCAGGTGTGATATACGGTTAATATCGAATATTATGGAAGAGAACGTTAGTCTCAAAGAGAAAGAGAAAGCCGAAGAAGAGATGATTAACAAGGCTTTCCAGGAACTGCTGAACGATTATTTGTCAACCAAGCACCGCAAGCGGGTAGAACTTATCACCAAGGCGTTCAATTTTGCCAACCAGGCGCACAAAGGCATCAAGCGGCGTTCGGGCGAGCCTTACATCATGCACCCCATTGCCGTGGCCAAGATCGTGTGCAACGAGATAGGCCTAGGCTCTACTTCCATCTGTACCGCCCTGCTGCACGACGTGGTGGAGGACACCGACTACACCGTGGAGGACATTGAAAACATCTTCGGCCCCAAAATAGCGCAAATCGTTGACGGGGTGACAAAGATATCGGGCGGCATCTTCGGCGACCGCGCGTCGGTACAAGCTGAAAACTTCAAGAAGCTGCTGCTTACCATGTCCGACGATATCCGTGTCATCCTTGTCAAGATTGCCGACCGTCTGCACAACATGCGTACCTTAGGCTCCATGCTGCCCAACAAGCAATACAAGATTGCGGGCGAAACGCTCTACATCTACGCTCCCTTGGCCAATCGCCTCGGCCTAAACAAAATCAAGACCGAGCTTGAAGACCTCAGCTTCAAGTACGAACATCCCGAAGAATACCATGAAATCGAAGAAAAGCTGTTTGCCACGGCTGCCGAACGCGACAAGATATTCTGCGAATTTACAGCCCCCATCCGCGAGCAGCTTGACAAAATGGGGTTCAAATACCACATCCTGGCAAGGGTCAAGTCGGTTTATTCCGTCTGGAACAAGATGCAGACCAAGCACGTGCCTTTCGAGGAGATCTATGACATCCTGGCCGTGCGCATCATTTTCGATCCGCGCGATGTGAACGAAGAGTTAAACGACTGTTTCGACATCTACGTTGCCATATCCAAGATTTACAAGCCCCACCCCGACCGCCTGCGCGATTGGGTCAGCCACCCCAAAGCCAACGGCTACCAGGCATTGCACGTCACGCTGATGGCCAATAACGGCCAGTGGATAGAAGTGCAGATCCGCAGCACCCGCATGGACGACATTGCCGAGCAGGGCTTTGCCGCCCATTGGAAGTATAAGGAAGGCGGCGGCAGCGAGGACGAAAGCGAGCTGGAAAGGTGGCTCAGGACTATCAAGGAGATATTGAACGACCCGCAGCCCGATGCCATCGACTTTCTCAACGACATTAAGATGGGGCTCTTCGCCTCCGAAATATTCGTCTTTACTCCCAAAGGCGAACTGAAAACATTGCCGCAGAACGCCACGGCGCTGGACTTTGCTTTCTCACTGCACACCGATGTGGGTTGCCACTGCATCGGCGCCAAGGTCAACCACAAGCTAGTGCCGCTGAGCTATACACTGAAGAGCGGCGACCAAGTGGAGATACTAACCTCCAAGTCGCAACACGTGCAGCCCGAGTGGTTGAACTTCGCCACCACTTCGCGCCCGAAGATTGCTTCCATCCTGCGCCGCGAAGCCAGGGCTTACCAGAAAAAGGGCGAAACCATCCTTGTCGACTTCCTCAACGCCGAGGGAATCCGCCCCGATGAATCAGCCTATAACAAGCTGACCCGCCTGCACAACTTCCATACGAGCAGCGAGCTGCTGGTTGCCATCGGCAGAGGCAAGCTGGCCTTGGGCGAGGCCGACAAGAACGCCTTTAAAGAGAAACAGGACAAAGGCTGGAAGAAGCTGCTCCCGTTCTCGTTTGGCAAGGACAGCAAAAGCCCGCAGCCCGCCGCGCCCGCGCAATCTCCCGCCGATAATGCTTTCCCCGGCAAGGAAATCGATGCCAAGGGAGTCCTCAAACTGACCGAAGAGACCATCCAGAAGCGTTACATCATGGCCGACTGCTGCCACCCCATCCCCGGCGACGACGTGCTGGGATACATCGATGACCAGAACCGCATCATCATCCACAAGCGGCAATGCCCCGTGGCCGCAAGGCTGAAGAGCAGCTACGGCAACCGCATTATAGCTACCGCGTGGGACACTCACAAGGATCTTTCTTTCCCCGTAGGCATCTATGTGCGCGGCATCGACGGGGTGGGCGTGCTGAACGAAGTGACGCAGGTCATTTCCAAACAGTTCAATGTCAACATCCGCAAGCTGAACATCAATGCCAACGACGGCGTGTTTGAAGGCAAAATCCAACTGTACGTGCACGACGTGGACGACGTGCGTACCATCTGCAACAACCTGAAGCAGCTTCAAAGCATCAAGGAAGTGACCCGTATTGACAATTAAGCCCCGCAGGCCGAAGCCCCGGGGCACAAAAAAAAGTCTGCTGTGCTTGCGCACGCCAGACTTTCAATTCTCCTTGCGTTGAGCCGTAACGTATTATTCGGCTTCTGCAGCGGTGGAGTCGGCTGCCAAGCTGTCAGCAGCGGCGGCAGCTTCAGCGGCAGCGGCAGCTTCAACAGCAGCGATAGAATCGGCAATGCGGATAGAATCCTGTCTTGCTTTTTCGGCTTCAGCTGCTTTGTTGCCACAAGATGCAAAAGACACGGCCACGATGGCAACGGCCATCAAAACTAACTTTTTCATTTTCCTCACTTGTTTAACGTAAAACAATCAGTTACTTTATTAAAACGTTGCAAAGATATATACTTTTTAAATAGCTTGTTCTTCAAATGCCGTTTTTTTTGTTATAATATCGTTATTTTTTTGCAAATCCTTGCAAATGCCCTTTCAAAAGGAGCCCGCAAGGCGTTCCCGGCGGGAGGGGCGGCTATTTAAAGGCGCAACCCATTGCAGGGAAGGCAATCTTTTCACGCAAGCTATTGGCAGGCGACAGGCAAATGGCATCGCAGCCACGTTGGCGTACAAACCATACCGGCGCCTTCGCATCTGGGATGCCAACGCAGGCATGACCGGGACTTGCCGCCGTAACCTGCAAAAAACAAGCATACGCGCATCCTGCCTTCCATGCACGCACGGCTCTTGCCCCGTGCTTGCACGGGCCGTCTTCCGCACGTGCATGGAAGAAGCCGGATGCAAGCGCACGTCATATCAGGCGTACATGTTGAGTATGGCCTCGTACAATTCTTGCTTGCCGCTGGTCTGCTTGGGCTCGCCGTTTTGCTTGGCGTACGCCACTACGTCTTCCAGCGTCAGCCTGCCTGCTTCAAACTCTTTTCCCTTGCCGCTGTCGAATGACGCGTAACGGTCGGCCAGCATCTGCTTGTAGGGAGACTCTTCGAGCAGTTTGGCCGCACTCTCCAAGGCGCGCGCCATTACGTCCATGCCGGCGATATGGGCGATGAAGATGTCTTCCAAATCGGTGGAATTGCGGCGCGTCTTGGCATCGAAGTTGGTGCCGCCGTTGCCGAAGCCGCCGTTGCGGATGATTTGCATCATGGCTTGCGTCAGCTCATAATTATCAACGGGGAATTGGTCGGTATCCCATCCGTTTTGATAATCGCCGCGGTTGGCGTCTATGGAACCAAGCATGCCGTTGTCCACGGCCACCGCCAGCTCGTGCTCGAAAGTATGGCCGGCCAGGGTGGCATGGTTCACCTCGATGTTCACTTTGAAGTCTTTGTCCAGTCCATGAGCCTTCAAGAAGCCGATAACGGTTTCCGTATCCACATCGTATTGATGCTTGGTGGGCTCCATGGGCTTGGGCTCCACGAGGAAGGTGCCGGCGAAGCCTTTGGCGCGGGCATAGTCGCGGGCAATCTTCAGCATGGTGGCGAGATGCTCCTTTTCGCGTTTCTGGTCGGTATTCAGCAACGACATATAACCTTCACGGCCGCCCCAGAACACGTAGTTGGTGCCGCCCAATGCGATCGTGGCATCGATGGCGTTCTTGATCTGCACGGCCGCCCGGGCCACAACGTCGAAATCGGGATTGGTGGCGGCGCCGTTCATGTAGCGGGCATGCCCGAACACGTTGGCAGTGCCCCACAGCAGCTTGATGCCGGTCTCTTCCTGCTTCTGCTTCAGGTAAGCTACCATTTCTTTCAGGTTGGCTTCGTACTGTTCGATGGTATCGGCCTCCGCGCACAAGTCAATGTCGTGGAAGCAGTAATACTCAATGCCTATCTTCTGCATGATCTCAAAGCCGGCATCGGCCTTGTCTTTGGCAGCTTGGACGGGATTGGGATTGACATTCCACGGGAATTTCTTCGTCCCGCCGCCAAATTGGTCGCCGCCCTCGGCACACAGCGTATGCCACCAAGCCATGGAGAACTTCAGCCAGTCTTTCATCTTCTTGCCCATGATGACCTTTTCAGGGTCATAATACCGGAAAGCCAAGGGGTTGCGGCTGTCCTTACCTTCAAACTTAATCTTCCCTATTCCCGGGAAATACTCTTTTGTTGCCATAATTTGTTGATGATTTATGTGCCACTGCTGGCACGGGTTAATAGATATATGTTTGTCATTGATTGTTTCCCATCAGCTTTTCAAGCGCCTGCTTCCAACGCGCATAAGCCTCGGCATACGCCTGGCGTTTGGACAGATCCGGCTCGATGACGGCCAGTTTCTCCAATGTGGCGAACGCTTCGTCATGATTGCGATAGATGCCTGCGCCGATGCCGGCCGCTTTGGCCGCGCCCACGGAGCCATCGGTGTCATAGAGCTCGATGGTGGCTCCCGTCACGCCGGCCAGCGTGTCACGGAAGATGGGGCTGAGGAACATATTGGCATGGCCTGCATGTATCTTTTTGACGGCAATGCCCATTTGTTCCATGATGTCGATGCCATACTTAAAGGAAAAGACTATGCCCTCCTGAGCGGCACGGATGAGGTGCTTCTTCCCATGAAGGTTAAAGTTCAGCCCGTGAATGGAACAGCCTAACTCCCGGTTTTCGAGCATGCGCTCTGCGCCGTTGCCGAAAGGCAGGATGCTGATGCCATCGCTTCCCACAGGCACTTGCGAAGCCAGCTTGTTCATGTCGCTGTAGGAAATGCCTTCGGGGGCTACCACGCGTTTCATCCACGAATTGAGGATGCCGGTTCCGTTGATGCAAAGCAACACGCCCAAGCGGGTCTGGCCGGCGGCGTGATTTACGTGGGCAAAGGTGTTGACACGGCTTTTCGGGTCATAATTCACAGTGCCGTTCACGCCGTACACTACTCCGCTGGTGCCTGCCGTGGAAGCAATTTCTCCAGGGTTAAACACATTGAGCGAAAGCGCATTGTTGGGCTGGTCACCGGCACGATAGGTAATGGGGATGCCTGTGCGCAAGCCTAAATCAAGAGCCGCAGCAGCGGTTACCTGTCCCTGCTCCGAGAAAGTAGGCCTGACGGTTGGCAACAGCGAAGCATCAAACCCGTAGTAATCCAGCAGGAATTGTGCCGGACGGCTTTCACGGAAATCCCAAAACATGCCTTCGGACAATCCGGAAACCGTGGTGCAGGCTTCGCCGCTCAAGCGCATGGCAATGTAGTCGCCGGGAAGCATTACCTTGTCTATGCACTCATAGAGTTGCGGCTCGTTCTCTTTCACCCATGCCAGCTTGGATGCCGTGAAGTTGCCCGGCGAATTGAGCAGGCGGGAGAGGCAGGCCTCCTTGCCCAATGCCTCGAATGCCCGTTGCCCGTAAGGCACGGCACGCGAGTCGCACCAGATAATGGCAGGGCGCAACATTTTCCCCTCCTTATCCACGCATACCAGCCCGTGCATCTGATAAGAAATGCCGATAGCCTTGATTTCATTGCCCCGCGCACCCGATGCTTTCAATATGGCTTGCGTAGCCTGTTTCAAGTATTCCCACCAGTTTTCGGGGTTCTGCTCTGCCCACCCCTGCCGCACAGCCTGGATGGGAGCCTCCGTGGGAGGATAGAAAGCCGATGCGGCACATTTGCCTGTCTCGGCATCCACCAAACTCGCCTTTACCGACGAGCTGCCAATGTCATAACCTAATAAGAACATACTTTTTTCTCTTTTTGATGATTATCTTCTTACTTTATTATAGATTTTCTTGTCAAAACGATAATAGCGTGCCGCCCGGTGCGCCACTCCCTGCTGCTTTTCTTCCAAAGGAGCCACGTATTCCATCAGGGCAATCTTCTTATGGAAATTGCGCGCATCGATGGGTTTGCCGTACGCCAGCTCATAGAGCGTGCGCAGTTGCGAAACCGTGAACTTGCGCGGCAACAGGTCGAAAAGCGAAGAAGGATTGGCACCAACGTATTGGCGGATGTATTGCATGGCTTCTCTGATAATCTGGTTATGGTCGAACGCCAGATCCTTTATATCCTCCAACGCCACCCAGCAGGCCTGGTAATCGTCCAATCCTTTACTCAGCGCACGGTCTATTTTGACCAAAGACAAATAGGCTATC
Organism: uncultured Bacteroides sp.; assembly: GCA_964431195.1. Lineage (GTDB taxonomy): Bacteria > Bacteroidota > Bacteroidia > Bacteroidales > Bacteroidaceae > Bacteroides. Next base: position 14,378 of record CAYSIQ010000022.1, read on the forward strand.
GTGACTATGCGCTCCACCTTCGACTGCATGGCATGCTCCAACCAATGCACATCTTTCGGATTTTTAGTGCGGTCTTTAGACCCGAAAGCCTTGAACTGCACCAAGCGCACGTTCTTCAGCCCTGTCAGTTCGTTCAGCACCCGCTTGGCAGCCTCGTCTAAGTCTTCGTCCATATAAATCAGGCTTCCGGGCAACTTCATGTCGTGAAAAACCTCTCCCTGCTCCTCGCCTGCCCGTTTGACGAGAAGGACTTTCAGCCGCTCGCCATCGAACCCCACTACAACGCAATCTACTGAAATGTGGTTATTGGCTAATGGGATTGCATGTTGCCGTTGTTCCATATCCGATATGATACCTTGATTTTTAACGGTACAAATTTACGTGCTGCATCCATACGTGAATGCGCGTGCAGATATGTTATAAAACACTATTTATCAATTTTATAGTTATCATACCTTATACGGTATCGGCATCCGCCCTTATTGTATAAGGCACAATATGCAGGATGCCGTGCAAGGAACGGCACTTTTTGCCGCAAGTTCAACTGGGTATTTAAACATGGAATTTGTTGACCGGCAAGATGCGGGCATCCCTATCGTATTTTGTCCCGGCAGGCACGCGCCTGCCGCGCAAAAAGCACTGATTCGTGCGGCATTTCACAAGAAAAGGGCTACCTTTGCGGCAATTATCACCCATTCGCCAAATTAATAATTATAATATATAATGTGTATATGAAAGCATTTGTGTTTCCTGGCCAAGGCGCCCAGTTTGCAGGCATGGGCAAAGACTTGTACGAAAGTTCCGTTTTGGCCGAAAGGCTGTTTGAGGAAGCCAATGAGATCCTCGGCTACCGCATCACTGACATCATGTTCAACGGTACCGATGAAGATTTGCGCCAGACCAAAGTGACACAGCCTGCCGTATTCCTCTACTCTGTGGTTTCCGCCTTGGGCATGGGCGACGGCTTCAAGCCTGAAATGGCAGCCGGCCACTCGTTGGGCGAATTTTCTGCATTGGTAGCAGCCGGCGCGCTGAGCTTCGAGGACGGCTTGAAGCTGGTTTACGCCCGTGCCATGGCCATGCAGAAGGCTTGCGAGGCGCAACCCTCCACCATGGCCGCCATCATCGCCCTGCCCGACGAGGAAGTGGAAGCCATCTGTGCAGAAGTGGCGGCCGAAGGCGAAGTGTGCGTGGCCGCCAATTACAACTGTCCGGGCCAGGTCGTAATCTCCGGCTCTATCGAAGGCATTAACAAGGCCTGCGGGCGCATGAAAGCTGCCGGTGCCAAACGGGCGCTTCCGCTGAAAGTGGGCGGCGCTTTCCACTCGCCCTTGATGGAACCCGCCCGCGCCGAGCTGGAAGCTGCCATCCATGCCACAGAGATACGTGCTCCCAAGTGCCCTGTTTACCAGAATGTGGATGCCCTGCCCCATACAGACCCGGACGAAATCAAAAACAACCTCATCGCACAACTCACGGCATCGGTACGCTGGACGCAAACCATCAAGAACATGATTGCCGACGGCGCCACAGACTTCACCGAATGTGGCCCCGGCACCGTACTGCAAGGGCTTATCAAGAAAATTGACAACACAGTAACAGCCCACGGCATCTAATCTTTCTCCATTCCGCAAAGAAAGAGGCGCGGCTATGACAGAGCGATGAAGCCCTGCATAGCCGCGCTTCTTTTAAACCCTAACAGGATTATCGAACAGACGCACAGGAAACCTGCGCTTGCAAAACAAGGAGGACGGGAAAAGGAATGCTGCCAACCTACTCCTCTTCGGCAAACATCGGATCCCAAGCAGGCAGCTTCACCGGTTCTTCATCAAAGAGCTGAAGTATCTTCCCGGGCACGTACTTTGTCCCGACTACCAGGCGGAACATGTATTCGTCCAACCATTCATCGGTCATAATCAGATAGCCATCCTGGCCGCTGGAAGCCCCCCAACTATTTTCAAGCAGCCACTTCACCGGCTTTCCGCCGGCATCAAGGTCTACGCCTGCCAATGTCATGGCATGGCTTGAACCGCTGGAAAAAGTCTGTATGCGCTGCTTCTTGTTCATACCGAAAGTAACGCCCATCAACGACTCATAATCGTAGTTATGCACATCCAGCAATCCGCGGGCTGAATTGAGCTGCTGGCTTACATCGCAGGAGAAGTACATCATCGTACTGTCCCGGAGCGAGGCGACGGCCATCTCCTTGATGGCATCGACAGGCAGATTGACGTAAGTCCAGTTCTTCCCGTCGTAGCAGTGGCGGTCGTAATCAATCTCATACGTCCGGTAATAAGGGCGGGAAGGGTCGTTCATCAGCATCACATAGTTCTGCAACAGGTCAACATCGCCGTATTTCTCGAAGAAAGACTTGGGCGTGTGATGCTCAACCTCCACCGGCTTGCCGGAAGCATCCTTGCGTACAAAATCGAACTCGGCGGGCGGAACGCCCAAGCTCAGCACCAGCATCCGGTAGACTGTCCCCAACATGCGGGTTTTCTCAGCCTCCAATTGGGCAGCAGAGGCTTTGCGCGCAACCTTGCCGCGCAACTCCAACGCATATTCCTCCAGTTTCAGCACGATGAGCTTGGTCATGCGCGACGTATTGGCGCTGCTGTACGTTTCGGGCATGGCCTCGACGGGCACCAAGCCGTATTTCGACACGATGTCGGCCACCCCCGTAAATGTGCCGCCGTCGCTCAGCGGATGCTTCAACAGCCATTCCACGGTCTGGCTGTCCAAAGGCTCCTTGGCCGTATCGATAATGCCTTGCAGGAAAAGGTTGGCTTTCTCCAACTGGTCCCAAAAGAAAGGATAAACTTCCGAAAATTCGAACGACGGCAAGCCGTAGCGGGCTATGGCCTTGGCACGCATCACATTCAGCCCCGTAAACAGCCAGCAGCGTCCCGATGATTTCTGGTCGGTGACGCCTTTTGAGGGGACACGGATAGAGAAATGGGTATCGATGCCTTTCATGTTATCCTGATTAAGCGCCAGTTTACGAAGGTCGGTGTCCCCTATGGCATTACGCAAAGCCTTGTCGGCCGGCGTGCCTTCGTAACTGCGCTCGATCTGCTGAAGCATCGCGGGAGTGATGCCGCCTTCCTGGGCTTGGGCTGCAAGCCCCGCAACGCCGCAAGCCAGTACAAACAAAAAATGTCTTCTCATACAATGTTCTTTTATATGGTAATACGAAACTTTACTCCCGCCAAATGTACGGCCTTTTTTGCGATTTTTAGTATCGTCTTTAGATTTATTGTAGAATAAGAGAAAAAGCAATCCATTTATAATGGTTTCCTTTGCAAGCGCAAACAAACCGGCCTGCCGGCATCCCCCCCGGCGGTTGCAAAATGGACTTTTAAACACTGCACACCTGCTATACATGAGAAGAATATTATTGAGCATGCTCATCCTGCCATGGCTGGCATCCGGCATCTTGCCTGCCCGGACGACACGCAATCTTCCTGCAACGCCCGAAAAGCCTCAGACGGCAGACAGCCTCCCTGCTCTCTCAAGGAAAGAACTGCACGGGCAGAAGGTAGCCCAACGCAACCTCCACTACAACATCCTTGGCGGTCCCGGCTATACCCCCGACTTCGGCTTCACCCTTGGCGGCAGCGCGTTGATGACTTTCCGCATGAACCCCCAAGACCTCACCCAACAACGCTCGGTCATTCCCATTGCCATCGCTTTCATGTTCGACGGCGGAGGCATCAACCTCTTCTCAAAGCCCCAGCTTTTCTTCAAGGGCGACAAGTTCCGCATCTTCGGGAAGTTCAGCTACAAGAACACACAGGAAAACTTCTACGGACTGGGATATTCCACCAACCGCAACTACTTGCGGAGCGACTCGACCAGTTCATACACTTACAACGGCGTGCAAATCAACCCTTGGTTTCTGTTCCGGCTGGGGAGAAGCAACTTCTTCGCCGGCCCGCAGATTGACATCAACTACGACCGCCTAAGCGATCCGGCCCGCGCCCTCTACGACCCCGACGACCAGATGGATCCCTCCCACTCCTACCTGAACGCAGGCGGCACGGCCGACGGTTACAAGGTATTCAGCGCAGGCGTCGGTTTCCTCTTTACTTACGACAGCCGCGACATACCCGCCAATGCCTACAAAGGCCTGTACCTGGACGTAAGAGGCATGGCTTACAGCAAAATCATCGGGAGCGACAATAACTTCTACCGGTTGGAAATCGACTACCGCCAATATAAAACGGTAGGCAAGCGCAAGGTGCTGGCATGGACAGTCCAAACGAAAAATGTATTCAACGACGTCCCGCTGACGCAATATGCGCTGACCGGCACGCCCTTTGACCTGCGCGGCTACTACATGGGACAATACCGGGACAAATCATCGCACATAGCGATGGCCGAATACCGGCAAATGATCAATACCGACCGGGAGAACTGGATTAAACGCCTCCTCTGCCACGTAGGCTTTGTAGCGTGGGCGGGTTGCGGCTTTATGGGGCCGACTGTCGGAAAGATAGAAGGCGTATTGCCGAACTTCGGCGCCGGCTTGCGCATCGAAGTCCAGCCCCGCATGAACGTCCGCCTCGACTTAGGCAAGAACACGGTGAACAACCAGAC
>CAYSIQ010000022.1:19076-26232 GCA_964431195.1 uncultured Bacteroides sp.
GGCACGCTCCATGCAAGCACGAGGCACGCTCCGTACACACGCGGAACAAGATCCATGCACGCACGGGACAAAACGGGGGAATGAAAGCCTATGGCTATTGCCCGGTTTTGCTTACCTTTGCAAACAAACCATACAACCATGAGACAACGAATCTTTTCCGAGCCTTACCGCATCTATTCATACGACGAGCTCACGGAAGAAGACCGCCAGCTGATTGACGAGGCGCGCCGCGCCACATTCAACAGCTATTCTCCCTACTCCCGCTTTTCGGTGGGCGCCGCCTTGCGCCTGCACGACGGCAACATTGTCTGCGGCAGCAACCAGGAGAATGCAGCCTACCCCTCGGGATTGTGCGCCGAACGCACCGCGCTGTTCTATGCCAATTCGCGATACCCCGGCCAAGCCGTTGAAGCGCTGGCCATTGCCGCCCGCAACGAGCGAGGCGAGTTCGTGCGGCGACCCGTCTCGCCCTGCGGAGCCTGCCGGCAGGCGATGCTCGAAACGGAACGGAGATTCCGCCGCCCCCTGCGAGTGTTGCTGGCAGGCACGGAAAATATCCTTGAATTGCCGGGAATCAGCCTGCTGCTCCCTTTCTCTTTTGACGCTTCCTCCATGGAACAAGACGGGCAGATGCCGTAAAAAAGGCAAGGAGCACTGTAAAATACCTGCGAGGCGGCTGGAGGCTTCCCCGTATTCTTGCAATGCCGGAACGGGGCTGGCGCAGGCAACTTGTCGGGGAAAATCAAATTATACTTAAAAAAGAAAAGCTCTTTCCCCGATTTCACGGAGATACGCTACCTTTGGGGCATCTTTTGCATATAACACACAAAGAAGGCATTTACACTAACCGCTAATTATTATGTTACGTACTATCAGACGAACTCTTGCAGTTATCTTTTTCCTGCTTGTCACCCTGCTGTTCCTCGACTTCACGGGGACGTTGCATGCGTGGCTCGGCTGGATAGCCAAAGTGCAGTTCCTCCCGGCTGTGCTGGCGCTGAATGTGGGCGTGGTGGCCGTGCTTGCCGTGCTTACGCTGGTTTGCGGGCGGGTCTATTGCTCCGTCATCTGCCCGTTGGGAGTGCTTCAAGACATCGTTTCGTGGTTGGCCGGCAAGCATAAGAAAAACCGTTTCCGCTATTCTCCTGCCAAGGCATGGCTGCGCTATGGCGTGCTGGCCTTGTTCGTAGCGGCATGGGCGGCAGGCCTCCACTCGCTGGTTGCGTTGCTGGCCCCATACAGTTCGTATGGCAGGATTGCTTCCAATTTCTTTGCCCCTGTCTATCAGTGGGGGAACAACCTGTTAGCTTATCTGGCCGAGCGCGCCGGCAGTTATGCGTTCTACGGCACCGAGGTATGGCTGAAAAGCCTGCCGGCCTTCCTGGTTGCAGGCGTTACGGCCATCGCCATTGCGGTGCTGGCGTGGAGAAACGGGCGGACGTACTGCAACGCCATCTGCCCGGTGGGAACGGTATTGGGGCTGCTGTCCGAATACTCGTTGCTGAAGCCGGTAATCGACACCGGCAAGTGTAACAGCTGCGGGCTTTGCGGCCGCAACTGCAAGGCTTCGTGCATCGACACAAAAGCCCACGAGATTGACTACACGCGCTGTGTGGCGTGCATGGACTGCATAGGGAAATGCAGCCAGCATGCCATCAGCTACACGCTGCGCAAGCCGGCAAAGGAAGCGGGACCATCGGCCGGAAAGGCCGGTAACGCCCGCCGCGCTTTTCTGGCCGCAACCGCCGCAATTGCAACCGCCGCAGCCGTCAGGGCGCAAGAAAAGAAAGTGGACGGCGGGCTGGCCGTCATCGAAGAAAAGAAGATACCCCGCCGCAACACCCCCATCGTGCCTCCCGGCGCATTGAGCGCGCGCCATTTCGCCCGACACTGCACGGCCTGCCAGCTGTGCGTGTCGGCCTGCCCCAACCAAGTGTTGCGTCCCTCTACCGACTTACTGAGACTGATGCAACCCGAATCGTCCTACGAGCGTGGGTACTGCCGCCCCGAATGCACCAAGTGTTCGAAGGTATGCCCCGCCGGTGCCATCAAGCCCATCAGCGCGGCCGACAAGTCGTCTATCCAGATAGGGAATGCCGTATGGATTAAGCAGAACTGCATTCCCCTGACCGACGGGGTGGAATGCGGCAACTGCGCCCGCCACTGCCCTACCGGAGCCATTCTGATGGTGCCTTCCGACGCGAAGGATGAACAGTCCGTCAAGATACCCGTCGTCAACACTGGACGTTGCATCGGTTGCGGGGCTTGCGAAAACCTGTGCCCGGCGCGCCCTTTCAGCGCCATCTACGTGGAAGGGCACGAAACGCACAGTGTCGTCTGACGGCAACCGCTTTTATCTCTATAACCATAATGTAAAACAGGAACACGCATGAACAACGGGAATAAAGACATCTCCCGCCGCGACTTCTTCAAACTGATGGGAGCCGCCGGGATGGCCACTGCCGGGCTTGCCGCCTGCGGAGGAGATGCCTCCACTCCGGCCGGCGCCGCCGCCAACAAGAATGCAGGACAAATGACATACCGCACCAACCCGGCCAGCGGCGACCGCGTTTCGCTGCTGGGATTCGGCATGATGCGGCTTCCCTCCAACGACGGGCACAGCGCGCGCGAAAGCGACGAAGGCATTGACCAGGAAATGGTAAACCGCCTGGTGGACTATGCCATGGAACATGGCGTGAACTACTTCGACACATCACCTGCCTATTGCCAAGGGTTGTCCGAACGCGCCACGGGCATTGCTTTAAGCCGGTATCCGCGCGATTCGTACTTTGTCGCCACCAAGCTCTCGAACTTCTCCCCCTCAAGTTGGAGCGCGGAAGCCAGCAAGGCCATGTACCACAACTCCATGAAAGAAATGCAGGTTGACTATATCGACTACTTGCTGCTGCACGGCGTCGGGATGGGGAGCGATGCCATGAAAGAACTCAACGCCCGGTACATCGACAACGGCATGCTGGAGTTTCTGCTGAAAGAACGGGAAGCGGGGCGGGTGCGCAACTTAGGCTTTTCATACCACGGCGACATCAAGGTGTTTGACTATCTGCTGTCGCGCCACGATTACTACAAGTGGGACTTTGTGCAAATTCAGCTGAACTATTTGGACTGGAAATATGCCAAACAAGTCAACCCGCGCAATACCAACGCCGAATACCTGTACAACGAGCTGAACAAACGAAACATACCTGCCGTCATCATGGAACCGCTGCTGGGCGGAAGGCTCTCGAACGTGCCCGACAATGTGGTGGCCGCGCTGAAACAGCGCGAGCCGGAGCTCTCTGTCGCATCATGGGCTTTCCGCTTCGCGGGCAGCTTCCCCGGCGTGCTGACCGTATTAAGCGGCATGACGCGCATGGAGCACCTGCAGGACAACCTGAACTCCTACTCGCCACTGAAGCCGCTGACCGGCGAGGAGTTCTCATTCCTGCAACAGATTGCCACCTTGATGATGCAGTTCGACACCATTCCTTGCAACAACTGCAAGTATTGCATGCCTTGCCCCTACGGCATCGACATCCCTGCCATCCTGCTGCACTACAACAAGTGCTTGAACGAGGGCAATATCCCCGTCAGCAGCAGCAACGCCAACTACCGCAAGGCACGCCGCATTTACTTGGTGGGCTACGACCGCAGCGTGCCCAGGCTGAGGCAGGCCAGCCACTGCATCGGCTGCAACCAATGCGGCCCGCACTGCCCGCAGCGCATCGACATCCCCGCCGAGATGCGACGCATCGACCATTATGTGGAACAACTGAAACAAAACACGTTATAACGGCATGGAACTGAAAGAGCTGGCAGAACAACTGCATGCCCGAGGTTGCTCGTGCGTGATAGAGAACCAAGGCATCGTAAGATGTTTTAACCGCAGGGGCGTGGCAGACCTCTTCGACTTGCTGGAGAACGAGCCGGACTTCCTTCGAGGCGCTTCGCTGGCCGACAAGGTGGCGGGCAAAGGAGCCGCCGCGCTCATGGCCGCCGGAGGCGTGAAACAAGCCTACGCCGATGTCGTCAGCCAAAGCGCCCTGCAACTGCTGGAAGAGGTCGGCATCGGCGCCGTTTACCAGGCCTGCGTACCCCACATCGTCAACCGTGCCGGCACGGGGTGGTGCCCCGTGGAGACCGCCACGCGCGACCTTCGCACGCTGCAGGAAATCATTCCCGCCATCAGGGATTTCTTAGCCCGGCAGACTGCATGAAACCGGCCACGCCAAACCCCGAACGGAAAGCGTTCGTTTTCTGCCGCGACCAACTCCTCCTGAAGAAAACGGACGGCGCGCGCCGCTGCGGCATTCCCAAAGTCGGCGAACTGCCCGCCCCCCTTGCGGCCGCGACGCCGGTACACGACGTGATCCTACCCGAGGGGGGCGCGGTGCAGGCTTTCGACATCGGCCGGGCCGTGCCCGAAAGCGGCGCATGGACCATGAAAGGCCTGCGCGAGTCGTACGACTACATCCCCCTCGCCGACTACCAGGCGGCAGGCAAGGCTTACCAGATACTCTATTGGGACAAGCACAGCCGCTTCTGCCCGGCCTGCGGCGCCCCCACCGAACAGCAGACGCCCATCATGAAGCGGTGCGGCAAGTGCGGGCATGAAATCTACCCGCCCATCTCCACTGCCATTATCGTGCTGGTGCGCCGCGCGCCCGACGAGGTGTTGCTGGTGCGCGCCCGCAACTTCCGCGGCTCTTTCTACGGGCTGGTGGCCGGCTTCTTGGAGCCGGGCGAGACACTGGAGCAATGCGTCCGGCGGGAAGTGGCGGAAGAGACCGGCCTGAGCATCAGGGGCATCACCTATTTCGGCAGCCAGCCTTGGCCATACCCCAGCGGGCTGATGGCCGGCTTTGTGGCCGACTACGAGAGCGGCGAAATAAAGCTGCAAGACGACGAGCTGAGCGCCGGGGCCTTCTACCGCAAGGCGCAACTGCCCGAATTGCCGAGGAGGCCCAGCATCGCCCGCCGCCTCATCGACTGGTGGCTGTCCCAAGGCGCGGGCCGTTAGGGAGCCGGCGCGAGGCGGCGCGCCCCGCTTGCATATCTCGAAGATTTTGCCGAATATTGCGCCCCGTTAGCATATAAGATGAAACAATTCGAACTAGTTTCCGACTACAAGCCGACAGGCGACCAGCCCGAAGCCATCGCCCAATTGGTGGAGGGCATCCGCCAAGGCCTGCCGGGGCAGACGCTCATGGGCGTGACAGGCTCGGGGAAGACGTTCACCATCGCCAACGTCATCGCCCAAATCAACAAGCCGGCCCTGGTCCTCAGCCACAACAAGACATTGGCCGCGCAGCTTTACAGCGAGTTCAAGGCGTTTTTCCCGCGCAACGCCGTGGAATATTACGTGTCCTATTACGACTATTACCAGCCGGAGGCGTACATCCCCTCGTCGGACACCTATATCGAGAAGGACTTGTCCATCAACGACGAGATCGACAAGCTCCGCCTGGCCTCCACCTCTTCCCTGCTTTCCGGGCGGAAGGACGTGGTGGTGGTCTCCTCGGTGTCGTGCATCTACGGCATGGGGAATCCGGCCGACTTCTACAACAACGTGATAGGCGTCGAGCGGGGAAAACGCTACAGCCGCAACGCGTTCCTGCGGGGCCTGGTGGAAAGCCTCTACGTGCGCGACGACATCGACCCGGGGCGGGGCTGCTTCCGGGTGAGGGGCGACACGGTGGACATCGGCCTGGCCTACGCCGACAACCTGCTGCGCGTCACGTTCTGGGGGGACGAGGTGGACGGCATCGAAGAGGTGGATCCCGCCACCGGAGCCGTCGCGGGCGCGTTCGACCAGTACAAGATTTACCCCGCCAACCTTTTCATGACCAGCAAGGAGACCACGCTGCGCGCCCTGCGCGCCATCGGGGAAGACCTGCGCAAGCAGGAGGAGTGGTTCGAAAGCCAGGGGAGGACGACGGAGGCCAAGCGCCTGCACGAGCGGGTGACTTACGACATGGAGATGCTGCGCGAGCTGGGGCACTGCTCGGGCATCGAGAATTACTCGCGCTACTTCGACGGGCGGGAGGCGGGCACGCGGCCTTACTGCCTGCTGGACTTCTTCCCGAAGGACTTCCTCACCGTCATCGACGAGAGCCACGTCACCGTGCCGCAAGTCCGCGCCATGTACGGGGGCGACTACGCCCGCAAGGCCAACCTGGTGGAATACGGCTTCCGGCTGCCGGCCGCCATCGACAACCGCCCCCTGAAGTTCGAGGAGTTCGAAAGCATGACGCCCCAGGTGATTTACGTGAGCGCCACGCCGGCCGGATACGAGCTGGCCAAGTCGGAAGGCGTCGTCGTGGAGCAGGTGATACGCCCCACGGGGCTGCCCGACCCGCCCATCGAGGTGCGCCCCAGCCTGAACCAGATCGACGACCTGATGGAAGAGATACAGCTGCGCGCCGAGCGGGGCGAGCGCACGCTGGTCACCACCCTCACCAAGCGCATGGCGGAGGAGCTGGCGGAATACCTGCTGGGCAACAAGGTGAAGTGCAACTACATCCACAGCGACGTGGAGACGCTGAAGCGGGTGCAGATCATGAACAGCCTGCGCGAGGGGGAGTACGACGTCCTCATCGGGGTCAACCTGCTGCGCGAGGGGCTGGACCTGCCCGAGGTGTCGCTGGTGGCCATCCTGGACGCCGACAAGGAAGGCTTCCTGCGCTCGCACCGCTCGCTGACCCAGACGGCGGGCCGCGCCGCGCGGAACGTCAACGGGCTGGTCATCATGTACGCGGACCGCGTCACGGAAAGCATGCAGCAAACCATCGACGAGGCCGCCCGCCGGCGCGAGAAGCAGCTCCGCTACAACGAGGAGCACGGCATCACGCCCCGGCAGGTCAGGAAGGCGGCCGGGCGGGACGTGTTCGCCCATGCGGGGGAGGCCGCCCGCCCCTGCGCGCCCTGCGCGGAGCCGGGGCCGCCCGCCGGCGCGGCCGCCGACCCCGTCATGCGGTACATGAGCCGCGCCCAGCTGGAAAAGAGCATCGAGCGCACACGGAGGCTGATGCAGGAAGCCGCCCGGAGGCTCGACTTCATCGAAGCCGCGCAATACCGGGACGAGGCGCTGAAGATGGAAAGCCTGCTGGAGGGAAAATCAGAATAAGGCAAGCAAAAGCCCGGGCGGCGCGACGCGCGC
>CAYSIQ010000023.1:0-25464 GCA_964431195.1 uncultured Bacteroides sp.
TGTCACGCCTCGTGAGATCCGTATGTCACGCCTCGTGAGATCCGTATGTCACGCCTCGTGAGAAGCGCATGTCCCGACCCGTGAGAAGCGCATGTCCCGACCCGTGAGAAGCGCATGTCCCGACCCGCGAGAAGCGCATGTCACGAGGGGTGGCATACGCATCTCTTGGCCCGCCGCGCGGGGGCGGGGTTCATTGCTTGAAGCGCACCGACAGGCTGGCGTAGACCGAGCGCCCGGGGCTCAGGGTGGAGAAGTTGTTGTTCCACGGGCGGCTGTCCGTGCTGTTGAACAGGTTTTCCACGCCGAGGCCGGGCTCCAGCGTGAGGCGGCGGAGGCTGAACGCGTGGCGGGTGTTCAGGTCCCATTGCTGGAACTTGGGGGCGTAGCCGTAGGTCTGCGAGTAGCGCTTTCCCTGCAGGCGGCCTTGCAGGCTGACGGCGAGGCGGTACTTGCCCCACGCGCGCTCCCACGACCCCCTGAGGGTGCCGGCGTGCTTGACGCTTTTGTCGATGGGGGATGACGCGTACGCGCCGTCGTCCTGCCGCTGGCGCGCTTTCGTGGACGTGCAGGCGTAGCCGGCGGCGAAGGCGAGCCCGGCGCCGGGCCTCCAGGCGAGGCTTGCCGAGAGGCCTTTCGCCTTGGCCTTGTCCACGTTGTCGCGCCGGCGCACCTCGTCGTAGGCCGCCATCTCGTCGGCGAGTCCCATGGCCGCGAGCTCCTCGGGGCTCAGGACGCGGTAGTTGATCATGTCGCGCACGTCGTTGACGAACCCCGTCACCGAGACGGACAGGGCGGGGGAGGCGTATTCGGCGTTGAGGGAGCAGAAGTGGCTCTTCTCCGGCTTCAGCCCCGGGTTGCCGAGGGTGTAGCGGTTGGCGGTCTTCGTCAGGTCCGTGGCGTAGAGCTGCGAGAGGGTGGGGGCGCGGAAGCCGGCGGCGTACGCGGCGCGGAGGGCGAAGCTCCCCGCGCGGTACATCAGCGCGGCGTTGGGGACGGCGTGGCTGCGGAAGTTCCCGTTGTAGGCGTAGCGCACCCCCAGCACGGCCTGCAGCCGCCGGGCGAGGCGGATCTCGTCCTGCGCGAAGAGGGAGAGGGTGTACATGTTCTCGAAGGCGATGTTGTCCGATTCGCTCTCCAGCTGGCTGTTCTCGTATTCGGCGCCCACGGACAGCTTGTGGCTCCCTCCGAGGCGGAAGACGCCCTTCACGCTGCCGTCGTAGTAGCGGGTCTTCTTGCGCTTCGCCTCGTCGCCCGGCGCGTAGCTGCCCGACTTGGCGAAGTAGAGGTAGGACGAGGTGAAGTTGTCCGAATGGAACTCGGCGTCGAGGTAGGCTCGCGGGCCGGCGATGTATTTCGCCCCCGCGCCGTAGGTGAAGGTCTCGTGCCGCACGTCGTAGGAGTAGGCCTCCCGCTCTTTCCCCCCCGAGTAGTAGGTGGCGTCGCGCGGGCGGCGGGTCTGGTTGTCGAACCAGCTGCCGTGCAGCGAGATGGCCAGCCTGCTCGTGGGCCTCAGCTCGAAGCGCTGGCTCGCGTTGTCCTGGTAGAAGCCCGTCGACGTGGGCTTGCCCGTGGGGTAGCCGTCCTCGTCCGTGCCGTTGTTCTGCCAGCTGCCGGCCTGCCGCCTCTGGTAGGAGGTGCGCGAGGAGAACTTGCCCGCGCTCGCGCCGGCGTTCACGTTCTCGGTCAGCCGCCCGTGGGAGGCGTAGTGCGTGTAGCTGGAGATGTCCGCCGCGCTTCTCGCCTCGTCCGTGATGATGTTGATCACCCCGCCGATGGCGTCGCTCCCGTACAGGGCGGAGGCCGCGCCGCTCAGTATCTCGACGCGCTTGATGTCCGCCACGTTGACGCGGGTGTAGCGGTCGTCGCCGGCCAGCCTCCTGCCGTTCTCCAGCACGAGGAGATAGTCCTCGCCGATGCCGTTCAGGCTCATCGTCGTGCCCATGCCGTTGGTGAAGACCGATATGGCGGGCGACAGCTTCGTCAGCGCGTCTTCCAGCGTGGCGGCGCCGCTCTCCGCGATGTCCTCGGCCGTGATGACGGCAACGGGCACGGGGCTGTCGGCCATGCGCCGGTGGGTGCCGGTGCCGGTCACCACCGCTTGGCTCAGGCGGTTGCGCCCTTCCCTCATCGTCACCCGGATGTCGTCGCGGCTTCCCGAGGCCTTGTACTTCGCGGGCTCGTAGCCGACGCGGCTGAAGTTCAGCGTATGCTCCTCTCCCTGCAGCCCCGTGATGCGGAACTCCCCCTTGCCGTTTGTCGTCCCTCTCGTCAGGCTGTTGTCCACGCGGATGTTCACGCCGGGCAGCGGCGCGCCGCTTTCGTCGGTCACCCGCCCCTGCAGGCTGGCCTGCGCATGGGCGCACGCCGCGCCCCCGATCAGCAGGAAGCCCGCCAGAATGTTCTTGATCATGTCGTTCTCCTTTCTTGTTCTGTTTTATATGAATCGTGTCCGTATGAAGCGTCGGGAAATGCCCGGATGCCGCCGCTGGCTTTGATCGTCCCAGCGGGCTATGGCAGACAGACGCATCCGGGCATGAAATGGAAGCCTTACTGGTAGTCCTGCCCGTTTTCCCAGGCGCCGGCGTCCCACTGGCCGCGCAGGTGCTCTATCCAGATCCGGCGGATTTCGGGGTAGCTGCCCAAGGGGCGCATGCCGCACCCCTCAGCGATGCCGTGGTCTGCCCCGGCCTGCGCGATCGGGTGCGCCTCGAAGTCCGTCTGCACGTTGAAGCCCGCCTTGGCGAGGCGCTCGCGCCAGCTGTACTCGTTTGAGCTCAAGTCCACGCCCTCCGTGCCTGCGCCCTCGGCCAAGGCTTCCAGCCCCCAGAGGTCGTTGTGCGCATGGTCGCCGGCGATGGACATGAAAGGCGCGATGTAGGCCTTGACCTCCTGCGGCTTGAGGCCGTTGTCGTCGCAATATCGCATGATTTGGGAATAAATGCAGCCGGGATATTGGCTGCGTACCACGCTCTCGTCGGCAATGCGGCCTGCAGGGTCTTCCTCTGTCTCGTTCGGCCAGAAGAGCATGTCGCCGTAGTCCACCGTGCCGACGAAGATGTTCTTGTTGGCCGCCAGCGCCTGCAGGGCCTCTTGGACATCGGCGTACTTGCGGTTAGCGTTGTAGTTCTTGTCCGGGTTGCCGTGCCCCATCAGCAAGACGATGCTGCCCTTGTCCGCGAGCTGCTCGGCATAGTGGCCGTATAGCGCCCGGGCTACGGCTTCGGTGTCTTCATCGGAGTCCAGCAGGTTCGCCCCGCGCAGCACGTCGATGGACGGATACCACTGGATCATGAAATACTTCTTGATGTCCGTGTTCATCAGCGAAAGGTATTCCTCGCCCGGGATGACGTGAAGCGACTGCACGGCCACCCGCTTGTACCCCGCGTCGCCGATCGCTTTCAGCCATTGGTCGAGCTCATACCGCTCTATGCCGGTAGAGGCCTGCACGCGGTTGATGCAAGTGCGGGAAGTGAACGACATGTAGATGTCCGCGTCGGGGAATTCGGCCTTGAAGTCGCCGATGATGTCGTCATACACGGAAAGCGATTCGTTGTACGTGCTTCCGAACGTGCAGAGCAGCAACGCCGTGTCGTGCCGTTTGGCCTGGGCCACTTGTTGCTCGGCCGGGTTCCGGGTGCTTTCCGCGTCGTCATCGTCGCTGCACGTGGCAAAGCCCGTGCACAGGGCGGCGGCGGCCAAGGCGGCCGCCATGCCGGATTTGAAGAAATGTTTTTCCATACTTCTGGGATATTTAATGTGACACATGAGTTAATGAATCATTTGCTTTTGAATTTGACTAAGGCCGATGCGTAAAAGTTGCGCCCGGGCGTGCTGGTAGCGCGGTTGCGCCCGAAAGGTGTCCGGTCGACGTAATTGAACAGGTTGTCTACGCCCACGTTCAACGTCAGCGTCCATTCTTTCATGCCCGACAGCGTGTGCGACGTGTTGACGCGCCACGTCTGGAAGGCGTCCGCGTCATTGTCTTCCACGTAATGCCGTGTGGACTGGTACCGGCCATATATCCCTATCCCCAGCCCGTAGCGTTTCCAGTCGTGTTTCCACGACGCGTCCCATGTGGCATTGTGCCGGGATGTGGCATCGACCGGGATGTACCGCATATAGTCGATGCCTTGGTTGGGGTACTGCGCTCTGGGGTCGGAGAAGCTGTAGCCCCCGTTCAGGGTAATGCCGCCGGCCGGCTGGCAGCCGAGCGCGAGGTCGACGCCCCAAATGCGGGCTTTGGTAAGGTTCTGGTATTCTTTGCTTTTTTCGATCTCGTCTAACTTCTCTTCTGCCGTAAGGTTTATTTCCACCAACTCTATCATGTTGCGCAGAAAGTTCACATAACCGGTCACGCTTGCCCGGAGTTTAGGCTTCACATATTCAATCCCGGCAGAGGCGTAGTGCGATGTCTGGGCTTTCAAGCCTTGATTGCCGTGGTAGGCCGTCAGGTCGCCTCCGCCCAACGTGGCAGTATAATTATAGTACAGTTCTTTCACGGTCGGGGACTTGTAGCCCGTGGCATACGAAGCGCGCAGGTTGAAACCGGGCAACTTATACAGGGCTGACACCTTGGGGCTGAAGCTGGCGCCTGTCTTTTTATGTAAAGTCCCCCTGGCTCCGATGGTTATGACCATGTTCTCCCGGGCAGTCCATTCTTCTTGGGCGTAAGCGGCTAATGTATATACGGAGGCATTGTCGCCGTCAATATGGTGGGGGGACTCAAGATGATTGTACAGATATTCGACGCCCGCGTTCAGGATATGCCGCCCTCCGAAGTAAAAGACGCCCTTTGCCCGGCCCGACACTTGTTTCTGGATGCTTTGCTTGATGCGCTGCCCGGGGAAATAGGTGATGCGGTCCCCGTCAATGAAATAATCGGTGACTTCCTGCAGCTTGTAGTCGTAGAAATAGCCGTAGCGGTCGTATGAAATGTCCGCCGACAGGTAATTCTTCCCGCTTAACGTATATTTGCCGCCGGCTGCAAATCCATAATTGCGGTAATAGAAATCATTGGCAAGATAACTCCACTGCCCGTGCGAGCGGGCGACCCTGCGCTCATAGTAACTGCCGGATGCCGTAAGTTGGAGTTTCTCATTGGCATTCCATTCCAAATTCTCTGACAGGGTATAATTGGTGGAACGGTTTACCGTCTTCAGCGTAGAGCCGGGCTTCAGTTGTTGCTGGTTCCATTGCAAATCCGTATTCCGCCAACCGTCCGTATGCCGGAAGTTCACTCCCGTCACGCTTTTCATTCTCCCGGCGGCCAGGCCGAGCGAGGCGTTTCCCATTACATCGCCGTGCTCGCCTACGCGGCCGGTGCTTGCCAGTTCCGTCTTGCCTCGGCTTCTTTTGGTAATGATATTGATGACTCCGGCTATGGCATCGCTCCCATAAAGCGACGAGGCGGCGCCTTTTACGATCTCGATACGCTCGATGTTGGCCATATTCAGCAGGTTCAAGTCGTTCTGCCCGCCCACATCGCCATTCATCCGTTTGCCGTCAATCATGATGAGGATATAGTCATTGCCTAATCCGTTCAACTGGATGTGGCTGCCCATGTCGCCGTCGTGGAAGGCGAGCGAGGGCGAAAGCCCGCTTAGCAGTTCATCTATGCTGCGCGCTTGGAATTGCTCCAAGGCCTTTCCGGCAATGACTTCCGTTTGCACGGGGGCATCTTTCAAATAATGCTCCGTTCCGGTGCCCGTAACCACAATCTCGTCCAGCATTACCGAAAGGTCTTTTTCGTCCTTGCCCTCCAGAATGCTTTGCGCCATCGAATGCCGCGCCGCGCATAATAACAACAACGGTACGATGAGCCTTGGCTTGATCTTCATCATGCTATTTTCCTGTTAAAAAAATCCGTGCATGTCGCTTCAGATGAAGATAAGCAAAGCTCCCCGAACAGGTAGGGAATGAAAGACTGCTGATCTTGTAACCTAAGGTGAACCTTGTGCTCCTAATCCCGGAAACTCCATGCTCTGTTGTCGCGGACATTAGCAGGTATTCTGGCTTCCTCCCTGCCTGCATGGCCTTCCCATCGCGCATAGGCAACAGTGGCACTTGTGGTTGCAGGCATTGTTGGAATGGAGGTTACAGCTGCGGGTACAGCTCCGGTCTTCCACCGGATTCCCTTGCACCGACAAGCAGGCTTGCCTGTCGGTTTCTAATTCCAGCGGCAAAGGTACAGCTTATTCCCGGATATGCAATAAAAATCAAAGGAAAAATATCAGAGGCAGGGCCAACCGGCAGGTGCAACATTACGAGGTTAAATTGAAAGACTCCTTTTCCCCAGTGGAGAAACTGAACTTTCCCCTTGGCATTCTGTTCAGTTTGTATGGTATCTTGTATTTTGGGGAACGGCTACATGTTCTCATCCGCTCGTGCTTATCGGCACTGCAAACACCTCTTTTTAATTATGGAAAAATTGCGGGCTTGCCTGTTTAAGCCCGCTTGCTTTGCAGGAATTATCCTTTCTTCATCACGCTGTTCAGCACGCGGATAGACGACACCAGCTTGTTGGTCGAGGTAAACACGTCCACGTTCCACACGTGCGATGAGCGTCCTTTGTGGACAATAGTGCCCACGGCACGCACCGTGTCTCCCTCTAAGGCCGATGAGATGTGGTTGCCGCTCACCTGCATGCCCACTACGATTTCATCGGGTTGGCACAGGATCATCGATCCGAGGCCTGCCACCGTTTCGGCCAGCGCCAGCGTGGCGCCGCCGTGCAGGATTCCGAAAGGCTGCCGCGTGCGGTGGTCTACGGGCATGGTGGCCTCCACCCGCTTGTCATCGGCGTAGGTGTATTGGATGCCGAGATTGCCCATCAAAGCGTGTTTCGACTGTGCATTGAGCGCATCAAGCGGCACTTGCGTGGCACGCACATGCGCCAAGATCAGTTGCTCCACGGCTTGCGCCAACCCGTCTTCTTCCTTGGTGCCGGTCACGGCATCGGCGCAGACCTTTACCGAGGCGGGCGAATGGCCCATGGCAACGCCCATGCCGGCCAGTTGCAACATCGACACATCGGCCGTCCCATCGCCCACGGCCATTACTTCCTCGCGATCCACGCCTAACTTTTCCATCAGCACGGCCAGCGTGTTCGACTTGTCCACCCGGCATGGCAGCACTTCAAGGAAGAAGCTTTCAGAGCGGAAGACCTCTAACACGCCGTCCAAACGTTTCTTCCAGTGGTTCTCCAACCCTACCAGTGCCTCCTCGTCATCGCTCACCAGCATCACCTTGCAGGGGTTGAAGTCGATGGCGGTGGAGAATTCCGTTTCTTCTATCACTTTCAGGTTGTTGAGCCGGGCCTCGTTCTGCACGTGTTCGTTTGAGGGCACATTGGTGATGAGCGTGTCATCGTGGTAAGTCAGTAGGGTGAAGTTGTTCTTGTATGCTTTTTTCTCTATGTAGGGCAACATTTCGGGGTTGATGCGCCGTTCAAACATCACCTCTCCGTTTGTCGCGTTGATAATCTGGCAGCCATTGTAGGACACGATATATCCCCCATAGTTGCCCAGTTCCAATGCCTTTGCCAACGGCATCAGGCCGTAAGTGGGCCGTCCCGAGGCCAATACGATGCGGACGCCTGTTTGCTGGACTTTCAGCAGAGCCGCCAATGTGCGTTTGCTTATTTCTTTCTCATCGTTAAGTAGCGTCCCGTCTACGTCGAGAACCAATAACTTGTATTTCATAATCGCACCGTTGTTTTTGATGGTTAATGGGATGCTCTTGGGGATTGTTTGGCAAAGTTTTGCTTTTTATTGTCCATATTTTGCTTCCGCATTGGCTGCTTCCACTCTGAATTCATGCTTTCCGTCCAGCCGTCAACGCTTTCTGGTGCGATGCATCCTCCTAACCGGAGTTGCATGCAGGATGCGGTCGTTTCCGCCGCAAGCGGCCTCTTACAAGACTGATTTTGCCGCTCGCCATGCGTTTACTTTGCAGGATAAGTGGAATATCAAACTTTTGCCGTATGCGCTCTCTGCCTGCAAAGGGCTTATCTTTGCAGGCTTTTCCCGCCCTTTTTATGCGCATACCTGCCGTTTATCTTCTCATTGGTGCTGAGGCCTCAACAGGTCGTTCACCGTTTTCACGGGGTTGAAAGTGCTCAGGGGCACTTCTACGAATACGGTGTTCCAGTCGCTCATGGCGCCGTTCCACAGCCCGGGCAATTCCAATGCCTTCAGTTCCTTGCCGTTTTTCGACTTGTGCGAAATGAAACCGGTCGCCTTGTCTACATACTTGGTGAGGTCGAACTTGTGTCCCTTGTAATCGCGCACGGCACATACCAAGTCTACCGGGTTGAAGTGGGTGCCCTGTTCAAACATGGCTTTCTTCTCAGGGTCGTTCATGTCGATTTGCGAGCTTTCCAGGATTTGGAGCGAGATGGTGCCGTCTGCGTTGTAAACCAAGAACGGGCCTCCGCCGGGTTCGCCTACGTTTTTGACCATACCGCATACGCGCATAGGCCGGTTCAGCTTTTTCTTCAGGTAGATGGCCAGTTCCGAGTCTTCCAGATCCTTTGTTCCGGGATTCTTGCAGTGCAGTTGTTTTTGCAGGAATTGCAGGATATCCAGCACCTGCTCGTGGGTATATTTCCCGCTGTCAAGCAGTTGCAGGTAAGCGAATGCCTTTTGTTGCAGTGTGATGAGCACGCCGGCTATGAGCTTCTTGTACAGCACGGTGTCGCCTTTCATCTTGTCAGGCACCACGTTGTCTATGTTTTTAATGAAAACCACGTCAGCGTCCAGGTCGTTAAGGTTCTCGATGAGTGCCCCGTGGCCTCCCGGGCGGAAGACCGGCTTGCCGTCCGCGTCTCTGAAAGGCTGGTTGTCGAGGTCTGCGGCGATGGTGTCGGTGCTTGGCTTCTGTTCGGAGAAGCTTATGTTGTAGTCCACCCCGTAGTGCTTGGCATAGAGGTTTGCCTTTTCATCGACCAACGCTTTGAAGAGTGCCCGATGTTCGGGAGAGACGGTGAAGTGCACGTTTACCTTTTCGTTGCGGTTGGCGGCATAAAGCGCCCCTTCCACCAAGTGCTCCTCCACGGGCGTGCGGTTCCCGTCCTTGTATTTGTGGAATTTCAGCAGCCCTTTGGGCAGTGTGCCGTAGTTCAGCCCGGCAGCGCCCAGCAGGTTGTTTACAATGGCCTTGAATTCGTTCCCGGCAATCAGCGCATCAATGTCCTTCCCCTGGTTTTTGAGGCAGGCGTCGTTCAGCTCGTTGAAGAAAGCGAACTTTTGGATGTTGTCGAAGAACTTTTTCTCGAAGTCTGTTTGGGGAACGTCGTAGTCCGCCCCTGCAAATTCAAACAGGTTTTTGAACATGCGGCTGGCCGCTCCGGAGGCAGGCACGAACTTTACCACGGCCTTGTTTGTCCGTGTGTATGCGTCCCATGCATTGAGGTATTTCTTTATGGCATCGTTGTCGGGAGCCATGATGCCGTTTGTCACCGATGCGGTTGCATATAATTTAAGGAATGGGAATCCCTTTTTGAAGCTTGCCAGTTGGGCGGCAATCTGTTCTTCGCTGATGCCCTTTTGTGCGAGCACAGTTTTGTCTTCAGCTGTAATCATACTATTTTATTTTTAATGTTTCTTGTTTGAGGGACAAAGTTAGCTATTATATTTCATTCACGCAATAGTCTTTGCCATGATTTTGGGACTTATTTCTTTTGCCTGCCCTAAAAGCAGGTTCTGTCTCGTATCAATCTATCTTCGTGATAATCAACGAATTGTTTTGTGCATACACGGAGCGTCGGCCGTACGTGCATGGAGCGTGGACCGTGCGCGCGCGGAGCGGGCGGCGCATGGGCATGCCGGCCTGTTGTATGGCATTTCCCCGGCAAGCGGGGAAATGCCCGCTATGGGGCTGAAGAACCTCCGGGAATGTTCGAGGCTGATGCCCGTTTCATCTCGAGCAAGACACTGCCGGTCAGCGGGATGGCCAATAGGAAAGTAAATATGTCTGACACAGACTGGCACATTTCCACCCCGCGAAGCCCGAACAGGTGCGGCAATATAAAGATGAGCGGGATGAAGAACAGTCCTTGGCGGGCGGACGAGAGGAGCGTGGCGCGAACCGGCTTGCGGATGGTTTGCAGCATCATGTTGCTGACAATTATCCATGCGCCTAACGGATAGGTGGCGAGCTGCCAGCGCAAGGCTGACGCGCCCACGGCAATCACGTCGGGGTCGCCCCGGCGGAACAGGGCCACCACCTCTTCCGCGCAGGACATGCCGGAAACGGAACATGCCACAAGGAAGAACACACCCACTTTGATGCAGAACCAGAACCCGTCGCTGACGCGCCTGTAGAGCTTGGCGCCATAGTTGTAGCCGCATACGGGCTGGAAACCTTGGCCGAAGCCGATGAGAAAGGAATTGACAAACATGCCGATGCGGCTCACGATGGCCATGCCGGCAATGGCGGCGTCGCCGTAGGCGCCGGCCGCCACGTTGAGCAGGATCGTGCTGAGGCTGGCCAGTCCCTGCCGGGCCAGCGAGGGAGTCCCCCCGCCAATGATTTCGCGCACGAAGCTCCACCGCGGCGTGAAGTCGCGGAAACGGATGCGGATGTTCTCCCCCTGCCGGCTCATTATCCACAGCAGGCAGAAGCTGCAAACCTGGCTGGCAAAGGTGGCCCACGCCGCCCCCGAAATGCCCATGTCGAAGACAAAGATAAGTAGGGGGTCCAACCCGACGTTGATGGCGGCTCCCGACACGATGCCCACCATGGCGTAGGCCGCGTTGCCTTGGAAACGCAGCTGGTTGTTAAGCACTATGGAAGCCGCCATGAACGGCGCGCCTAACAAGATGATGCTTAAATAGCGTTCGGTGTAGGGCAGTATGGTAGGCGTCGAGCCCAATGCGACCGACAGGGGGGTCAGGAAAATCTGTCCCGAAGCGGCCAGCGCCGTTCCCGTGGCCAAAGCCAGGAAGAAGCCGGTGGAAGCCATGCGCGCGGCATTTTCATCCTCTTTGGCGCCCAGCATGCGCGATATGTAGTTTCCCGACCCGTGGCCGAAGAAAAAGCCGACAGCTTGGATGATGGCCATTGCCGAAAAAACGATGCCCACCGCCGCCGTGCTCTGCGTGTTGATTTTACCTACAAAGTAAGTGTCGGCCACGTTATAGAGGGAGGTCACCAGCATGCTGATGATGGTGGGCACCGCCAGCCGCATGATGAGCCGATGGACGGGCGATGTGGTCATGTCGGTATAGTTGTCCACGCCTTTTTTTCTTGCAAAAGTCGCCCTTTTGGGGGGAAATAGCAAGCGCCGGAGGGCTTTTAATAGAAATTCGCACACGCCTTAGGCGCATTCTCTAAAAAAACGCTTACCTTTGTAACAGTTTATTTTTGTTAAAAGCGAAAGGCCTTATGTACAATCTGAAGAAGTTTTTGGGGTATCTGGCGATGATGCTCCTGCCGGCGGGCGTAGGCGTCACACCGGCTAATGCGCAGGAAGCGGATATAAAGTTTGATGAACTGGTCTATGACTATGGCGTGTTTTATGAAGACAGCGCCGTGGTAAGCCACACTTTTACTTTCACCAACGTAGGCAAGGGGCCGTTAGTGATTCACCAGGCTTATGCCTCCTGCGGGTGTACGATACCCGAATTTACCCAGGAGCCGGTAATGCCCGGCAAGACCGGCGCCATCAAGGTGACGTATGACGGGACGGGGCGTTACCCGGGTTATTTCAAGAAATCGGTCACCGTGCGTACCAATGCGCCCAAGGCGAAAATGCTGCGCCTGTATGTGGAGGGCGAGATGAAGGCGGTGGAGAAGAAAGAATAGCCAAGGCCGCAGGCAAGGCAGGAAAGAGGAATTGTTATATATGTTTAGACAAAGGAGATGAAAGAAGAAGAAAAAACCGTGGGGCTTCCTGAAAATGCGTTCCGCGAGTTGAAGCCGGGTGAAACGTACAGCCCGCTGATGAGCCCGGACAAGAAGTATCCGGAAGTCAACCTTTGGTCCGTGATGTGGGGCATCGGCATGGCAGTCTTGTTTTCGGCTGCCGCCGCGTTTTTGGGACTGAAAGTGGGGCAGGTGTTTGAAGCCGCCATCCCCATTGCCATCATTGCCGTGGGCGTGTCGGGGGCGGCCAAGCGCAAGAATGCGTTGGGCGAGAATGTCATTATCCAATCCATCGGGGCCAGTTCGGGCGTCATTGTCGCGGGAGCCATCTTTACGCTGCCTGCGCTCTACATCCTGCAAGAGAGCTATCCCGATGAGATCCAAGTGTCTTTCATGCAGGTGTTTATCAGCTCGCTGCTGGGAGGCATGCTGGGAATCTTGTTTTTGATACCTTTCCGCAAGTATTTCGTCAGTGCCATGCACGGCAAGTATCCTTTCCCCGAGGCCACGGCCACGACGCAAGTGCTCGTCTCCGGCGAACGGGGCGGCAACCAGGCGAAGCCGCTGCTGGCGGCAGGCCTCGTGGGCGGCTTTTACGATTTTATCGTGCAGACGTTCGGCTGGTGGAACGAGAACTTCACGACCCGTGTCTGCGGCTTCGGCGAGATGGTGGCCGAGAAAGCCAAGCTGGTGTTCAAGGTCAACACCGGCGCCGCGGTGCTGGGCCTGGGCTATATCGTGGGGCTGAAGTATGCCGCCATTATCTGCTTGGGCTCGGCCGTCGTGTGGTGGGTGATTGTGCCCGGCATGGCGCTGGTTTGGGGCGGGGAAGTGCTCAACCAGTGGAATCCCGGCATCACTACGGCCGTGGGGGCGATGGCTCCCGAAGAGATATTCAACAATTATGGCAAGAGCATCGGCATCGGCGGCATTGCCATGGCCGGCATCATTGGCATCATCAAGTCGTGGGGCATCATCCGCGGCGCGGTGGGGCTGGCCGTGGGCGGGATGAAAGGCAAGGGCGGGCAGGCGGCGGAGGTGAAACGCACCGGCCTCGACCTCCCCATGAAGGTCGAGGTGTTCGGCTTGATCCTGACGCTGGCATTGGTGTCGCTCTTCTTCTACTTCGATGTCATGCAGGGCAACTTGCTCCACGCGGCGGCGGGCATCGTGCTGGTGGCCGGCATCACATTCCTGTTCACGACCGTCGCGGCCAACGCCATTGCCATCGTAGGCACCAACCCGGTGTCCGGCATGACGCTGATGACGTTGATCCTGGCGTCGGTCGTGATGGTGGCGGCCGGCTTGCGCGGCCCCGGAGGCATGGTGGCGGCGTTGGTGATGGGCGGCGTGGTTTGCACGGCGCTTTCCATGGCCGGGGGCTTCATTACCGACCTGAAGGTTGGTTATTGGCTAGGCTCTACGCCGGTGAAGCAGGAGATGTGGAAGTTTCTGGGCACCCTGGTCTCGGCTGCCACCGTGGGCGGGGTGATGATTTTGCTCAACAAGACATACGGCTTTACCAGCGGGCAGCTGGCCGCCCCCCAGGCCAATGCCATGGCGGCGGTCATCGAGCCGCTGATGAACGGGGCGGGCGCGCCGTGGCTGCTCTACGGGATAGGCGCGGCCATTGCCGTGGCGCTCAACTTCTTGAAAGTCCCCGCGCTGGCATTCGCCTTGGGCATGTTCATCCCGTTGGAGCTTAATGTCCCGCTCCTGGTGGGCGGCGCCGTCAATTGGTATGTCACTACCCGCAGCAAGGACGCGGAGGCCAACCGCCTGCGCGGGGAGAAAGGCACCCTGTTGGCGTCGGGCTTCATCGCCGGCGGGGCGTTGATGGGCGTGGCAAGCACCGGCTTGCGCTTCGCGAATGTGGACTTGGCCAATGACGCGTGGCTGGCCAATCCCTGGTCGGAAGTGCTGTCGCTGGCGATGTACGTGCTGCTGCTGGCCTATCTGGTGAAAGCGTCGAAGGTGAAGGGCGGCTGAGAGGCGCGGGGGGGATGTTTCGCGTATATAATTAATATGTATAATATAATAATGTGTGCTTATGAAAAAGTTTTTCTTGACGAATTTGCTTTTATTGTTTATGCCGATGGCGATGCATGCCCAAGACCCTGTCGTGTTGCCCTTGTGGCCTGACGGGGCGCCTAATTCCAACGGCCTGGCCGGCGGGGAGGAAGACTTGGAGGGCGGCCGCGTGGCCAGGGTGGTGAATCCCGACATCACCGTCTACCGCCCCGCGCGCCCGTCGGGGATGGCGGTCATCATGTGCCCCGGCGGCGGTTACGCCCGCCTGTCGATGGGCCACGAGGGCCACGACATGGCCGGCTGGCTTACCGCGCAAGGCGTCACCTACGTGGTGCTGAAGTACCGCATGCCCAACGGGCACAGCGAAGTCCCGCTGAGCGACGCGGAGCAGGCCATCCGGCTGGTGCGGCGGCACGCGGCCGAGTGGGGCGTGAACCCTGCATGCGTGGGCGTCATGGGGGCTTCGGCAGGCGGGCACCTGGCGGCCTCGCTGGCCACGCTATGCGGCGGCGGGGAGACCCGCCCCGATTTCCAGATCCTGCTTTATCCCGTCATTACCATGGAGCGGGGGCTGACGCACGGGGGCTCCCGGCAGAACCTGCTGGGCGGCGCCCCCTCGGCGGAGCAGGTGGAGAAGTACTCGCTGGAGCGCCAAGTGGACGGCCGGACGCCCGAGGCGTTCATCGTGCTGGCGGGGGACGACGGGGCCGTGCCTCCGGCCAACGGCATCGGCTACGCCTCCGCGCTGTTGGGGCAGGGGGTGCCGGTATCCCTCCATGTCTATCCCGCGGGCGGGCACGGCTGGGGCTTCCGCGACTCCTTCGCCTACAAGCGCCAGTGGACCGGCGAGCTGGAAAAATGGCTGGGCGAGCGCCTGCAGGCCGCGCGCGCCGCGGGCGGGCAGGAAGAAGAAAGGAGGGCGCGATGAACGCGGCCTTCCCCGAAGCAAGGCGGGCGGCGGCATGCTGCCTGCTGCTGTGCGCCGCGCTCCCGGCGGGGGCGCAGGACGCGGACAGCCTGATGCTGGCCAACGGCGTCAGCCTCCTCGGCGTGCCCTACGCGGCCCATACGCTGGACCGGGGCGCGGGCGAGGAAGAGCTGGTGGTGAACTGCGACGAGGTGGACTGCGCCACTTTCGTGGAGTACGCGCTCGCCATGTCCCTTTGCCCCCTCGAAGACGGGCAGATCGCCGAGGGCGACTTCATCGACAACGTGCAGCGGGTGCGCTACCGCGACGGGAAGGTGGACGGGTACGCCTCCCGCCTGCATTACGTCACCGACTGGATAAACAACGGCGTGCGCAACGGCTTCCTGGAAGACGTGGCCGCCAGGGAGAGCAAGCACGTGCAGGCGGCCTCGGCGGGCTACATGACGGCCCACCCCTCCCGGTACAGGCAGCTGGCCGGCTCGGAGGCCAACAGGGAGGCCATGGCGCGCGTGGAGGCCGGGCTGGAGGGGCAGCCCTTCCATTACGTCCCCGCGAAGGAGCTCCCCGCCGCCGGCCTGCCGTGGATAAAGGGCGGCGACATCATCGCCGTCACCACCGACACGCCCGGCCTGGACATAGCCCACATGGGGATCGCCTTTTACGTGAAAGGCGTTCTGTGCCTGCTCCACGCCTCGCGGGAGAGCGGGCAGGTGGAAGTGTCGCGGAAGCCCCTGTCGCGGATGCTGGAGGACGCCAAGCATTGGACGGGCATCCGGGTGCTGCGGGCCAAAAGGCAGGCCGCGCGCCCCAATCTGTAAAGATAAATTACCGCCCTCCCGGCGCGCCCGCGCGCCTGCCCGGGGAGCCGCCCCGCCGGGTGCGCCGGCCTCTTGCCGGAAAGGTTCGGGAGGACATGCAACCTGCTGTGGAACAACACGTTGCGGGGGATTCCCGCGCCGCCTCCGGAGAGACGCGCATGTCGCCCTCCGTGAGATGCGCATGTCACGGGTCGTGACATGCGCATCTCACGAGTCATGACATGCGCATGTCCCGAGGGGCGACATGCGCATGTCCCGTGAGGCCTCCCGCGCGGGGCGTCGGGAACGGCGCGCGGGAGCGCCCGAAATGTAAATTATTTTCAAAAAAAAGAAAGAAGCCTGCGCCCGGGCGCGGGGGCGGGGAGAGGCCGCGGCCCCCCCTTGCCGCCCGCCTTTTTTTTGCTACCTTTGCCCCCGCCAACCAACGCAAGGAGAACCCCGCCATGAGCAACTACGACCTTATCGCCGTCATCGGCCCCACCGCGTCGGGCAAGACGGCCTTCGCCGCCGCGCTGGCCGCCGAGCTGGACGCCGAAGTCATCAGCGCCGACTCGCGCCAGGTCTACCGCGGCATGGACATCGGCACGGGCAAGGACCTGGCCTGCTACCGGGCGGGCGGCAAGCGGGTGCCCTGCCACCTGGTGGACATCGTCGACGCGGGCTACAAGTACAACGTCTTCGAGTACCAGCGCGACTTCCTGGCCGCCTACCGCGACATCCGCGGCCGCGGCCGCCTGCCCGTCGTGTGCGGGGGCTCGGGGCTGTACCTGGAAGCCGTGCTGAAAGGCTACCGCCTGCCGCCCGCGCCCGAAGACCCCGGCCTGCGCCGGCGCCTGGCCGGCAAGACGCTGGAGGAGCTGGCCGCGCTGCTGCGCGCGCGCAAGGCGCTGCACAACACCACCGACCTGGACACCCCCCAGCGCGCCGTCCGCGCCATCGAGATAGAAGAATGCCGCGCCCGCGCCCCCGAGGGGGAGCGCCCCTTCCCCGCCCTGGAAAGCCTGCTGGTGGGCATGCGGCTGAGCCGCGAGCAGCGCCGCGAGAACATCAGCCGCCGGCTGCGCCTGCGCCTGGAAGAAGGCATGGAAGAGGAAGTGCGCGGCCTCCTGGCCAAAGGCCTGAAGGCGGAAGACCTCGCCTACTACGGGCTGGAATACAAGTACATGACCATGTACGTCACGGGGCGGATGGGCTACGGCGAAATGGCGCGCGGCCTCGAGACGGCCATCCACCGGTTCGCCAAGCGCCAGATGACGTGGTTCAGGGGGATGGAGCGCCGGGGCTTCGCCATCCACTGGATAGACGCCGCGCTCGGCATGGAGGAAAAGATCGCCTTCGTCAAAGGGAAACTAAGGGAGAAACAACGATAATTCGTATATTTGCCCGGCGATAGGCCCGGACAAAAACAACTGGACTCGATGGACACGGAGAAATGGGGCGTCATCTACAACCCCAAGGCAGGCACGCGGAAAGTGCAAAAGCGCTGGAAGAAAATCAAGCAGCACATGGACGGCAGAGGCGTAAAGTACGACTACGTGCAGTCCGAAGGCTTCGGCTCGGTGGAACGGCTGGCCGGCATACTTGCCGGCAACGGCTACCGCACCATCGTGGTGGTGGGGGGGGACGGCGCGCTGAACGACGCCGTCAACGGCATCATGCACTCCGACGCCGAGGACAAGGAAAACATCGCCATAGGCATCATCCCCAACGGCATCGGCAACGACTTCGCCCGCTACTGGGGCATGAGCGGCGAATACAAGGAAGCGGTGGACTGCGTCATCGCCAACCGCCGCCGCAAAATAGACGTCGGCACGTGCCAGTACTACGACGGGGAAAAGCACGTGACCCGCTACTTCCTCAATGCCGTCAACATCGGCCTCGGCGCGCGCATCGTGAAGGTCACCGACCAGTGCAAGCGCTTCTGGGGGGTGAAGCCGCTCTCCTACTTCATGGCGCTGCTGTCCATCATCTTCGAGCGGAAACTATACCGCATGCACCTCAAGATCAACGGCGAGCACATACGCGGGCGCATCATGGCGGTGTGCATCGGCAGCGCGCGCGGCTACGGGCTGGCCCCCAGCGCCGTGCCCTACAACGGCTGGCTGGACGTGTCCGTCATCTACCGCCCCGAGCTGCTGCAACTGTGGCCGGGGCTCTGGATGCTGGTCCGGGGGCGCCTGCTCAACTACAAGCTGGTGCGCCCCTACCGCACCCAGGAAGTGAAAGTGCTGCGCGCGCGGAATGCCCCGGCAGACCTGGACGGCCGCCTGCTGGAACGGCACTTCCCCCTCGGCGTGGGCATACTGCACGAGGCGATCACGCTGATCATCCCCTGAAGGCCGCGCTCCCATCCACCCCGAAAAACTGGCAAGGCAATGATAACATCCGACCAACTCAAGAACAACCCCGCCCGCAGCTTCTTCCTGCTGGCGGGCCCGTGCGTCATCGAAAGCGAAGAAATGGCGCTCCGCATCGCCGGGCGCGTCGCCCGCGTCACCGCGAAGCTGGGGATACCCTACGTGTTCAAGGGCTCCTACCGCAAGGCAAACCGCTCGCGGGCGGATTCCTTCACGGGCATCGGCGATGAAAAAGCACTGAAAATCCTGAAGAAAGTGCATGACACGTTTGGCATCCCCACCGTGACCGACATCCATGCCGCCGGCGAAGCGGCCATGGCCGCCGAATATGCGGACATCCTGCAGATACCCGCCTTCCTGTGCCGGCAGACCGACCTGCTGGTGGCGGCAGCCCGGACAGGAAAGGCGGTCAACATCAAGAAAGGGCAGTTCCTCTCGCCGCAAGCCATGCGCTTCGCCGCGGAGAAAGTGGCCGGCGCGGGCAACAAGAACATCATGCTGACCGAACGGGGCACCACTTTCGGCTACCAGGACTTGGTGATAGACTACCGCAGCATCCCTGAGATGCAATCCTTCGGCTACCCCGTGCTGCTGGACGTGACCCACTCGCTGCAGCAGCCCAACCAGGCAAGCGGCGTCACTGGCGGCTTGCCCCGGCTGATTGAAACCGTGGCCAAAGCCGGCGTGGCGGCAGGGGCGGACGGCTTGTTCATAGAAACGCACGAAAATCCCGCCGAGGCCAAGAGCGACGGCGCCAACATGCTGGAACTCGGCCTGCTGGAAGACTTGCTGGCCAAGCTGGCGCGCATCCGGCAGGCCATCTTGTAACTCCCCCGGCGCGAACCCGTTAGCAGACATTTGTTTAATCTATTAAATAACGTAACATGAAACATTCATTTCGTAACCTTTGCCTGTCTGCCGCCGTGCTGTGCGGCAGCCTGGCGCAGGCGTTTGCCCAGCAAATGCCGCCGCTTCCCGCCGATCCCGCTTTGCGCGTCGGCAAGTTGGAAAACGGGCTTACCTATTACATCCGCCGCAACGCGCTGCCCGAAAAGCGGGCCGATTTCTACATCGCCCAGAAAGTCGGCTCCATCCAGGAAGAGCCTGACCAGGCGGGGCTGGCGCACTTCTTGGAGCACATGTGCTTCAACGGCACCACCCACTTCCCCGGCGATGCCCTCAAAAAATACCTGGAGCGCATCGGCGTAAAGTTCGGCGAGAACCTCAACGCCTACACTTCGGTGGAAGAAACGGTGTATAACATATGCAATGTGCCTGTCACGGCGCCGGGCGCCATCGATTCCTGCCTGCTCATCCTGCACGACTGGAGCAACGACCTCACGCTGGATCCCGAGGAGATTGACAAGGAGCGCGGCGTCATCAACGAGGAATGGCGGATGCGCATGAATGCCTCCCAGCGCATATTGGAAAAGGCGCTGCCCGTGCTGTTTGCCGGGACCAAATACGCCACCTGCTTCCCCATCGGGACCATGGAGGTGGTGATGAACTTCCCCTACCAGGCGCTGCGCGACTACTATGAAAAGTGGTACCGCCCCGATTTGCAGGGCATCGTCATCGTGGGCGACATCGACGTGGATTCCGTGGAAGCTAAAATCAAGAGCACGTTTGCCGATATCCCCGCCCAACCCGATGCCGCCAAACGGGAATATTATGCCGTGCCCGACAATGAAGAGCCCGTCATCTACATCGGCAAGGACAAAGAGCAATCCTATGTGCAAATCGGAGTCATGTGCAAGCACGATGCCGTTCCCGACGAGCAGAAGAACAACGCGGGCTACCTGGCAATGCTTTATGCCAAAAACATTATCAGCATCATGCTGAACGCCCGCCTCAGCGAATTGCTGCAACAGGCCGAGCCGCCCTACATCAATGCCTCCGCATACGATGATTCTTCCATCATGGGCATAACCAAGACCAAAGGCGCTTTTTCAGGCAATGTAATCTGCCAGGAAAATAACATCAAAGAAGGCTTTACCGCCATGCTCTGCGAAATGGAACGCGCCCGCCGTTTCGGGTTTACGGAAACGGAATATGTACGCGCCCGCGCCGAGCTGCTGCAGGGGCTGGAGGTGCAGTATAACAACCGCGACAAACGGAAGAACGAGCAATTTGTGGACGAATATGTCCGCCTGTTCCTCGACAACGAGCCGTCGCCGGGCATCGAAACGGAATACAACCTCTATAACCAGCTTGCCCCCAACATACCCGTAACCGTCATCAACCAGATGATGGGCGAGCTGATGCAGGATAACAACCGCATGGTCGTGTTCATGGCTCCCGAAAAGGAAGGCCTCGCATTGCCAGCCGAAGCCGACATCAAAGCCTGGATGCAGGAAGTGGCCGGCGAGGAACTGGAAGCATACGTGGACAAAGTGTCCGACGAGCCGTTGCTGAAAGAGACTCCCGCTCCCGGCGAGATCGTTTCCGAGACGAAAGACGAAGCATCGGGCATCACCTGCCTTACGCTCTCCAACGGGGTGAAAGTGATTGTGAAACCCACCGACTTCAAGAATGACCAGATTTTGCTGAAAGGCATCAGTTTCGGCGGGAATTCCCTTTATCCGGACAATGAAATCATAAACATCAACGGGCTGGATGCCGTCAGCTTGGGCGGCCTCGGCAACTTCAGCGCCACTGACCTGCAAAAAGTGCTGGCAGGCAAGCAGGCAAACATTTCCTACAGCATCAATACCCATACGGAAAGCATCAATGGCAACAGCTCCATCAAGGATTTCGAGACCATGCTGCAACTGGCTTATCTGACTTTCACCGCTCCCCGCCGCGACGACGAAGCTTTTGCCTCCTACAAGAACCGGCTCAAAGCCAGCCTGAAGAACCAGGCCATGAACCCCATGAGCGCATTCAACGATTCCCTCAACGTCGCTCTCTACATGAACCACCCGCGCGCCATCCGCCTGAAAGCCGATATGGTGGACCAGATGGATTACGACCGCATCTTAGACATCTATAACGACCGCTTCAAGGACGCGAGCGACTTCACTTTCATCCTCGTAGGTAACGTCGACTTGGAAGCCATGAAGCCGTTGATCGCAACCTACTTGGGCGGCCTGCCTTCCATCCGGCGCGAGGAATCTTTCAAGGACAACCATGTCGATGTCCGCAAAGGCGAATACAAGAACATCTTCAGCCGGAAACAAGAAACGCCGAAAGCCACCAACTTTGTGTACTACACGGGAACTTGCGATTACGACCTGAAGAACATTGTCCTGATGGACATGCTGGGGCAGGTGCTCGACCTGATTTACACCGAGAAAGTACGTGAAGACGAAGGCGGCACCTACAGCATTAATACCGGTGGCATCCTGGTGAAGTATCCCACGCCGAAAGCCGACTTCCAGATTGTCTTCGTGACGGCTCCCGACAAACGGGAACGCATGATGGAAATCGTCTTTGCCGAACTGGACAACCTTGTCAAGAACGGCCCCAAACAGGTTGACGTGGACAAGACCAAGGAATTCATGCTGAAGAAACATGCCGAAGACCTGAAAGAAAACAGCTATTGGCTGAATGTCCTCAACGAAAAGGTTTACACCGGGCTGGATGGGCAGGCAGGTTATGAAGAGGTGGTTTCCTCCGTGACTCCCGAAGATATCCGCCAATTTGCCGCCGGCCTCCTCGGCCAACACAACAAAATCGAGGTCTCCATGATATCCGAAGAAACCGAAAGCAAATAATTTCCGGCACGCCCTGCGGGTGGCAATCCCGCTTCGCGGGGCGTGCCCCCCCCTTGAAAAGTATTACGCCTATTGCATGTATTGCCAATGAACTTATTCATAGAACTGCGCCGCCACAGGAAACTGGCCGAGAAACGCCACCCGATGTACGAGAATAGCCGCTTTGCCAAATTCGGGATATACGTCACGGCCATCTTTTGGGCAGGTTACCTCGTCTTTTTCGGCACGCTGTTCGCATTTGCATTCGAGGACGAAGCGGTGGAGCCCTATCATGTACTCAATGCCGGACTGGCCTTTTTCCTTATTCTCGACTTTATATTGCGCTTCCTGTACCAGAAGACGCCCGCCCAAGAAGTGAAGCCCTACCTGCTGCTGCCCGTCAAGCGCAACCGGCTGATTGATTTCCTGCTCGTCCGTTCGGGACTGGGCGGGGTCAATTTTATTTGGCTGTTCCTGTTCGTGCCCTTTGCGCTGCTTACCGTCACCAAGTTTTACGGGCTTTGGGGAGCATTCACCTATTGCGCGGGCATCTGGCTGCTGATGCTGTTCAACAACTATTGGTTCCTGCTGTGCCGCACCCTGCTGGGTGAACGCATCTGGTGGCTGCTGCTGCCCGCCTGCGTGTACGGCGGGCTGTTGG
The DNA here is from genome assembly GCA_964431195.1 of uncultured Bacteroides sp. GTDB lineage: Bacteria > Bacteroidota > Bacteroidia > Bacteroidales > Bacteroidaceae > Bacteroides. The sequence continues at coordinate 22,356 of CAYSIQ010000023.1, forward strand.
CCGCCCTGTTCATTCCCGATGGCAGGCCGCTGTTCGACTGGTTCGTGTCATTGGGCGATGCCTACATCACCGGCAATGTCTTTGCCTTTCTCGGCACGCTGGCGGCCATCGCGCTGGTGTGGCTGGCTGGCAGCCGGGTAATCCGCAAATTCATCTACAACGAACTGAACAAGGTGAAAGACAGCACAATGCAGGCCAAACGCCTCTCCGAATACGAGTTCTTGGATCGTTACGGCATAACAGGCGAATACATGCGCCTGGAGCTGAAGCTGCTGCTGCGCAACAGGGTATGCCGCGGGTCGTTAGCCGGCCTTATCTTCATTGTCGTCTTTTTCAGCGCGATGGCCGGGTTCACCGATGCCTATGGCGACGGCGTGCAAGATTTCATCGTGCTCTACTGCTACGTAATGTTTGCCATATCTCTCCTCGGTTCCCTTATGAGCGAGGAAGGCAACTATATCGATGGGCTGATGAGCTGGCGTGCGTCCATCCGTGCCTTGCTGCAAGCCAAGTATGAATTCTATTTGGCAGCTTTGTCCGTCCCTTTCCTGCTGATGCTGCCGGGCGTGGCATGGGGCGGCATCGGGCTGCTGCAAAGTGTCTCGTGGATGGTGTTTACGGGCGGGGCGGGTTACTTCTGTTTTTTTATGGCCTGCCCGTACAACAAACACACCCTCAACCTGAACATGAAAATGACCGGCCGCATGAACATGAGCACCGGCCAAAGCCTGATGAACTTTGCGGCTTTCGCGTTGCCTTTCGCCATCTATGTGCCGTTGAAACTACTGGTCTATGAAACCGCCGCCCGCTGGATAATGATTGCCATCGGCGCGGGCTTCATTGCCTCATCGAGGCAGTGGCTTAAATACGTCTGCAAACGTTTCATGCAACGGCGCTACCAGAATATGGAAGGCTTCCGCGACAGCCGGCAGAGATGAGCCGGCCATCATCCGTTTAACTTTTTAATCCGCTTACCGCCATGATAGAAATCAACCGATTAGAGAAAAGTTTTGGCTCGAAGAAAGCCATCGACATTGAACGCTACTCCATTGCGTCCGGCGACATGCTGGGACTGGTGGGCAACAACGGCGCGGGCAAGACGACCCTGTTCCGCCTCATCCTGGACTTGGTGAAAGCCGATGCCGGCACCGTAACCATACAAGGCCGCGACGTGGCCCTCAGCGAAGACTGGAAAGACTTCACCGGCGCTTACATCGATGACGGTTTCCTCATTGACTACCTCACCCCCGACGAATACTTCTACTTCATCGGCCGCATGTACGGGCTGAAAAAGGATGAAGTGGACAAACGCCTGCGCCGCTTTGAATGCTTCATGAACGGGGAAGTAGCGGGCCAGAAGAAATTCATCCGCAACTACTCTATGGGCAACAAGCAGAAAATAGGCATCATATCGGCCATGCTGCACCACCCTCGACTGCTCATTCTCGATGAGCCGTTCAACTTTCTCGACCCCTCGTCGCAGGCCGTCATCAAGCACTTGCTGAAAGCATACAACGAGGAACATGGCAGCACTGTCATCATCTCAAGCCACAACTTGAGCCACACGGTGGACATCTGCTCCCGCATTGCCCTGCTGGAGCATGGCGTTATCCTCCGCGACCTGCGCAATGAAAACAAATCGGCCGAAAAAGAACTGGAAACTTACTTCAGCCTGAAAGCGGAAGAGCCCCAGGCAGAAACAGAAGCCGGAACACCCCAACAGCCATGACGCTTCTCCCTCAGCTACACCGCAAAGGCAGCGGGCTGCTGCTGTTGTTCGTGTGCGCCGTCTGCTTCACAGGCTGCCGCACCGCAGCTCCCCCGCTTGACTACCGGGCTTTGGCGCGCGCTTCCGCCCGGTTGCACATGGATATTGAAGCCAATGACAACCACCGCCTCTACCTTGCCGCCGCCGAATGGATGGGGGTGCCTTATCGCGGGGGCGGCGACAGCAAACGCGGGACAGACTGTTCGGGGCTGGCGTGCCAGCTTTACCGCCAAGTGTACCGCGTCCGCTTGCCCCGCAGCTCCGCCCAACAGATGGATGCCACCCGCCGGGTGGCACGCCGCAACTTGCGCGAAGGCGACTTGGTGTTCTTCCGCAGCCCGTCCTCGCGCCGGGTATCCCACGTCGGCATCTACCTGAAAAACGGCATGTTCATCCACGCCAGCACCAGCCGGGGTGTCATCGTCAGCAGCCTCAACGAAAGCTATTGGGACAAATACTGGCTGCGTGGAGGAAGGCGCGGCTGATTCTTTACGCGAGTCCGGGGCAGGAAAACTGCCGCGAAGCGTGCGCTGCGGAAGATACCCGTTCCGCGCGTCTTCCATGTGCGCACGGCGCGTCCGCCGTGCCGTACCGTCCGCGCCCCGCACGTGCATGGAAGAATCCCTGCTTTCTCCTCGCGTAATTCTTGGTTTCACACGCTTAAAGCCGGGAAAATTCCTCTAATATTTGTTGTAACCGGGCAGTCCCCTTTATTTGGCTATCAACAGATTGAAAGAAAACTCGCACGGGAGCCGGCGAGGGATAAGGGAAACGGGCTGTTTAACGCCATCGTCTCGCTCTACTACTATCTGAAAGTGGTGAAAGCCATGTACATTAACAAGATCGAAACGCCCGTCGCAAGTTTCCGCAGCGATGGCTGCACGCGCGTCAGCCTTGCCATCTGTACCGCAGGCATCATCGTGCCGGGCATTGCCGGCGTGGTTTATGACACGATTGACAAGTTTGCATTCGGCATGCAAAGGCGGATTTGGACATCAGCCTGACAGGAAAATCCCAAGAGCTGGCAAGGCTCTTGGGATTTTCCTGTATATATGAATAGGTATATCCCCGCTATGGGCATTGGAGAATTGGGCTGGCAAAAACGGGCATATACGTGAGCCCGATCCTATATAAATTCGGGAGGGGGCAGAACGATTGCTTGGCGGCATAGCCTTTGCGGGCGCACAGGCCTTTTCGCGTGGCATACATGCCGCCGCGCGAGAGGATATTATTCTCACATAATCCACTCTTTTTTAGAAATAGTAAGAATCTTCTTGAATTTTTGCCACAGTAATTTTGTAGTTTAATATTTAACGTTTAACTTTGCCCGACAATGAAAGC
>CAYSIQ010000024.1:0-24930 GCA_964431195.1 uncultured Bacteroides sp.
AAGGTAGAAACATTGCAAACAGGGTTCAATATGCTATCCCGGACGGTTGTACGTTCCAACGGCAAAGATACGGACTTTTTCCTTCACGCGCAACGGGCAGCGCACTGTCCCGGCATCCGCCGCGCGACTCAGAACGGGATGAAGCCTTTCCAGAAGCCCGCCCTGCTCTTGTGCATGAACCCGTGGCATCCCATGGGCAGGCGACGCCCGTTCAGCTCATAGCACACACGGGGCTTGTTGTCGAAAGAAAACTTCAGCGCCTCCTCCACCGGAGGATAGCGGAACCCGCGCGGCACCAACGCCCAGAAAATGTCCTCGTTGTACATGCCCTCGCCGGGGCGGGAAAGGAAATAGGCGGCCTCGCCGGCATAGGCGCGGCAGGCGCGGGCAAAGGACTCCACCCGACGCAGGCAGAGCCCCCCGTTGCCGACGCGCCCGTACATTTGCGTCCGAAGCAGGTGCCGGGGCGACGAGAACAGGCGCTCGCGCAACGCGATCCATTGCTTCAACGGGAAGCGGGCATAGCGCGGGCGCAAAGGCCAGGGAGCCGCCACTAAGTCGTAGCCGCGACCGCACCAATCCGTCAGCTCATCGCGGAAAATCCAGGCATCGGCATGGCATATCAGAATATAGGTAGTGCCATCGAAAAGGCGGTAAAAGGCTTCGGACAGCATCATGCGGTTGTAGCCCGCGATGCCGTTCTTCGTCCCTAACCATTCCGGGCTGACCGGCAGCAAGGACGCCTGCGGGTAGATGGCCGACAAACGCCCGAAGCAGGTGTCTTCGGGATGCAGGAAGACAACGGGGTGGGCGGCAAGCCGTTGCATCGTGTTGCGCAACGCCAGCTGCTCCACGGGCGAAAGCTCCTCCTTATAAAGAGGTATCACCACTTTCAACGTAGGGATGGCAGTCTGTTCCATATCCATTTGCGGAACGCGTTCCTCCTAAATTGCCCGCGCCAAGCCGTCCCTCTCTTTTCTAACCGAGAAAGGTCATTGAAAGCCAGCTTGTTACTCCATGTCTACACGGGACGCGCCTCATGCACGCACGGGACGCGCTCCGCATGCGCACGGAGCAAACTCCGCACACGCATGAAACGGCAGGCCGTGCAACCGGCCTTGACGGGGCATCCGGATTCACTCGTTTCAGATACATTTCATTTGATTTGCATAAATTCTTATGCCGCTTCGCGAAGCAAAGATAGGAAATTCGCCCCGGACAATGAAAAGAAAAAGGAAGCATTATTTGCAAGGATCCCGTACAGGCACGCTGTTTTTCCCCCGCCGCTCCGCCTTTTTGCCCGGCAAAGCGTATCTTTGCAGCCCGGAACGAAACCTTTGGGAACATGAAAGTAGTCGTAGATGATAAAATCCCCTTTATCCGCGAAGCCGTGGAGCGGTTGGCCGATGAAGTGGCCTACCTGCCCGGCAACGGCTTCACCCCCGAAGCGGTGAAGGAGGCCGACGCCCTCATCATACGCACCCGCACCCGCTGCGGCCGCCGGCTGTTAGAAGGCAGCCGCGTGCAATTCATCGCCACCGCCACCATCGGTTTCGACCACATCGACACCGAATATTGCCGCCGGGCCGGCATCCGCTGGAGCAATGCGCCGGGCTGCAACGCCACGTCGGTGGCGCAATACTTGGAAGCCTCGCTGCGGTTGCTGCAACGGCGGCACACGCTGGCGCTGCGCGAGGCCACGCTGGGCGTGGTGGGCGTGGGACATGTAGGGAGGCTGGCAGCGGAAGTGGGGAAACGGCTGGGAATGCGGGTCTTGCTCAACGACCCTCCCCGCGCCGGGCGCGAAGGGGACGCCGGTTTCTGCAGCCTCGGGCAGCTGGCCGAAGCATGCGATGCCATCACCTTCCACGTGCCGCTGCTGCGCGAGGGGGCGCACCGCACGTTCCACCTCGCCGGCGGCGGCTTCTTCCGCTCGCTGAAGCGGCAGCCCGTCATAATCAACACCTCGCGCGGCGAAGTGGTTGAAACGCAGGCTTTGCTGCAGGCCATAGAGGAAAGGAAAGTAAGAGATGCCGTCATTGACGTCTGGGAGCATGAGCCTGACATCGACCGGACGCTGCTCCAAAAGGCATTCATCGGCACGCCGCACATTGCGGGCTATTCGGCCGACGGCAAGGCCAACGCCGCCCGCATGGCGCTGGATGCCCTCTGCCGCCACTTCGGGCTGGATGCCGGCTACCACATCGCACCGTCCCCGCCCGCCAATCCGCTGATATGCGCCGAAGACGAGACCGACGCCTTGCTGCAAATGTACGACCCCCGCCGCGACTGCGAGGCGCTGCGGCGGCATCCCGAACACTTCGAGCAGTTGCGGGACGACTACCCGTTGCGCAGGGAGCGCGAGGCGTTTACGGTGTCTTTCAGCAGCTGCTCCACCACTTGCGGATAGTGTTCATACTCCAGCGCATGCACCTTGGCGGCCACGTCGGCGGCTGTGTCGCCGGGCAGCACGGGGCAGCGGAACTGCGCGATGGGAGCGCCTTCGTCATAACGTTCGTTGACGTAGTGGATGGTGATGCCGCTCTCGGAGTCGCCCGCCGCTACCACCGCTTCATGCACGCGGTCGCCGTACATGCCTTTCCCGCCATGCTTGGGCAGCAGCGAAGGGTGGATGTTGACAATGCGCTGCGGGTAAGCCTGCAACAGCAACGGCGGCACGCGCAGCAGGAAACCCGCCAGCACGATGAAGCGGATCCCGTGCCCGCGCAACACCTCCAACACACGGTTGCCGTCGCCCCACTCTTCCTTACTGATATAGACGGCCGGCACGCCCAAGCGGCCGGCACGCTCCAGCACAAAAGCTTGCCGGCGGTTAGTCACGATGAGGCTTACGCGCGCCGTCGTGCCTGCGGCGAAATACCGCGCCAAATTCTCGGCATTGCTCCCGTTCCCGGAAGCGAAAACAGCCATTTTCACTGTCATAATCCCTGTTTTTGCGCACAAAACTGCAAAAAATGTGCAAAATCCAACAATTCGTCCATTAAATACTTGCAGGAAAGCATAAATATTTCTTCCTTTGTGCCGCAAAAATAAATAAATAGGTCTAATTTATTAATCAAAAACTAAAAGTTATGTCTGAAATTGCAGAAAAAGTGAAAGACACCATCGTTGACAAACTGGGAGTGGAAAAGTCAGAAGTGACCAACGAAGCCAGTTTCACCAATGACCTGGGAGCGGATTCTCTTGATACCGTAGAACTGATTATGGAATTTGAGAAGACTTTCGGCGTATCTATTCCCGATGACGAGGCAGAAAAGATCGTTACTGTCGGCGATGCCATTGCTTACATTGAAGCAAGAGCGAAGTAATCAACTCCTTGATTACATTACATCCTTGATATGGAATTGAAAAGAGTTGTCGTAACAGGCCTCGGCGCCATTACCCCTGTGGGCAACAACGTCCAAGAGTTCTGGACGAACCTTGTAAACGGAGTTAGCGGAGCGGGGCCTATTACACATTTCGACGCCTCACTGTTCAAAACTCGCTTTGCCTGCGAAGTGAAAGGCTTCGATGCCACCGAATTCATTGACCGCAAGGAAGCCCGGAAGATGGACTTGTACACGCAGTACGCCATCGTGGTGGCCAAGCAGGCGGTGAGCGATGCGGGGCTTGACATCGGGAAAGAAGACCTGAACCGCATCGGCGTCATCTTCGGCGCGGGCATCGGCGGCATCCATACATTTGAAGAAGAAGCGGGCAACTATGCCCTTCACCAAGACCTCGGCCCGAAGTTCAATCCGTTCTTCATCCCGAAGATGATTTCGAACATCGCCGCAGGGCAAATATCCATCCTTTACGGCTTTCACGGCCCCAACTACGCCACCTGTTCGGCGTGCGCCGCCTCCACCAACGCCATTGCCGATGCGTTCAACCTGATCCGGCTGGGCAAAGCCAATGCCATAGTGACCGGCGGGGCTGAGGCGGCCATCACGGTCTGCGGCGTGGGCGGTTTCAACGCCATGCGCGCCCTCTCCACACGCAACGAATCGCCCGAGACAGCCTCCCGCCCGTTCAGCGCGAGCCGCGACGGTTTCGTCATGGGCGAAGGCAGCGGTTGCATCGTGCTTGAAGAGCTGGAGCATGCCAAAGCACGCGGCGCGAGGATTTATGCCGAACTGGCAGGCGTGGGCATGTCGGCCGACGCTTATCACCTCACGGCCTCCCACCCCGAAGGGCTGGGCGCCAAATTAGTAATGGCCAACGCGCTGGAAGACGCAGGCATGAATCCCGAAGACGTGGACTACATCAACGTGCACGGCACGTCAACCCCCGTGGGCGACCTCTCGGAAGTGAAAGCCATCAAAGAGGTTTTCGGCCAACACGCCTACAAGGTGAGCATCAGCTCCACCAAGTCTATGACGGGACACCTGCTGGGCGCGGCCGGTGCCGTGGAAGCCATCGCAGGCATCCTGGCCATCAAGGACGGCGTGGTGCCTCCCACCATCAACCACGAAGAAGGCGATGACGACGAGAACATTGATTATGGCCTGAACTTCACTTTCAACAAGGCGCAAGAGCGCAAGGTGAACGTAATCCTGTCCAACACTTTCGGATTCGGAGGCCATAACGCATGCGTGATCTTCAAGGCTTACGCCGACTAAACCTGCCGCCGTGTTGCGCAAACTGATAGACAAGATAAGGCTTCTGTTCTTGAGGGACAAAGAGTCTTATCTTTGTTTTTACAGGATACTCGGCTTCATGCCGCGCGACATCCGCATCTACCATGAAGCCCTGCTGCACAAGTCCACCGGCATCCGCTCAGACAAGGGGCAGCTGGTAAACAACGAGCGGCTGGAATTTCTGGGCGACGCCATCCTCAGCGCCATCGTGACTGACATTCTCTACCGGCACTACCCTGCCCGCCACGAAGGTTTCCTGACCAATACCCGATCGAAAATCGTGCAACGCGAAACGCTCAACAAGCTGGCCGTGCAAATCGGGCTGGACAAACAGGTGAAATCGGCCGCACGCACAATGACGCACAACAGCTATATGTACGGCAATGCCTTCGAAGCCTTAGTCGGCGCCCTCTACATCGACCGGGGCTATGCCGCGTGCAAATGTTTCATAGAAGAAAAGATTTTCCGCAGCTGCATCAACATGGACTTGCTGTCGCGGCAGGAAGCCAACTTCAAGTCAAAACTCATTGAATGGAGCCAGAAGAATAAAATGCAGCTCAGCTTCGAGCTTATCGAACAGTTCCTCGACAAGCAGTATAACCCCGTATTCGCCACTGAAGTGCGCATCGAGGGAATCCCGGCGGGGAAAGGACAGGGTTATACCAAAAAGGAATCGCAGCAGAACGCGGCGCACGAGGCCTTGCAGAAAATTGCTTCCGACCCCGCCTTTAGGGAAATGCTAAGAAAACAGAGAGAAGCCAAACCCGTCCCAGCCGAGGCCGGCAACGACACCTGTACCGAATAAAACTCATTGGAAACCAACCGATTGTTCCGTGCATACACGGAGCGCGCCCCATACGTGCATGCGCCGGGCGCGGCACAAGCCTGCACCCCGCTCCGTACCTATACGGAGCATTTCCTCTCTCTGCCTTTCAGCCAAAACATACCCCCATGCGCCGTCCTTGCACCACTAATTCGTGCGCCTCGGTCACTATCTTGGTTTTCCCGGCAATCTCCGGCAGCGGGATCGAAGTGATGTCACGCCCGCGCAACGCCACCATGCGGCCAAACCGCCGAGCGGCAATCAGCTCGCAGGCATGCCCGCCCATGCGGGTCGAGAGGTTGCGGTCGAACGGCGTGGGCGATCCCCCGCGCTGGATGTATCCCAACACGGTTTCGCGGGTTTCGATGCCCGTCTCATATTCTATTTCCCCGGCGATGTAGGGGGCGGCATGCCTGCGCCCGTCGGTGGCAATGCCTTCCGCCACGACCACGATGGAGTACGGGATGCCGCGCTTCAGCCTGCTGAGGATGGTTTCGCCGATGCGGTGGACGTCATAGCGGATTTCGGGGATGAGAATCACGTCGGCCCCGCCCGCCATGCCCGAATAGAGGGCAATCCAGCCGGCTTTGTTGCCCATCACTTCGATGACCATGACGCGCTTGTGCGAGCTGGCCGTGTAGTGCAGGCGGTCGATGGCTTCGGTGGCGATGCTCACCGCCGAATCAAAGCCGAAAGAGATGTCGGTGCCCCAGATGTCGTTGTCGATGGTTTTGGGTATGGAAATGATGTTCAGCCCCATGCCCGACAGCCGGGCGGCAGACTCCTGCGAACCGTTTCCGCCGATGCACACCAAGCAGTCCAAGCCCAGCTTCTTCGCATTTTGCAGGATGAGTTCGGGCTTGTTCACGTCGGGCAGGATGCCGCCCCGCTTGAAAGGCCGTTCGCGCGACGTGCCCAGCATCGCGCCTCCCATGTTGAACAGGCCGGAAAGGTCGCGGTCGACAATCGGGGTCACGTCCATTGTCAGCAGTCCCTGAAAGCCGCTCCGGATGCCTGCCACTTCCATGCCATAATGGCAAATGGCTGCCTTACAGATGCCACGGATGGTGGCGTTGATGCCCGGGCAGTCCCCGCCCGAAGTAAGAATGCCTATTTTCATCATGATGCTATTTCCAGTTCTACGACACAACGCTTGCTCTCTTGCCCCGCATTTCACGGATGCAGGCCTTTTGCAGCCGTAAAGTTAGAAAAAAACAGGAAAAAGATAGAAATGATGATAAATAAGATTATTTTTGTAACCTGTTAAAAACAATGGCTGAGCTGAAGATGAATGTAACCAAGTTTCTGAATAAGGTATATTTCGCCCCACGGCTGAAAGGCATACAACGCTATGCCGGCCATGCGGAAGAGCTTCAACAGCGCGTTATGGAACACCTTGTGAGCATGGCCGCCGGCACCGAATGGGGCAAAAGGCACGGGTATGCCGCCATCCGCACGTATCAGGATTTCAAGACGCAAATTCCCATACAGACTTACGAGGAGGTGAAGCCCTATGTGGAACGCCTGCGGGCAGGCGAACAGAACCTGCTGTGGCCCACCGAAATAAAGTGGTTTGCCAAATCATCGGGCACTACCAACGACAAAAGCAAGTTCCTCCCCGTCAGCCGCGAGTCGCTGCACGACACCCACTACCGGGGCGGGCAGGATGCCGTGACCCTCTACCTGGCGCAGAATCCCGGCAGCCGGTTCTTCTCGGGCAAGGGACTGATCTTGGGCGGAAGCCACAGCCCCGACTGCAACAAAGGGCGCAGCTTGGTGGGCGACCTCTCGGCCATACTGATCGAGAACATCAACCCGCTGGTCAACTGCATCCGCGTACCCTCCAAGCAGGTTGCCCTGATGGAGCATTTCGAGCCCAAGATGGAGGCCATAGCCAACAGCACCATCCACGCCGATGTCACCAACCTCAGCGGGGTGCCATCGTGGATGCTGGTGCTCGTCCGCCACATCCTCGACAAGACCGGCAAGCAGACGCTGGAGGAAGTATGGCCCCATCTGGAAGTGTTCTTCCACGGGGGCGTAGCCTTCACTCCCTACCGCGAGCAATACAAAGAACTGATCCGCTCGCCGCACATGCACTATGTGGAAACCTACAACGCCAGCGAGGGCTATTTCGGCACCCAAGACGACCCTGCCGACCCTGCCATGCTGCTGATGGTTGACTACGGCATCTTCTACGAGTTCATCCCCTTAGAGGACGTGGGCAAGGAAACGCCCCGCATCTGCTGCCTGGCCGAAACGGAGACGGGCAGGAACTACGCTGTGGTCATCTCCACCTCAGCCGGCCTGTGGCGGTATATGATCGGGGACACCGTGCGCTTCACCTCAAAGAACCCCTACAAATTCGTCATCACTGGACGCACCAAGCACTTCATCAATGCCTTCGGCGAGGAACTGATTGTGGACAATGCCGAAAAGGGACTGGCCAAGGCCTGCGCTGCCACCGGCGCACAGATTACGGACTATTCGGCAGCGCCCGTCTTTATGGACGAACGCGCCAAGTGCCGCCACCAGTGGCTTATCGAGTTCGCGCACCGCCCCGACAGCCTTGAGAAGTTTGCCCGTGCGCTTGACGACACGCTTAAGGAAGTAAACTCCGACTACGAGGCCAAGCGGCAGAACGACCTTGCCCTCCAGCCCCCTGAGGTGGTCGAAGCCCGCCAGAACCTCTTCCACGACTGGTTGGAGGAGAAAGGCAAGCTCGGCGGGCAGCACAAGATTCCCCGCCTGAGCAACACCCGCGAGTACATGGAAGAGATGCTGAAACTGAACACGGCGGCGGGACAGCCCCCGCATCCGGCATCGGCCTGAAAAGAACGGGCGATGCGGATACCTGCCTCCGGGCATCGCGCGCTTTGCAGGCAAAGACCCGTTTCCTTTGGCTTTTCATCAATTTGTTATAACTTTGCCTCCGCTTACAACCAAAACGACTTTTTTCATGGAACATCAACTGGCCATTTACAATACGCTGACCCGCCGCAAAGAACAGTTCGTGCCGCTGTACGAGTCCCATGTCGGCATGTATGTATGCGGGCCGACAGTTTACGGCGACCCGCATCTGGGCCACGCCAGGCCCGCCATCACTTTCGACCTCCTCTTCCGCTACCTGCGGCATCTGGGGTACAAAGTGCGCTACGTGCGGAACATTACCGACGTGGGGCACTTGGAACACGACGCGGACGAGGGCGAGGACAAGATAGCCAAGAAAGCACGGATAGAACAGCTGGAGCCGATGGAAGTGGCGCAATACTACACCAACCGCTATCACCTCGCCATGAATGCGCTGAACGTCCTGCCGCCCAGCATCGAGCCGCTGGCATCGGGGCACATCATCGAACAGGAGGAGCTGGTGAAGCAAATCATCGCCAACGGCTACGCTTACGTGAGCGAAGGCTCCGTTTACTTTGACGTGGCAAAGTACAACCGCGACCACCACTACGGGAAGCTCTCCGGGCGCAAACTTGACGACGTGCTCAACACCACCCGCCAACTGGACGGGCAGGAGGAGAAGCGCAACCCCGCCGACTTTGCCCTTTGGAAGAAAGCGCAGCCCGAGCACATCATGCGGTGGCCGTCGCCTTGGAGCGACGGGTTTCCCGGCTGGCACTGCGAATGCACCGCTATGGGGCGCAAATACTTAGGCGCCCACTTCGACATCCACGGAGGCGGCATGGACTTGATTTTCCCCCATCACGAATGCGAAATCGCACAGGCCGTGGCCGCGCAAGGTGACGAAATGGTGCGATACTGGATGCACAACAACATGATTACCATCAACGGGCAGAAGATGGGCAAAGCCTTGAACAACTTCATCACCCTCGAAGAGTTCTTCAACGGCTCCAACCCCCTGCTGGAACAGGCATACACGCCTATGACCATCCGCTTCTTTATCCTGCAAGCCCACTACCGCAGCACGGTGGACTTCGGCAACGATGCTTTGCAGGCTGCCGAGAAAGGCCTGGCTAGGCTGACGGACGCCTGGCGCACGCTCGAGAAATTGTCGCCGGCCGATGTTTCTACCGTTGACGTAAACGGCCTGCGCGGGAAGTGTTACGAGGCCATGAACGACGACCTCAACTCGCCCATCGTCATTGCCCAACTGTTTGAAGCCTCCCGCATCATCAACAGCGTGGCTACGGGGCACGACAAACTCAATGCCTCCGATTTAGAAGAGCTGAAAGAAACTTTCCGCCTCTTCTGCTTCGACATCTTAGGGCTGGCTGCCGAAGCGGCGGGCAATGCCGGCCGCGAGGCTGCTTTCAGCGGCGCCGTGGACTTGCTGCTGGCCGAACGGCAAAAAGCCAAAGCCAACAAGGACTGGGCGGCGAGCGACAAGATCCGGAACGGGCTCACCGCGTTAGGCTTCGAGATAAAAGACGGCAAGGACGGCTGTGAATGGAAACTGAACAGATAGGCATTACATCTTGCATGTTTCGGGTGCGCGGGTTCCCGCCGGATGTCCGGAAATATCGTCACCGGACAGGCGCGAAACCCGCGCCGTTTTTCCGCATATTTCATTCCTTTGACTTATAGCAATTTACGCTGAGAACGGAAACGGGACGGGACGGCGCGCATGCCGCCCTTGCCCCGTATGTGCACGGAGCGAGAGCCGTACCTGCATGGAGCGCGGGCGATGCGCGCATGGAGCAAAGGCGGCATATGCACGGAGTGGAGGCCCGTTTCCCCGCCCGGGCGCAAAGAATTAAACTTTGCGTAAAATAGCGTAATTTGCGTTCCCCGCCTTTACATCTTACGGGATAAATGCCTATCTTTGCGCCGTTTTAGTAGGCAAAGGACATACCTTATTTTATGAAAGAGCAAGATGGCACAAGAAGACGTTTTTAAGAAAATCGTGTCGCACTGCAAGGAGTACGGGTTCGTGTTCCCCAGCAGCGAGATTTACGACGGGCTGGCAGCCGTGTACGACTACGGCCAGAACGGCGTGGAACTGAAAAACAACATCAAGCAATACTGGTGGCAGAGCATGGTGCTGCTGCACGAGAACATCGTAGGCCTCGATTCGGCCATCTTCATGCACCCCACCGTCTGGAAAGCCAGCGGGCATGTGGACGCCTTCAACGACCCCCTCATCGACAACCGCGATTCGAAGAAGCGTTACCGCGCCGACGTGCTCATCGAAGACCAGATGGCCAAATATGACGACAAGATAGACAAGGAAGTGGCGAAAGCTGCCAAGAAATACGGCGACGCATTCAACGAGCGGGAGTTCCGCAGCACCAACGCCCGCGTCTTGGAATACCAAAAGAAGCGCGATGACCTGCACGAACGCTACGCCAAGGCGATGAACGCGGGTCCCGACCTCAACGGGTTGCGCCAAATCATTCTGGACGAGGGGATTGCCTGCCCCGTCAGCGGCACGAAGAATTGGACGGAAGTGCGCCAGTTCAACCTGATGTTCTCTACCGAAATGGGTTCCACCTCCGATGGTTCCATGAAAGTGTACCTCCGTCCCGAGACGGCGCAGGGCATCTTCGCGAACTACCTGAACGTGCAGAAGACAGGGCGCATGAAAATACCTTTCGGCATAGCCCAGATCGGCAAGGCGTTCCGCAACGAAATCGTGGCACGGCAGTTCGTCTTCCGTATGCGCGAGTTCGAACAGATGGAAATGCAGTTCTTCGTCAAGCCGGGCACCGAATTAGAGTGGTTCAAGGCATGGAAAGAAACCCGGCTGAAGTGGCACAAGGCCCTGGGCTTCGGCGATGGCCGCTACCGCTATCACGACCACGAGAAGCTGGCGCACTATGCCAACGCCGCCACGGACATCGAGTTCCTCATGCCGTTCGGCTTCAAGGAGGTGGAAGGCATCCACAGCCGCACCAACTTCGACCTTTCGCAGCACGAGAAGTATTCGGGCAAGAACATCAAGTATTTCGACCCCGAAACCAACGAAAGCTATACGCCCTACGTCATCGAGACCTCCATCGGCGTAGACCGCATGTTCCTCAGCGTCATTTGCGGCTCTTACTGCGAGGAGCTGCTGGAGAACGGCGAGTCCCGCGTGGTGCTGAAGCTGCCCGCCGCACTGGCTCCCGTGAAACTGGCGGTGCTGCCGTTAGTCAGGAAAGACGGGCTGCCCGAAAAGGCGCGCGAAATCATCAACGGCCTGAAGTTCCACTTCAACTGCCAGTATGACGAGAAAGACTCCATCGGCAAGCGTTACCGCCGCCAGGATGCCATCGGCACGCCCTACTGCATCACGGTGGATCACCAGACGTTGGAAGACGACAGCGTCACCCTGCGCAACCGCGACACCATGCAGCAGGAGCGCGTGCCCGCCAGCGAACTGAATGACATCATCGCCGGCCGCGTAAGCATTACCTCGCTGCTGAAGACGCTCTGACCCGCCGCAAGCGATAGCCCGGCACGGGCGGGGCATGAACGTGATTTTAACCCTACAAAACGTAACCTTTACGGCAATATGAAAAGATTGTATCGACTGACTGTGTTTTTCTGCTTCGCGGCCATGTTGCTGGCTGCCTGCGGAGAGGTGGACGAGCCTACAGTGTATGACAACTGGCAAGGGCGCAACGATGCCTTTGCCGATTCGGTGGCGGCTTTGGCGGGCAACCGCCTGATGCCTTTCACCGACAACGGCGAGATGGTAGATGCCTGTCCCGTGGACGAGATGTTCGGCATACAGACGACAGCCAGCACCACGGCGGGGGCGCAATATGTCTATTGCAAGAAACTGTCCTCCAATCCGGAAGGCAAGCATCCGCTCTATACCGACCCCGTCACCGTATTCTACTACGGCACTTACATCACAGGCGACAGCTTCGATGGCAATTTCACGGGCTACGCCGCCACGGACAAAGGCATGCTCGACCCGGATGTGAACGCACCCACGCCGTTCGATTCGCCGACCATGTACCGTTCTGCCGGCGCCGCATCGGGGCTCATTCCGGGCTGGACCGCCGCCCTGCAATACATGCGCACGGGCGAACGCTGGATGCTCTACATCCCGCAAGAGAGCGCCTACGGCACCACCGCCTATCAAGGCATCCCAGGTTACTCCACGCTGACATTCGACATCATCCTTGTTGAATAAAGGAAGCAAGCTCCGCCAAAGCCAGGTTGCCGCCGCTTACTTCCCTGGCACGACAGAAGTCAAAGGATAGCGGTTGCCGCGCATACTCTTGAGGAACGCCTTGGCCGAACCGAAGTTGAGGTACATGTCAAGGCGGATGGGGAGGTGGTTGTCATCGTCGGACACATAGAAAGTGATGACTTCCTGTTCCTTTTCGTGCCCTTTGCCGTCTTTCTTATATTCCACAAACGAGAAGATGAGGCAACGGTACGTAACATCGTTGTTGGCCTTTACGTTTTCGATGCCCCGGTATATCAAGGTCTGTTGCTCCACATTCCGTCCGGTAGCCATGGGGAAGTGTATCTTGTCGCCCACCTGATAGTCGGCCGAGTTGTAGGAACGGGCTTGCGCCAGAATGCTCAGCATGTCGAAAATGCAGCGCGAATCGTTATACTCCATCTCGTCCTTGTGCCCGTCGCGCCAAGTGCGGCGTTGCTTCACGTAAGAGATGCCATCGCGGTAGTCAAACCAGGCTTCGTCCACGGTGTACCGCTTGCCTTCTTCGGCAGCCTTGCGGAAGTAGATCGGTTCCAGGCGGTCGGTTACGTAGCAAGTCAGCGTGTCGCGCATCTTAAAGAAGAAATCGGTATGCTTGCTGCCCGTTGAAAGCAGGTCGAAGCGGTAGGCTTTTTGCTGCCGGTAGGTGTCTGCGTTGGTGGAGAGACGAGCCAGCCCCACTTTCTTCCAGATAAACTTCCAATTGAAATAAAGGTCGTACGTCACTTCTTCGCCGCTCTTGAAAGCCTTGTTCACGGCCTGGCACTGGGCATGGGCGGGCAACGTACAGGCCAAGCCTGCACAAAGCGCCACGGCGGCCGCGACGGACTTGCGCCAACTGCGGTGCAAGCAATCACTAACGGCGGCTGCTATTCTTTTTCTTCTTCTCATCGGGTTTCTGTTTTTTTAGCTCTGAAGGCTTTTGTTGGTCAAGGGGTCTGTCTTTCAGGTTCCAGGTTTGCGTAAGTTCAAAGTTGGCTTTCAACTCCAGCAACTGCCAGTAGTAATACACCGGCTCGGGCGGGAGGCCTTTGGCATAGTCGCCGGTGTCCCATTGGCGGTTGCCGTTGCTGTCCGCCACCAAGCGGGCGCCATACTTTCCGGGGTTCAGGAAGTAGAAGTCGGCTTTGCCGTCCGCCACGTCCACGGTACGCAGCACCTTATCCTGCTCGTTAAGAAGCTCCACAAAAGCGGGGACGGTGTCCAGCCCGCCAATGTTAAAGAAGATAGCGCCGTACTCTTCAGGTGTCTTTATCTTGAAGTCGTTCTTAATCTTGTCGGTAAACAGGCCATACAAGCCCCTAAAGCCCGTTGAATCTACCGCGAAAGTATAGCTTCCGCCATATTCCCAGTCTTCGTTGGGGTAGATGTTGTAAATCTCGTGGCTGAAAGAGTCGCGTTCCACGCGGAAAGGCACGTCCTTCCACAGCGAATCTACCTGATGGCGCAGATGGATGGCCGTATCGGCGTACGAGGAAAGCGGTTCGGTAAAGGTCAGCGTGATGTAGTCGTACACGTCCATCTGCGAGGGGCAATAAACATCGGCTTTCAGGAACTCGGTCTCCACCAAAGGCGGCTCCCCTTTTTCTTCGCGGCGTTTGCGTTCCTTTTCTTCCTTCTCCTGCTCCTTCTTCAGTTCCTTTTCGCTCTTGGGCCGCTCTTTCGATACCAGCTTCAAGGTGTCGGTGCGGGGCACCAGCCGGTTCAGCGTATCGGTATAAAAATAGGTAAGGCGCATTTTCAGCGTATCTACCTTATAAACCATGGAATCCTTAATCCAATAATGCAAGGTGTCGGGCCGCCTGGTAGGCATGTCGACAAGGAAAGCATCGGCGGCATCGAAGTTCAAGCCTTCCAGCCGGGGCAACGTGTCTGCGGGGGCGGTGAAGTTGAGGGTAAACTCCTTTGCGGTGGCGCGTTCGCTGCGCCCCAGGCGCCGGTTGAACGTCTTCGCCTTAAAGCTGCGCAACAGCACGTCGTCGGGCAGGTAGTGGGTGTATTCCACTTCCAGAATGGTGTCGATAGTGATGGTGTCCATCCAGATCGTGTCAAAGCGCGTGCGGCGTTCCCACGCAGGCACGACGAGCGAGTCGAAGAAAGCGACGGCCTCGCCGGGCTGAGAGTAGTAGAAGTTTTGGTCGCCGTCCTGCAAGGCAAAGATGTGGTACTCGCCCGGCGCCACGCCCCGGATGCTGAACCGCCCGCGGCTGTCGGTGCGTCCCACGCGCTCGAAAGGCAGGGCGGTGAATGCCGTGTCCGAGAGGTTGGCATACAGCCCCACGGACAGCCCTTTCACCGGTTCCAGGTCGGAAGCGTTGAGCACAGTGCCCGATATGGCCATGGTGTCCAGCCGGTCGCCCGTGGAGAAAGTGAAAGTAAAGCCCTCCAGCGGGTTGCCCTCGTTGTTGTCCTGGATGGCATCGCCGAAGTCGATGGTGTAGGTCGTGTTGAGGAGCATGGTGTCAGCCAGCTTGACAATGACGCGCTTGCCGCTCGCCTTTATTTCGGGCTGTTGCCGCTGCGGGGGCGAGATGACCACGTTCTCGTTGGGCTTATCGAGCTTGATGAACTCATCGAAAGCTATGGAAATGCGCTTCAGCTTGCCGTTGCCGAACGAGCCGGGCTGCGGCTTGCTTTCCAAGAACATCGGCGGGTCTTCATCGACGGGGCCTCCCTCCAGCGTGCCGATGCTGGCGCAGGAGTACGCGATGCCCGCCGCGGCCACCACGCCAGCCCCCCGGCGCAACCATGTCTTCAGCCTGTTTCGATAGTACCTGTATTCCATGCCGCAAAAGTAAGGCTTCTACGGGAATTAACCATACGGCTTGGTATAAATTAAGAAATGGGAACGGAAAATTAAGAATCAGCCGCCGCCGGGCAGCGTGCCGGAACGCCCCGTGCCCCATACGCGCATGGAGCGTGCCCCGTGCGCGTACGGCCCGCGCTCCGTGCGCACACGGGGCAAGGCGGATACCTGTACCATGCGGAAGGCTTTCCGGGCTTCGGAACACGCCGCACGGGGAATGCGCTTTTTGGGCAGTTTTCGGGGCAAAAAGACTTTTCAATCTCCGCTATGTATGAAACATAGTTAAAAGTTTGGGAAAGACATCATTTATATGGGAGGGAATAAGTATTTTTGCGCGTTGAAAGCTCAAGCCGGGCTTCAATCTCCGGCCGCGCCGCCGCCCACAGCGCGGCGCGGGCGAAGGCAAGGCTTCAACCTTTCAACCTTGCATGAAAAGCGAATTAACCAAAAAACGAGAATAGAAAAGTATTATGAAGAGTAAACTATTACTATCTGTAAGTTGCCTCGCGCTGCTCTGCAGTTGCGGCCAAGGCGACAAAGGCGCGGGAAACGCGCCCGAGTATGCAGTGCTGGAGACCAAAGCAGTCACTGCCCACCTCACCAACAGCTACCCTGCCACAGTCCGGGGCAAACAAGACGTGGAAATCCGCCCGATGGTGAGCGGTTTCATCACTAAACTGCATGTCGACGAAGGTTCGGCGGTGAAGAAAGGCCAGGTGCTGTTCACCATCGACCAAGTACAGTATAAGGCTGCCGTAGAGACGGCCAAGGCTGCGGTCACGACTGCGGAGGCCGCCCTTAAGACCCAACAGCTGACCACCGAGAACAACCGCGAGCTGAACAGGCGGGAAATCGTGAGCGACTACCAGCTGAGCATGTCCGAAAACCAGTTGGCGCAAGCCAAGGCCTCATTGGCGCAGGCCGAAGCCGCGCTGGTGCAGGCCAAGCGCAACTTGGAGTTCACCGAAGTGGCCAGCCCCAGCAACGGCATCGTGGGAGAAATACCCTACCGCATCGGCAGCCTGGTGGGCGCGTCGATGGCGACCCCGATGACCACCGTGGCGGACAATTCGGAAATGTACGCCTATTTCTCCATGACCGAGCGCCAGTTGCTCCAGATGATTCGCGAGGGCGGATCGATGGAAGAGATTCTGGCAAAGATGCCCGCCATCAACCTCCAACTGAGCGACGGCAGCATCTACCCCGACAGCGGGCGGGTGGAGACCATCAGCGGCGTGATCGACCCCACCACCGGATCGGTAAGCATGCGAGCCAAGTTCCCCAACGCGCGCAACGTGCTGCGAAGCAACTCCACGGGCAACGTCATCTTCCCCAACTTGCTGACCGACATCATCCTTGTCCCCCAGTCCGCCACGTCTGAAATCCAGGACAAGAAGTTCGTCTATGTGCTGCAACAAGACAACACGGTGAAGAATACCGAAGTGCAGGTGTACAAATTGAACGACGGCGAGAACTACTACGTGACAGCCGGCCTGAAACCGGGCGACAAGATTGTGATCGATGGCATACAGACCCTGCGCGACGGGCAGGCCATCACCCCCATCACTTCGGCCGAAAAGGAAGCCGCCTACCAACAGGCATTGGAAGACCAGCGCAAGGGCAACATCCAATCGGCATTCCAACAATAACCTATTTACATCCGGGAGGGAAGGAGGCCGCGACCCCCGCCCGTCCCAATCTTTTCATTAAACAAACAGTATGAAATTAGATAACTTTATCAACCGTCCGGTACTGTCGACGGTCATTTCCATCCTGCTGGTCATCTTAGGCTTCATAGGGCTGGCCACGCTGCCTATCACGCAGTACCCGGACATTGCGCCCCCTACCATCAACGTGAGCGCAACCTACACGGGCGCCAACGCGCAGACCGTGATGAACTCGGTCATCTCGCCGCTGGAAGACCAAATCAACGGCGTGGAAAACATGATGTACATGACTTCCAGCGCCTACAACAACGGAGGAGCCGACATCACCATTTACTTCAACCAAGGCACTGACCCCGACATGGCGCAGGTGAACGTGCAGAACCGCGTGTCGATGGCGCAAGGCCTGCTGCCGCAGGAAGTAACCAGGATCGGCGTGACGACCCGCAAGCGCCAGAACTCCATACTGATGATCTTCTCCGTCTATGACAAGGACGACAGGTACACCCAAGAGTTCATCGAGAACTACGCCAACATCAACATCATCCCCGAAATCAAGCGCGTGAAAGGCGTGGGCGACGCCGCCGTGATGGGCGCCGACTACTCCATGCGTATCTGGCTGAAGCCCGACGTGATGGCGCAGTACAAGCTGATACCCGCCGACGTGAACGCGGCCCTTGCCGAGCAAAACATCGAAGCCGCCCCCGGCCAGTTCGGCGAACGCGGCAAACAGACTTTCCAATACACCATCCGCTACCGCGGCCGCCTGCAAACCACCGACGAGTTCGGCGACATCGTCATCAAGGCGCTGCCCAACGGCGAAGTGCTCCGCTTGAAAGACATTGCCGAAATCGAACTGGGACGGAACACGTACGGCTTCATGGGCACGGTGAACGGCCACAAGGCCGTGTCCGCCCTCATCTTCCAGACGGCCGGCACCAACGCGGTGGAAACCATCAGCAAGCTGGAGGGCGTGCTCAACGGCATACAAGCTTCCATGCCTGCTGGACTGTACGTGGACATCGCCCAGAGCGCCAACGACTTCCTCTTCGCCTCTATCCACGAAGTTATCAAGACGCTGGTGGAGGCGTTCATCTTGGTGTTCATCGTGGTGTACATCTTCTTGCAGGACATGCGCTCTACGCTGATACCCGCCATCGCCATCCCCGTGGCGTTAATCGCGACCTTCTTTATGCTGAAGATAATCGGCTTCAGCCTGAACCTGCTGACCCTCGCTGCCATGGTGCTCGCCATCGCGATCGTGGTGGACGACGCGATAGTCGTCGTCGAGGGCGTCCATGCGAAGCTGGATCAGGGGTATAAGTCATCCAAGCAGGCTTCCATCGATGCCATGCACGAACTGGCCGGCGCCTTGGTATCCATCACGCTGGTCATGATGTCCGTGTTTATCCCCGTGAGCTTCATGGGCGGCACGGCGGGCACGTTCTACCAGCAGTTCGGGCTGACGATGGCCATCGCCATCTTCTTCTCGGCCGTCAACGCCCTGACGCTGAGCCCCGCCCTTTGCGCCATCTTCCTGAAGCCTCACAAGGCGGAAGGCGAAGAAAGCGACGAGGAGAGTCCCGGCTTGAAAGAGCGCATCGGCACGGCCTCCAAAGAAGCGCGCCACATCATGATAGCCCGCTACACGCAGGCATTGGGGCGCATCATGAAGCCCGGCATGACGCTGATTTTCACGGGCCTCGCCATTTTGGGCATGATTTTCGGCCTGTTCAGCTTCAGCGAGCACCCCGTCCTCTGCATCGCCATGATTGTCATCAGCGTGCTGGCCGTGGCCGGCATGACAACGGAGAAGTTCAAGCATTCGTTCAACCACAGCTATGAAGGCATCCTCGAAAGCTACAAGAAAAAGGTTGACCTCTTCAACAGGAAATCGTGGCTGACCATCCTCGCGGTGGCAGGCAGCATCGTGCTGCTGGTAGTGTTCATGCAAATCACCCCGACCGGCATGGTGCCTAATGAAGACGTGGGCACCATCATGGGAGCCGTGACACTGCCTCCCGGCACTTCGCAAGACCACGCCGAGAAGATACTGGCTCGCGTGGACAGCCTGGTGGGCGCGGAGCCTGCCGTTGATTCGCGCACGGTGATTTCGGGATACAGCTTCATCAGCGGCCAAGGCCCGGGCTACGGCTCGATCATCGTCAAACTGAAGCCGTGGGAGGAACGCTCGACAATGCAGAATGCGAACATTGTCTATATGACATTGTTCATGCGCGCCCAGAAAGTCATCAAGGAGGCGCAGGTGCTGTTCTTTTCCCCGCCCATGATTCCGGGCTATTCGGTATCCAGCGACATCGAGCTCAACATGCAGGACAAGACGGGCGGCAGCCTCGACCATTTCTACCAAGTGGTGAACAACTACATCGACGTGCTGCAGCAACGGCCGGAAATCACGTCGGCGCAGACCAGCTTCAACCCCCGCTTCCCGCAATACCAATTGGACATCGACGCTGCGGCATGCAAGCGCGCAGGCATCAGCCCGAGCGACATCCTGAGCGTGATGCAAGGCTACTACGGCGGCATATATGCCTCCAACTTCAACAGCTTCGGCAAGATGTACCGCGTCATGGTGCAGGCCGAGCGTGAAGCTACCAAGAACATGGAGACCTTGGAAAGCGTGAAAGTGCGCAACGCCGACGGCGAAATGGCGCCCGTCAGCCAGTTTATAAAGCTGACCAAAGTGTACGGCCCGGACGTCATCAACCGTTTCAACCTATACACCTCCATGACAGTGATGGTGGCTCCCGCCTCAGGCTACACCTCCGGCCAGGCGCTGCAAGCCATTGCCGAAGTGGGGCGGCAGAACCTGCCCGCAGGCTTCTCCTACGAGTTGGGCGGCATGGCACGTGAGGAAGCCGAAACGAGCGGCGGCAGCACGGGCATGATTTTCCTGCTCTGCTTCGTGTTCGTTTACCTGCTGCTGAGCGCGCAGTACGAAAGCTACATCCTGCCATTGGCCGTGTTGCTGTCCGTCCCGTGCGGGCTGATGGGCAGTTTCATCTTCGTGAACATCGCCAGCCTCATCGGCGGCATCCCCGCCCTGCAAATGATCATAGGCACCATGTCCAACAACATCTACATGCAGATCGCGTTGATCATGCTGATGGGCCTGCTGGCCAAGAACGCCATCCTGATTGTAGAGTTCGCCCTCGACCGCCGCAAGATGGGCATGAGCATCACGTCGGCGGCCATCCTCGGCGCGTCGGCGCGCCTCCGCCCTATCCTGATGACCTCGCTGGCGTTGATCATCGGCCTGCTTCCGCTGATGTTCGCCAGCGGCGCGGGAGCCAACGGCTACCGTACGTTGGGCACTTCGGCCATCGGCGGCATGTTAATCGGCATGATTTTGCAGATATTCGTGGTGCCCACCCTGTTCGTGGCATTCCAGCACCTGCAGGAGAAAGTCAAACCGATGGAATGGAACGACGTGGACAACGCCGACGCCAAGTCTGAAATCGATCAATACAGTAAATAAAGGAAGAACCGGGCTTAATCCTCCGTTCTTAATACTTCATTAAAAAGCAGAAAGCATGAAAGCAAAAGTTATAACCCTGATGTGCGCCGCCGCCCTGCTGAGCAGCTGCCACATCTACAAAGCATACGACAGGCCCGAAGACATCCTTACCGAAGGCCTGTACCGCGACACAGTGGCGCCGGACGACACCCTCGTGTCGGACACGGCCAACTTCGGCAACGTGCCCTGGAGGGAAGTCTTCACCGACCCCCAGCTGCAAGCCTACATCGAGCAGGCTCTTGCCAACAACGCCGACCTGCGCACCGCCCTGCTGAGCGTGGAACAGGCGAAAGCCTCGCTGATGTCGGCCCGCCTGGCCTACCTGCCCCAACTGTCACTCAGCCCGCAAGGCACGCTGACCAACTGGGACAAGGGCGCAGCCACGTCGAAGACCTACAACATCCCCGTTTCAGCAAGCTGGCAGATTGACCTGTTCGGCCAGATCCTCAACCCCAAGCGCGCGGCGCAGGTGTCGCTCAAGCAGGCCCAGTTCACCCGGCAGGCCGTGCAGACGCAGATCATCGCCTACACTGCCAACATCTACTACACCCTGCTGATGCTTGACCGCGAGCTGGAGATCACCGAGAGCACGGTCGGCATCCTGAAGAAATACGTGGAAACGCTGGAGGCCATGAAGGACTTCGGCTCGGCCAACAGCGCCGCCGTCGAGCAAAGCCGCAGCGCATACGCCCAGACCGCGGCTTCCCTCTCCGACTTGCGCCAAAGCCTGACGGAGACGGAGAACGCCTTCTGCCTCATCCTGAACGAGCCCGCGCACGCCGTCGGCCGCAGCACGCTGGAAGCCCAGGAGCTGCCCTCCGACTTCTCGGCAGGCATCCCGCTGCAACTGCTTTCCAACCGCCCGGACGTGAAAGCGGCAGAGATGACACTGGCCGCCTGCTACTATAACACCAACAGCGCCCGCGCCGCCTTCTACCCGCAAATCATGCTGAACGGTTCCGCCGGGTGGACGAACAACTCGGGCGCGGGCATCGTCAATCCCGGCAAGCTGCTGGCCAGCCTGATCGGCTCGCTCACGCAGCCGCTGTTCTACCGGGGGCAGAACATCGCCCGGCTGCGCCAGGCGCGCGCCCAGGAGGAACAGGCCAAGATCGCCTTCCAGACCTCGCTGCTCAGCGCCGGGAACGAGGTGAGCAACGCGCTCGCCCTGTACCAGAACACGACGCAGAAAGTCCACTCGCGCGACGTCCAGGTAAACTCCTCCCGGAAAGCCGCCGAAGACACGAAAGAGTTGTTCAACATGGGGACGTCGACCTACTTGGAGGTGCTGACGGCCCAGCAGAGCTATCTGGGCGCGCAGCTCGCCCAAGTGTCGGACAGGTTCGACCTGATGCAGGCCGTCATCAACCTTTACCAGGCGTTGGGAGGCGGAAGAGAATAAACTTTAAACGCTTAATATCATGATTAGTCCTTTAGCTTATGTAGATTCTGCCGCCAGGCTCGGCAAAGACGTGACCGTGCAACCTTTCGCCTACATAGAGGGCGACGTGGAAATCGGCGATGAATGTGTCATCATGTCGGGGGCACGCATCTTGGACGGCACGCGTATGGGGAAACAGAACACCGTCCACCACGGCGCGGTACTGGGCAGCACGCCGCAAGACTTCCGGTTCAAGGGCGAAGAGAGCCGCCTCGTCATCGGCGACAAGAACGATATCCGCGAGAACGTGGTCATCGCGCGGGCCACGCACAAGGAGGGCGGCACGCGCGTCGGCAACGGGAACTACCTGATGGACGGGGCGCACCTCTGCCACGACGTGCAGGTGGGCAACGACAACGTGCTGGGCATCCGCAGCATGATGGCCGGCGAAAGCAGCATCGGCAACTGCAGCATCCTGAGCAGCGGCGTCATCATCCAGCAGCACGCGCGCATCGGCAACTGGGCGCTCATCATGGCGGGGTGCCGGATCTCGAAGGACGTGCCGCCCTACGTCATCATGGAGGGCAACCCCGCCACCTACCACGGCGTGAACGCCTTCGTGCTGAGGCACAAGAACGAGGTGGAGGAGAAGGTGCTGCGCCACATCATGAACTCGTACCGCATGATTTTCAGCAAGAGCTTCAGCGTGGACGACGCCTTGCTGAAGATCGAGGACCAGGTGCCGATGAGCGACGAGATACGCCACATCATCGACTTCGTGCGCGGCTCGAACGGCATCATGAGATAGCCGGCAGGGGCAGGCGCGGGGCAGTCCGGGCGGCGCGCGAAAGCGGGCCGCCCGGACTGCCTTTTTTTTGCCCGGGGGGGCGCGTTATTCCGGCGCTAAGCGTTATCTTTGCGCAGACAAAACCGGTTATCGCATTATGGTAAGAACGTTCGATTTCCTCGTTATCGGCTCGGGCATAGCGGGCATGAGTTACGCGCTGAAGGTAGCGCACAAGGGCAGCGTGGCCATCCTTTGCAAGACAAGGATGGAGGAGGCCAACACCTATTTCGCTCAGGGCGGCATCGCGTCGGTGACCGACCCGGCATCGGACAACTTCGAGAAGCACATAAGGGACACGCTGGTGGCGGGCGACTGGATAAACGACCGCGCCGCGGTGGAGAAGGTGGTGAGGAGCGCGCCGGGGCAGATCCGCGAGCTCATGGGCTGGGGGGTCCGCTTCGACAAGAGGGAGGACGGCACGTTCGACCTGCACAAGGAGGGCGGGCACAGCGAGCCCCGCATCCTGCACCACCAGGACAGCACCGGGGCCGAGATCCAGACGAGCCTCATCGAGGCGGTGAGGCGGCATCCCAACATCACCGTGTTCGCCGGCTTTTACGCCGTGGAGATCATCACCCAGCACCACCTGGGCATCATCGTCACGCGCTACACGCCGGGCATCAAGTGCTACGGGGCTTACGTGCTGGACGAGTCGACGGGCGAGGTGGACACGTTCCTGTCGCGCGTCACCGTGATGGCCACGGGGGGCTGCGAGGCGGTCTACGGCCACACCACCAACCCGCTGGTGGCCACGGGCGACGGCATCGCCATGGTCTACCGGGCGAAAGGGGCGGTGAAGGACATGGAGTTCATCCAGTTCCACCCCACCGCGCTCTACCACCCGGGCGACCGCCCGTCGTTCCTCATCACCGAGGCCATGCGGGGCTACGGGGCGGTGCTCCGCACGCTCGACGGGAAGGAGTTCATGCAGAAGTACGACCCCCGCCTCTCGCTGGCGCCGCGCGACATCGTGGCCCGCGCCATCGACAACGAGATGAAGCAGCGCGGCGAGGACCACGTTTACCTCGACGCGACGCGCAAGGACGCCGAGGAGACCCGGCGGCGCTTCCCCAACATCTACCGGAAGTGCCTTTCGGCCGGCATCGACATCACCAAGGACTACATCCCCGTGGCGCCCGCCGCCCACTACCTTTGCGGGGGCATCAAGGTGGACCTTGACGGGCAGAGCAGCATACGCCGCCTGTACGCCGTAGGCGAATGCGCGTGCACGGGGCTGCACGGCGGGAACCGGCTGGCCAGCAACTCGCTCATCGAGGCGGTGGTCTACGCCGACGCGGCGGCCAGGCACTCGCTCGGCGTGGCGGACCGGTACGACTTCAACGCCGAAGTGCCCGAATGGGACGACGAGGGCACCATCTCCAACGAGGAGCGCGTGCTCATCACCCAAAGCATGAAGGAGGTGAACCAGATCATGGAGGCCTACGTGGGCATCGTGCGCAGCAACCGCCGCCTCACGCGGGCGTGGAACCGCCTCGACATCGTCTACGAGGAGACGGAGCGCCTCTTCAAGTGCTGCAAGGCCACCCGCGAGCTGTGCGAGCTGCGCAACATGGTCAACGTGGGCTACCTCATCACCAAGCAGGCGATGGAGCGGAAGGAGAGCCGCGGCCTGCACTACACCATCGACTACCCCCGCCCCTCGGCCGGCCCGCAGGAAGAGCCGCCCGCCCTTTCCAATCTTTGAAAACATTTTACATTTTTCAGGCCGCCCGCGCGATGCCCGCCGGGACATGCGCATGCCGCCCCTCGTGACATACGTATGTTATGACTCGTGACATACGTATGTCATGACTCGTAACATACGTATGTCATGACCCGTGACATACGTATGTCACGAGGGGCAACGTCCGCATCTCCCGATGGGCGTCGCGAGATCCTCCCGCAACGCGTTGGCTCACAGCATGTTGCAAGCCCCTCCCGAGGCCTCCCGGCGGGGAGCCCCCGCGCCCGGGAAGCGGCCTCCGCGCCCGGCGGGAAGGCCCCCGGAAGGGGGCTCCGGAAGCGTCCCCGGGATGGTAATTTATCCTTACAAAACGGCCGCGCCGTCAATAGCCGGGGTTCTGGTATTCCGCGCCGTTGGA
>CAYSIQ010000025.1:0-2487 GCA_964431195.1 uncultured Bacteroides sp.
GTCAGCCGGTGATTCCCGGGCTGCCACTGGCAAGGAGATTCAAGTCGTATGTCGGTCTGGAAAGCGCGGAGGCAAAGTTGCGGAAATTCCTGACGGATTTCCGGTTCACGGACATCGCTGCGGCGGATGCCCTTGTCGATTGGGATTCGGCTCCTGTGATCGAGTTCGGCAACTGCCGGAAATTTTCTTGCCTGTGAAATTTATAAGAAACGTGAGTTCGATATATCTCAAAACATTTTCAGTCGCCCGTCATTGACAAAACATACATCAATGGCGGTTTTTTTCAAAGAAACAGTATGCAGCGATAGCCGGCAAGGAATTGGCAACGAAATCGTTGAACGAACGGAGTCTTGAGCGCTCGATTCGTGCGATGCCTTTCAACTTGTCGTTGACGGTTTCAATCAGTGCCCTCTTTTGGGGTAAAATCCTACCTGCAATACTCATCAGCGAGTTCCTCATGTTGTTTTTCACCTTGGTGGCAAGCTGCATGCCATCAAGGAAGAGATTCCCAAACAACGCCTGCCCGATATATTCCTTGTCGGCGCATAATCCCCTTATATTTTCTATAAACCTGCCTTGCTTCAAGGGCTCACGGCCATCCTCATTCCACGGAGTGAACATGAAGTCCAAAATTCCTCTCTTGCCGTTGATTATCAAGTGAAGCTAAGCCAGAAGAACCATCCCATGGAACATCTCCTACGCCCGTAAGTTTTTCGATAGTTTTGTGAATCTATCCGCTGGCTACGGCAGGCACGCAAGGGAGTGGAATCAACAAAGCTGATGTCGGTACAGGCTTCTAACAAGACTTTCCTAATAAAGGGAACAGTATCTCTTTCCCAGTTCAACAAAGCGATTATAGGGCACGCGCTTGGGAAACAAGTGAGTCAGATGCTTGCAGGCATACTCCTTGTCGTGATGCTTGAAGCAACGGAAGCCATCGGAATGAAACAGGATGAGGATTGCCATAATTCCGCGTCACTCATCCAGTCCGGCTTGTTACGATACTTATGTCCTTTCCTTTCAACCATGTATTCTTCCCTGTTGCAACGAAAATTCTTTGCAGAAATCATCTGCCATACAAAAAATCCCTGTAGCTTTAACCTTTGAGAACATAGTGGTAATCGTTTATAGTAGAAAGTAATTGATTTGCGGAATTATTTTCCTCAAAAGTATTATCTTTGCCCCATGCAAATAGAATTATGTACATCCGGCATCAACGCGGTGTGGGCAAGGGGTAATTCCCCATCCTTTGTTGCAGAACGTTTGGGAATGGACAGTCCTACGGCCTATTGTTGCCGGGACGTATCTCCTCATGGCAGGGCGGATGGACTGTTGGAGAACCGTCACAAGGGCTATCGGGGGGTATTGGACTGCAAGCAACTCTTACCCTTTCACAAAGAGTTGGAACAACATATCCATGCCGATGCCAAAAGCGTTCCCAAATGGATATGTCAGGGTTTCGGTGCCCGTTATACGGTTCAAGGCACGATTGGCTCGTTGAGCCGCACAGGTTTTACCTATAAGAAAGCGGCCGGTGTTCCTTGTAAAGCCGATATTTCCAGACGAGAGGATTTCTTTGGCCGGATAGGTTACTACAAGGAAGAGTTGGAAACGCTTTTGATTTTTGATTTCCGTTTGATTAATTCGCAAACCATTTCTGTTTGACTATATAAAAAGTAACCGGATGCCTATGGAAAGCCGAAAACCCTGTAAAGAATCATTCCGTGCATTGCCGCGCCTGCTGCGGCTTTTGTGCCTCCTGTCCTGCCTGCACATGGGAACGGCGGCCAAGGCGCAGTTCACGGACGGGACAACAGGACTCCTCCACATGCCCACAGCCGAGATGCAGCGCGACGGCACCTTTATGGCAGGAGGGAATTACCTGAACCAAAGGAACGTGCCTTTCATCAGGAGAAGCTGGTACAAATACAATACTTACAATTATTTCATCAACATAACGTTCCTCTCCAGGATTGAGGTGGCCTATATATGCACCTTGAACAAGGGTATTCCCGGCAGTTCTTACTGGCCGAAACAGACGTGGGGAAAGTACACCAACCAAGACAGGCATTTCGCCGTGCGGCTGCAGGCGTTGAGGGAAGGCGAGTTGTGGAAATACATGCCCTCCGTGGTGGTGGGCGTAAGCGACCCGACTACGGGGAAAGGTGATTATACCCACATGGATGTCAGCGGGAATGGCAACGGCTACTTCAACCGCTGGTACATCGCCCTCACCAAGCATGCCGCCACCAAAGCCGGGGAACTTGGCATCCATCTGGCCTACCTTTATAACAGGCGCACGGACTATCCCTTGAACGGTCCTGCTTTCGGCTTGGATTTCCGCCCCGCTTTCCACAAGGAGTTGGACTTGGTTGCCGAATACGATGCCAAGACCGTCAACATCGGAGCCACTTATTCCATTTGGCACAGCCATTTCAACCTCCTTTTTGAACTCCAGCAGTGCAAGTATGTCTCTGCCGGGCTGAC
>CAYSIQ010000025.1:2587-16103 GCA_964431195.1 uncultured Bacteroides sp.
TCCATAAAGAAAAGGTGGCTTTCACCGATCGATTATGTCCGGTGTGACCCGGAGCAGTGCCTGGATGGCGGAAAGGCATCACCTATGCTGCCTGTGTTGCCCTCGCCCGCAACATCGCTTTCTGCTATAGCAGACACGGCATGGCTGCCGTGCCGGTCGGTTGCCGGACTCTTCATTTGAGGGGGCGCATGCTCAAAGTCAAATGGCCTTGCGGGCTTATGCCCGCAGATTTCCTGCTTTACGCTACTAACAGGGCTTTGCCTGCATTGGAACGGTGCTTTAACCTATTTTACAATGTGGCTTAGTATGATTTAATTTTGATGACCCACTTAATATTAGGTGTGTCAGATGCAAATTTCCCCGCTGCCGATGCACACTTGTGCGCCAGCGTCATACACCACCCCGAACTGCCCCGGAGCGATGCCTTGCAGCTTCCTTTCCGAAATGACGAGGTAGCCGTCCGCCTCTTTTCTCAGCCGGCCTTTGGTGAACTCGGGCGTGTGGCGTATCTTGAAAGTCACTTCCACTTCTTCCTGCTCTTCTTTCCAGGGATTGCCCGTGATAAAATGGAAACCGCGCATGCGGAACTCATTGCCGTATTGCAATGCCGTGTCGTACCCGCGAGCCACATAGACGGTGTTCCTTTCCACATCCTTGCGGATAACGAACCACGGCCCTCCACCCAGTCCCAGCCCTTTGCGCTGCCCGATGGTGTAGAACCAATAGCCCCGGTGCCTGCCCAATATCCTGCCTGTTTCCAGCTCCACGATGTTCCCTTCCTTTTCGCCGAGGAAACGGCGCACGAAATCATTATAGTTGATCTTCCCCAAGAAGCAGATGCCTTGGCTGTCGCGGCGCTTGGCGTTAGGAAGCCCGGCGCGCAGGGCTATGCCGCGCACTTCCTGTTTCATCAGCCTGCCTATCGGGAACATGAGTTTTGAGACTTGCATGCAGTCTATCTGCGCCAAGAAGTCAGTCTGGTCCTTTACGGGGTCGGCGGCTGTGCCGAGCCATGCCTTTCCCTCCCGGAGTACGGTGGTGGCGTAGTGCCCGGTTGCCGTAAAGTCAAAATCCTTTCCCACCCGTTGCTCGAAGCACCCGAACTTTATCAGCTTGTTGCACATCACGTCCGGATTGGGTGTCAGCCCGTGCCTTATCTTGTCAATGGAGTAGGCCGCCACCTTGTCCCAATACTCCCGGTGCAAGTCCACCACTTCCAGTGGCAATCCGTACCGCCGGGCAACGTCAGAAGCCATCTCCATGTCCTCTTCCGCAGAGCAATCCATATAATAGGCATCGTCCCTCCCTATTTTGATGTAAAACAGGGAAGGACGATAGCCTTGTTCACACAAGAGATGGACAGCCACCGAGCTGTCCACGCCTCCCGACAATAATACGGCAATGTCCATTCTGTCGTATAAGGCTTTCTCTCTCTTAAATCTTGTCGAATGCCTGGGACAAGTCGTCCAGCAAGTCGTCGATGTGCTCCGTCCCTATGGAAAGGCGGACTGTTCCCGGTTTGATGCCTTGTTCCTCCAGTTCCTGGGCATTCAACTGGGAGTGGGTCGTGGTGGCAGGGTGTATAACCAGCGATTTCACGTCGCCCACGTTGGCCAGCAACGAGAATATTTGCAGGCTGTCGATGAGCGTCTGCGCTTCTTCCGCGCCTCCTTTCACCTCAAACGTAAAGATGGAACCGCCTCCTTTCGGGAAATATTTCTTGTAAAGGGCATGGTCAGGATGTTCGGGCAAGGACGGATGGTTTACGGCGACCACCTTGGGATGCTTCTTCAGGAACTCGACCACTTTCAAGGTGTTTTCTATATGGCGTTCCATGCGAAGCGACAATGTTTCGAGCCCCTGCAGCAGGATGAAAGCGTTAAAAGGACTGATCGTGGCGCCGGTATCACGCAACAGGATGGCGCGGATGCGGACGACATAGGCTGCGGGGCCGGCAGCATCGACAAAACGTACCCCGTGATAGCTTGGGTCAGGTTCCGTCAGCTGGGGGAATTTGCCCGAAGCCACCCAGTCGAACTTGCCGCTGTCCACGATGACACCTCCCAAGGAAGAGCCATGGCCTCCGATGAACTTCGTCGCCGAATGGACTACAATGTCCGCGCCATGCTCTATGGGGCGAATCAGGTAAGGAGTGCCGAATGTGTTATCGATAATCAGCGGGATTTGGTGGGAGTGTGCTATCTCGGCAACGGCATCGATGTCAATGACATTGGAATTCGGATTGCCCAACGTTTCGATGAATATCGCTTTCGTGTTCTTCTGGATCGCTTTCTCAAAATTGCCTATATCCTCCGGATCTACGAAAGTCGTGGAAACTCCGTAAGTGGGCAATGTGTGGGCAAGCAGATTGTACGTCCCGCCATAAAGGGTCTTGGCCGCCACGATGTGGTCGCCTGCGCGGGTGATATTTTCAAAGGCATAGGTAATGGCTGCCGCCCCCGAGGCTACGGCCAATCCGGCAACTCCTCCTTCCAAAGCGGCCACCCGTTTCTCGAACACGTCTTCCGTGGAATTGGTCAACCGCCCGTAAATGTTCCCTGCGTCCTGCAAGTTAAACCGCGCTGCCGCATGGGCCGAATTGCGGAACACGTATGACGTTGTCTGATAGATAGGCACGGCACGCGCATCTGTTGCCGGGTCGGGTTGCTCTTGTCCAACGTGAAGTTGTAACGTCTCGAAATGCAATTTCTTTGTTTCCATTGTCATTTGTATTTTTAGGTTATTAAAAAATGGATATTTAGCGTGGCAAAATTACGGAATAGTTTTGCATCCCGATAATCGTTTTGCATTTTTTAACCGAACTGCCGCGTTCCTGTTTTGGAAGCCTTTTGCCTGCATTTCTTTCCTGCTGTGCGCGTTTTCCTCCATGCAAGCACGGCGTTCCCGCCGTGCTTGCACCGCCCGCGCTCTGTGTTTGCACGGAGGAAACGCGGTGCAAGCACTCTCCGCTACGTGCTTTTCAAGAGGTTTCCTTTTCCCTCGAGCCCTCTTCCCGTTAATACGACCGCCCTCTCGGCAGGCAACGGGATCCTTTCTTCCAACATGCTCCCGGCGGCCTTTTATTCCTGCGGCGGGCGCATTTGCGGAAACAAAATTCGGCGGGTTTGTCCGCAATATTGTGGTTTATTTATTATTTTTGCGCGGTCATATTGATTTTTAATCCATGCAAATTAAGTTACGAAAATGAAGAAGGAAACGGCTAAGGATACAAAGGCATCATCCGCGTCATCTTCCGGTGCCAAGAAGGTGGTGGCTTTCTGCAAGAACGAAACGGTGCATTTCGTCGTGGGGCTGATCATGGTGATTTTCTCGGTCTATTTGTTGCTGGCGTTCTTGTCGTTTTTTTTCACGGGAGCGGCAGACCAAAGCATCATCGATGGCGACGACATGGGCAAGCTGTCTTCTGTTGACAACGGTATCCGCAACTATGCCGGTTCGCGAGGGGCGCAGCTGGCCAACTACCTGATAAACGGTTGCTTCGGCGTGTCTTCTTTCTTCCTGTTGGTGCTTATGGCAGTGGCCGGATTGAAGCTGATGAAGGTGTGCCGCGTGCACTTGTGGCGTTGGTTCATGGTGTGCGCTTTCCTGTTGGTGTGGTTTTCGGTGTTCTTCGGTTTTGCATTCTATTCGCAATACGAGAATTCGTTTATCTATTTGGGTGGCATGCACGGCTACAACGCAAGCCGCTGGCTTATTTCCCAGATAGGCAAGCCGGGATTAGGGCTGTTGCTGCTGGCTACGGCAGTTTGTTTTTTTGCCTATGCCAGCGCACGCGCCATCGGGTGGATGCGCAGCTTGCTTTCATTTCGTTTCTTGAAGCGTTCCAAGGGCGCGAAGGAGCAGCCTGCAGCAACCTCCGATAAGGATGAAACGCCCGGGGAAGAAACTGCTCCCGAACCGGCTGGAACCGATGAAAGGGCGGCCGGCAAGGAAGAGGAAGACACTTCCGTATCCATTGACCTTCCCATAGAGCCGTCAGACCTTTCCGGATCTGCATCCCATTCCTCCGATCCGGCACAGGACGATGTGCCGATGACGGTTGAAGCCCCCCAGACCGAAGTCCAGGAGGCTGTCGATTCCGACTCTCCGCCCCTTGAAGTGCAAAGCGGCGATCCCGATGAGGAAGATGCCGGCTTCGTGAAGCGGGAGCCTTACAATCCCCGCCTTGATTTGGAGCATTACCATTTCCCGGTGCTTGACTTGCTGAAGCAGTCTGACGATGACAACAAGCCCACCGTGAACATGGAGGAACAGCAGGCCAACAAGGAAAAGATTGTCAGTACGCTGCGTAGCTTCGGCATCGAGATAAGCAGCATCAAGGCTACGGTAGGCCCCACGGTGACTCTTTATGAAATTACGCCGGCACAGGGCATCCGCATTTCGCGTATCCGCGGGCTGGAGGATGACATCGCCCTCAGCCTTTCCGCCTTGGGCATTCGTATCATCGCCCCCATTCCTGGCAAGGGGACCATCGGCATCGAAGTGCCGAACTCCCATCCGCAAATCGTGTCGGGACGGAGCATTATCGGCAGCAAGAAGTTCCAGGAATCCGCTTACGAACTGCCCATCGCATTGGGAAAGACGATCACCAACGAAGTATTTATGGTTGACTTGGCCAAAATGCCCCACGTGCTGGTGGCCGGCGCTACCGGCCAGGGCAAGTCGGTCGGCTTGAATGCGATTATTGCTTCCTTGTTATATAAAAAGCATCCTGCCGAACTGAAGTTTGTGCTGGTTGACCCCAAAAAGGTAGAATTCAGCATCTATTCCGCCATCGAACGTCACTTTCTGGCCAAATTGCCCGATGAGGAAGAGCCTATTATCACCGATGTCACCAAGGTGGTGCAGACGTTGAATTCCATTTGTGTGGAAATGGATACCCGCTACGACCTGCTGAAAGCCGCCAATGTGCGCAACGTCAAGGAATATAACGCCAAATTCATCAGCCGCGAGTTGAATCCCGAAAAAGGGCACCGCTATATGCCTTACATCGTGGTGGTCATCGACGAGTTCGGCGACCTTATCATGACGGCAGGCAAGGAAGTGGAACTGCCCATTGCCCGCATTGCCCAATTGGCGCGCGCCGTAGGCATCCACATGATCATTGCCACGCAACGTCCTACGACCAACATCATTACGGGCACCATTAAGGCCAACTTCCCGGCGCGCATTGCTTTCCGTGTGTCGGCGAGGGTAGACTCAAGCACCATTCTCGACCGTCCCGGCGCCAACCAGCTGATAGGGCGGGGAGATATGCTTTTCCTGCAGGGGGCTGACCCGGTGCGCGTGCAGTGCGCTTTTATCGATACGCCCGAAGTGGCTGACATCACCCGCTACATTGCCGGCCAGCAGGGTTATGCCACGGCATTCTACCTGCCCGAAGTGGAAGACGGCGAGGGAGGCGACCTTAGCGAAGTGGACATGAACCACTTAGACCCCTTATTCCAAGAAGCCGCCCAGCTGATTGTCATCCATCAGCAAGGCTCCACCTCGCTCATCCAGCGCAAGTTCGCCATCGGCTATAACCGTGCCGGCCGCCTGATGGATCAGTTGGAGAAAGCCGGCATTGTCGGCCCGGCACAAGGCAGCAAGCCCCGTGAAGTGCTTTGCCGCGATGAGTCTGATTTGGATATGCGGCTGAAAAGCATCTTGTAACGGACGGATTATGGGCAAGAATATAAGGGTTTATATAGGCAGCCTGTGCTGCCTGTTCGCGATGCTTTGCTCCGGCACTACTGCCGTGGCGCAGGACGCATTGGCTGTGCTAGGCCGCGTGGCTGACAACTTCCGCAAGTCACGTGGCGTGGAGGTGGCTTTTCAGGCTACTTCGCAAGGAACCGCCACTTCGGGAAAAATCCGCCTGAAAGGTGACAAGTTCGTGCTCGAAACGACAGGCATGAAGACGTGGTTTGACGGCCATACCCAGTGGACTTATCTCGCTTCGGCCGGTGAAGTGACTGTAACCGTACCCTCCAATGAAGAGCTGCAGACGCTCAATCCCTATGCATGGATTTCCGTTTACAGGCAGCAGTATCGCTGCCTGGGCGGCAAGGAGAGCATGATGGACGGCCATCGTGTGCGCGAAGTGACGCTGGTGGCCGCTGATGCCGGCAGAGACGTTCAGCGTATGACCCTTTGGGTAGATACAACCACTTACCGCCCGCTGAAGTTGTCAATCGTGCTTAACGGGGCAGATGACGCAACCGTCATTACGCTGGGCAATTATCGGACAGGGCTCAACGATGCGGACAGCTTTTTCCGCTTTAATGCCAAAGACTATCCTACCGTTGAAGTCATTGATTTAACATAATAACCCCATAACAGACATGGAAACAGAACGGGCAAGATGCCTGATTATCGGTTCGGGCCCCGCCGGCTATACGGCGGCCATTTATGCGAGCCGCGCCAATTTGTCGCCTGTGCTCTACGAGGGCATGCAGCCCGGAGGACAGCTGACACAGACCACTGAAGTGGAGAATTTCCCCGGTTATCCCGAGGGGATCACGGGCACTCAATTGATGGATGACCTCCGGAAGCAGGCTGAACGTTTTGGCACTGACTTGCGTTACGGCGTGGCTACTGCGGCCGATTTGAGCCGGGCGCCCTATAAAATAACCATTGATGAAGAAAAAACGATAGAAGCCGACACGCTGATTATCGCCACCGGTGCCGTTGCCAAGTATTTAGGCATAGAAGACGAAAAGAAATACGCGGGCATGGGTGTCAGCGCTTGTGCCACGTGCGACGGCTTCTTCTATCGCAAGAAAGTGGTGGCCGTGGTGGGCGGCGGCGACACGGCCTGTGAGGAAGCCGCCTATCTGGCGGGACTGGCAAGCAAAGTCTATCTGGTTGTCCGGAAGCCTTTCCTGCGTGCTTCCAAAATCATGCAGGAGCGCGTGCGGGGCAACGATAAGATTGAAGTGTTGTATGAGCACAATGCCGTCGGCCTCTATGGGGAAAAGGGGGTAGAAGGCGTGCATCTGGTAAAACGCATGGGGCAGCCCGACGAAGAGCGTTACGACCTGCCCATTGACGGCTTCTTCTTGGGCATCGGGCATGAGCCGAATTCTGCCATCTTCAAGCCCTACTTGGAAACGGATGCTGTGGGTTACATCCTGACAGAATCAGGTACGCCGCGCACCAAAATCCCCGGCGTGTTTGCAGCCGGCGATGTGGCCGACCCGCACTATCGCCAGGCCATTACGGCGGCGGCCAGCGGTTGCCAGGCAGCCATCGAAGCAGAACGGTATCTGCTGAACAAGCGGTGAACGCGACGGCACGCGGTCGCGGACTGTTTTTTTATCCGATCTTGCTGATTTTGTTCAGCCTTTCTTCATCTATAATCTTGATTTTCCTGCCATCGATGGTAATGAGGTGTTCGGAGGCAAATTGCGAGAGCGTGCGGATGGCATTGGAAGTAGTCATGTTCGAGAGGTTGGCCAAATCCTCGCGTGAGAGGTAAATGCTGAGCGTGAAGCCGTCTTCCTCCACGCCGTAACTTTTTTTGAGGAACAAGAGCGATTCAGCCAAGCGCCCGCGGATGTGCTTCTGCGTCAGGTTGACGGTACGTTCATCGGCGGCGGCCAGGTCTTTCGACAGTTGCTTGATGAAGAACAAGGCGATTTCGTTGTTTTGCTGGACTAAGGAGGCGATGGCAGGCATGGGAATCAAGCAAAGGACAGAGGGCTCCACGGCCTTGGCGATGCTGGCATATTCTTCCTGCGCGAAGTAGGCGCTGAAGGCAAAGTATTGTACCGGCTTTACCATCCGGATGATTTGGCTGCGGCCTCCCACGCCGTCTTTGTAGATTTTCACCTTGCCGCTGATCAGGCACATCAGGTGGGTAGGAATTTCGCCCACACAGTAGATGACCTCGTTCTTCTTGTACGTCTGGAGCGTAAACTGCGGGGACAGGATGTCCCGCTGTTCCTCCGTCAAGAGCGTCCACATCTCCGTAATCATTTCAGGGATGTTTATGTTCAATGCGTTGACCTTTACCATAGATGCTGAAAACCGTATCTTACGGTACAAATGTAACAAGAAAAAATCAAATCCGGCACAAATGCAGGAAAAAATGAAAGCACGGCACCCCATTCCGCCCCTTATGGCGCAATCTGCGCTGTCGTTTTGAAAGGACAAACAATGCTTGTATCTTTTTCGCCGCCGCCTTTCCATATCACAGGATTCCCAATATTGCGTGAGTTCGGGACAGCCTTAAATATGAGAATACATTCTTATTAGCAGCGATGTTTTGGAGTAGCCCCAAAAGTTGGACAGATGAAACATTATCCCGTTATAGTAAAGGGTTTTGTATTGCGCCGGACTCCTTCCCTTTTAACCGGGACTTAATTCTTTTTATTGTTGTAATGGCTTAAATGGATATCCGGTGAGAGCCATCATATCTATTGGTTTATGGCATCAGCAGCCTGGCCGGCATGCTGGATCAGCCACGCCCGTTTTAACAAATGGCGGATGTAATAGATTGGGAAAAATTCGACAAGGCATTCGCCCTTTGTATTGCCAGAGGAATGGCCGCCCCCCGCAAACCGGTCTGTCTGATGTGTGGCTTGCTAATCCGGGGGGATCCCCCGGCAACCGTACAGGTAAGGGGGGGAATGCCATCATTCCCCCGCTAAAATAACGCGCAGACAGAACACATCCTCATCCAATTCAGGGTTTTCTATCAAGCCATAAAGAAGACGGGCAGATGGAGAAACGATTTTTTCAAGGCTTTGTTCTAATATTGTATCCCAAACATCTTTAAAAGCGTCATCTTTCATCGAGCGCGCCGATAAAATGAGTAATACGTCAGGTTCTTTAATCTGGGAGGATTGCATTTCCCTAACCGCCGCATCCACGACATCGCTCGCTCCCGTATCCCATTTTCCAGATTCGTTGTACACCTCGACAATCTGTTTGTACTTAAAAAAATCAATAAGATCAAGATAATCCACATGGATTAATCCCAATCGGTCGGACATGAGATTCTCAATCCCCTCCGGGAATAATCGCTTAATATATTCACGCATGCGACTATAATAACGATGTGGGTTGGTTAGGCCAAAACAGCAGTGATCATAAACATTATGGCTTACCTCATATACCAGCCGGTACAGTTCCGCCACTATATCATTTTCACTATAACGCATCCCCCATATCTTTCCGTATGCGTAGTCACTACATATTTTTCTTCGGATTACGTTGATTTTTATTGTCGAGACACCCTCATAAATGTCAGAAATGCCTTCTTTGTTGATAATCGAGGCCTCTTTCAGTTTTTGATCATGCAATTTCCAAAAAGCATCGCTGTGGTCGTGAAATTCCGTATGGCACAATTCATGTAATAATGTACTTTTAAAGCTTGCATCATAGGCAAACAGCACATACGGAAAATCGATTGCTATATCGTTTCCTTTCGTACAGAACCCCCAACATCTGCGTAAACAGCGTACCGGCGCCCTTTCCTGCCCACTGTAATTGGAGAAAGCGTACAATTTTGCATAACGCATCAGTTCTTCCGCGACGTAATGGTTGGCCGCCATGAAAAGTTCCCATATGTCGTGATTCGGAATCATTCTGACGGTCTTTGTCGGAAGTGCCGCCCACTTACGCCCATATTCCCTGATCTCTTCCAATGAGCGAATCCGCCGGCTGGCATGTTCCATCTGGGGAATGTCATTAATAAAAATATCAGTCATTTTATAGAACTTCCTCGTAATTCCCCTATCTGAACATCATAGGATTCTTCTTGCTTATCAGATCGGCCACCGCAAGCATCATATCATCGATTTTCTGTACGTCCGAAAGCCTGGCCTGCGGATGCCAGCTGTCAATCAACAGCAACTCAGGTTCTCCCGACCAATAGCACCAGTTATTAACTTTCTCGAATTCAACATCCGGATAAATGTAAGTGGTTGCAATATCAAAGACGCTGCCACTGCCTCCTCCGCATACAACGATATTAGGCCTTAAAATGTATTCCACTTGTTTTCTTAAAAAAGAGGCGTCACGTTCGGCATAGCGATATATCGTGTCGTTATCCACGGAGGAAGACCCGGATATTTTCTTTACATTGGCTATTGCGAGCGGGTACTTCAAAATCGTTTGGTTCGCCGGATCGAAATACGAATTGTTTCCTAACAACGGTATATAATTCGCCGTTATTTCGCTCAGACCTTGCAGCTGGTTGAATATTACTTTAAAGAACTTCGCCGTGATGGTTCGCCAAGGCCACTCGCGGTAATCCTCCCCGGCATTGTCATTTGCATCTTTCATCAGGAAGACTATCTTCCTTTTGGCGTTTTCCCATAGTTCTTCTTCATTTCCCGGGTATGAATTCCGGTTTTCATTGTATAATTCGCCGTTGTAGCACAATCCGTCAAAGACAATGTTCTTGCCATCATCAGACGGGTAATTCTCTGACCAGCTTTCAAAAAGGCTGTCCTCTTGTTCATGTATTTTCATAACTTGCCTGTTTTTTACTTGAATGTAAATGTAAAAGAAACTATAACTCCCCTTTGCTTTATCTCCGAATTAACGTATAATCGAAATTAGCATTATTGACCTGCGTTTCAAACTTTTCCACGGGACACTTCAGCCCGTATTTGCTAATGAAAGATTGGGCTATCGCTGTCCTATTTGCTTTGTTTGACCAAACAGACGATGGTGAAGTAGAATTGGAGTTCAGGACAAAATCTACTTCCATGCCAGGTTCAAAAGCTACTACACCGTTGTTGAATTTGCGCTTTGCGCTGATTTTCCATACTGCCATAATCGTAAAATTTTAATGGTTATTGATATTGTGGCGGGTTCTATAATTCACATACCGTAAAGATCGGGTGAACCCATTTTGCCCGACCGGTACGGGTCTATCAATTTGTATTGCAAAAGTAAGTATTTTTATTTTAATAGCATCCATACCTGAAAGAATTTAATATGAATTAACATGCAAGGCGCAACTATTCTTTGCAGGCGGCCAACCAACCGCCATGGCAGCGGGCAACGGATTGCCAAGGCCGGACAAAGCCGATCGGGCATCTTCGGGTTCAAACAGGCTCTTGTGAATACGGCTTCTGCGCCGGTTTGTCTTATTCATCATTTTTAGCTTCTTATACGCTTAAAATATACGAATAATTGTTTGGTTCACAAAATATCATGAATTGTCTAATTTATAGAACCCGCCATAAGCGAAAGGTTTCACTGTACTGATAATCATAAAATTTGCATTTCAAGCCGAGGGTTGAATCGACCACGTGTGAGAATATGGAGGCAAATTGCTCCATGATTGAATATTCCATCAAAAGGCATGAAGTTTCTCGAATTTATTTCTTTATTTTTGCCATACGTTACTTCAGGGATTGTAAGAATGATTAAGAAACTAAGTTGCAGAGTTAATATTCAAAGATATATAGGGATTGGGATTATTATGTTATTTATTCCCATTGATTCCATTGCCCAATCCGAAGCGACAGATTCAATAGGGAAACATGTATCTTTAGACGAGGTAATCGTTTCTGCCTCCAATATAACTCGAGTTGATAATCATCTTGTAATTTATCCTAATGAACAACAACGAAAACATACCGATAATGGCTATGGAGTTTTAAGGAACTTAATGATTCCAGGGTTAATTATCAATGACCAATCTGGTTACGTGGAAGCTATGGGAATGCAGGCGTCATTGTATATTAACGGTCAAGAATGTGATGCCAAAGAGGTACGGATGATAAGGCCTCGTGATATTGAGAAAATAGAGTATTATGATGCCCCTGCTGGAAAATATGCAAAAGACCAAGTCGCAATAAATTTTGTGTTAAAACAGTATAGGTATGGTGGATATTTCCAGATAGAAGGGCTGCAAACAATCGGATACGCGCATGGCGACTATAATATGGCAGGCAGCATTAATAAGGGAAACGCGACCTATTCCTTATTTGCAGGTTCTGATTACTGCAATATTGATGGCGATAAAACTTCGGGGTCAGAAGATTATATTCTTTCTCAAGGGACAGTCTCCCGCATGATGGATTCTGATGCAAAATATAAGAATCACAATGAATATGCCCAATTCCGCATTCTGCATCAAAAGGGAAATCGCTATTTTGTGGGAAAGTTTTCATTGGTTAGCAACCATAATCCATTTCCAAAGTACAGGAATGTTGGATGTGAATGATGTCGTGACGCAATTCAAATCCGAAATGGAACAATGCAACATGTCTCCCAAGTTGGATTTTAATGGAAATATACCTTTGCCTAATAATGGGAATATCTCATTCGGATTGCATGGTAAATATTCCCATAATACTTATGACAGGTATTATGAAGAATTGCCTTTCAAATCTGAAACCTCTGAAGCGGAGGATGCCGGAGAATTTCAAATTTCCGCCATTTATGAACGTTATGGGGTAAAAAGTTCTTTTTCGGCCGAAGCGTATCACTATCATAATATCTGGAGTGCCAAATATGAAGGGAGCGCCAATCTTTGGCAGCATCTCTGGCAAAGCGAATCCATGGCTTTTTTTTCATACAACTGCCGTTTTTCGAAGATTTTTTCAATCCGTTCCCGCATTGGATTGGACTGGCTCCAATATAGGCTTCACAATTGCGGCAAATTCAGCCAGCTATCTCCGCGTCTCAATATAAACGTTCAATACCAGCATGCAGAAAGCATGATTCTCGGCTCGTTCAATTATGTCAATTCATATCATGGCATGGACATCATAAACAATGCAACGATTGACGTCAATCCTTATATGATTGAAACAGGGAACCCGGATTTAGAGAAATCGCATGACATAAACGCTTACATGTACTATTCCACAAAAATAAAGAAAACGAGTATAACGGCGATGTGCCAATACAAATCGGAACATAATCCAGTGATGCATAACTACGATTTAGGCGAGGATAAAATCATTAAATCGTATATTAACAAAGGGGACATTCGATATTACTCCATTATAGCAGCCGCATCATATCCTTTGTGTAAAAAGATAATATTTTCTGGAGATGTAAGGTATAATCACACACAAGTGAATGCCATGCAAAATCTACATAACAATGATGTTACAGGGAACATAAACATGAACTTGTATGCAGGGGACTTTTGTGTGTCTCCTTACATAGAATTCAACAAGAAGATTATAAACCACATGACGCTTGCGGTTAGAGAGATTCCTGTAAATTATGGCATTGCATGTTCATATAGTAATAAGAATTTGTTTGTGGAACTTCTATGCGTATCCCCATTCGTAAGCAGAAAAGAAAAGAGCATTCTTAATGTGCCATATTACACATATGACATACTGAAAAAGAGCAGGACGGAAAGCCGATATTGCAATGTGAAGATTTCATACTCCCTTGATTTCGGACGCAAAACCAATAAAGTTAAACGAGACATAGACAACAATGTAAATAGCTCCCTGCTACGAGAAACTCCATACTAACTATCATCCACTAAATTTTCTGGTTATGAATGACAAGGAAAAGAAACGGA
>CAYSIQ010000025.1:16203-23296 GCA_964431195.1 uncultured Bacteroides sp.
TTCGTAACATGGCATTAGTAATGCTTGCGGGACTTCGACCGTACTCGCGAACCCAATTCAGTACCGGAACATGGCTTACCCCAAGCGGCCGGCCGGATGAAATCAAAGGCCTCCCAGATACAGCGACAGGGCAAAGCGGCACTTCCGCTTTTCGGGCTTGGTTGAAGCATAACCTACACTATGGATTCTAAGCCTGAAAACTATTGCTTTTCGACAATGTTGAATCCGGCTTGCCTCATGTCGTCCCAATAACCCGGATAAGACTTGGTGACTACCTGCGGATTTTCTATCCGTATTTCGTCTAAGAGTAGGCAGGCAGGGGCAAAAGCCATGGCCATGCGGTGATCATCGTAGGTTGAAATGACGGGCGATGGGGTGGCAGGGCAACGTTCACCGCTCCAGCACAGCATGCTTGCGTTGTCAGTGCGCAGCACGTAGCCTAACTTTCGCATTTCGTTGACGAGTGCGGAGATGCGGTCGGTTTCTTTTATCTTGAGGCTTTTCAGGCCTGTAAAGCGGAAGGTTATTCCTCTGAGACAACACGTTACCACA
This sequence comes from uncultured Bacteroides sp., assembly GCA_964431195.1. Lineage (GTDB taxonomy): Bacteria > Bacteroidota > Bacteroidia > Bacteroidales > Bacteroidaceae > Bacteroides. The sequence goes on from CAYSIQ010000025.1 coordinate 16,756, forward strand.
AAGGTCTGTGCTAGGTCGGGTATGTCTGTCATATCTTCTTCGAGATGGGCAAGCGGGCTGTCGTGGCAACGGATCCATACGCTATCACCCTCGTTGAAGACGGTGCGTATACCAAGCCGGTTGAACAAGTTTGCTCCTCGGCTGTCGCCCTGATGGCTACGGGCAAGGAGTCCGTGCAGTTCCACGTCACGGTGCGAGAGGGGGGCATGCTTGGCAGAGGCTAGGAACAACATTTCATACCAGTAGGAGGCGGCGCTCCAGTCGCTTTCCACTGTGAAAGGCGTGTCGCGGTAACCGCCCGGACTGACATTGATTTCATTGGGCGAGATCCAATCGGCATTTGCGCCGAAAGCGTGCATTAGGTGCAGAGTAAGGTCGATGTAAGGACGTGAGATGATGTCGCCCGTCAGTTGCAGTGAGAGCCCCTCGGCCAGCGTGGGGCCTATCATCAGCAGAGCCGAGATGTATTGCGAACTGATGTCGCCCGGCAGGACAATGCGTGCGCTGTGCAGTTTGCGGCCGTTGATATGCAAGGGAGGGAAACCTTCGTTGCCCCCATAGCCAATGTCGGCGCCCATTTGGCGTAATGCATCCACCAAGGCGCGGATGGGACGTTGTTGCATGCGGGGCGTTCCGAAGAGGGTGCGGACACCGGGCGTGGCACTGAAGTAGGCCGTGAGAAACCGCATGGCAGTGCCTGCCGCACCGATGTCGATGCAGGGATTCTGTCCGGTCAGTGCTTCTGTCATTACGCGGGTGTCATCGCAATCGCTGAGGTTTCCGGGCAGTCCTTTTCCGTGGCTCAATGCGTGCAGGATGAGGGCGCGGTTGCTGACGCTTTTCGATGCGGGCAAGCGGAGCGAAACTTTCAGATGCGACGGAGGAGTGATGAGGTAATACATATAATAATGTGTGAAACGGGCAGGGTGCAAAAACGAGAAGAGGAATATATCGCTGCCACAACGGTTGTGGTGGATATACCCCTCTCGCCCCCGAGCTTTCTGTTCGTGCTGTTTTACTTAACAGCTTCCAGAGATGCCTTACGAAAAGCTTTCATGGCTCTTTCTATTTCCAACGATACCTTACGGGCGCGCATGCCGGCAGCTTTGTTCCCGTTCTCTGCCTGCGCCTTCGCGTCTTTCTCGAATGCTGCATACAGTCCAGCAACCTTTGCAATGAGTTCTTGCATAACTTTTTGTATTGTTTTTGTTAATAATGTACGGCAAAAATACGTTTTTTTTGTATATAAACACATAAGAGCACTATTTTTTTGCCATAAACAGACTATTTTAGGCAAAAAATGGAGCGTTTAGTCGTTTTTTATCTACTTTTACGGTCATGAATACGCATCCCGACACGGCCTATATACGCGCCCTGATAGCCGAAGGCGAACATCAGCGTCAGGATTTTAAGTATGAAATATCGGATGCGCGCAAGATAGCGCGTACCCTTTCGGCATTTGCCAACACGGATGGCGGGCGCCTGCTCGTCGGCGTTAAAGATAACGGGAAAATAGCCGGTACGCGCATCGAAGAAGAGGCATACATGATTGATGCTGCAGCCCGGATGTATTGCCGTCCCCAAGTCGCGTACAGCCTCCGCGTCTGTCAGGCCGAAAGTCGCAACGTGCTGGTAGCCGAAATAGAGCGGAGCGAACAGCGTCCCGTCCGTGCGCAGGACGATGCGGGCCGTTGGATGGCCTATCTGCGCATTGCCGATGAAAACATACTGGCCACACGCGTTCACCTTATGGTGTGGCAACAAAGCAGACGCGAGCAGGGCGAATTAGTGGAATACACCGGACGTGAGCGACTTTTGTTTGAACTGCTGAGCCGATACGGATGCCTTTCACTGAACCGCTATTGCCGGTTGGCGCACTTGTCGCGCAGGGCTGCCGAGCATTTGTTGGCCAAGTTCATCCGCTACGGCATTGTGGAGGCCGTATTCGAAACTCATAGATTTTATTTTCAACTGAAACATTGATAAGTTTATGGGCACGCAGCATTGGTACAAATTGACTAATTTCGTACTTTTGTGCCACAATCCAATAATAAAAGTAAAAAGCGATGGGAATATTTGCCAAACTATTCAAGAAGAAACAGGAAAAATCAGCTAAAAACGTGGAAGATTTCATGTCGTTGATCCGTGTCTATTTCCAGTCGGTGATAGCTGCCAACTTGGGCATTACCAACATACGTTTTGTGCCGGATGTGGCCAACTTCAAGCGTCTTTTTAAGATTCCCACGCAAGGCGGGCGCTTGGGGCAGGCCGAGAAAGCGGCTTCGCGTAACATGATGATGCATGACTACGGCATAAGCGAGAGTTTTTTCAAGGAAATAGACTCTTCCATCAAGAAGCACTGCCGCACGCAAAACGACATTCAAAGTTACCTTTTCCTCTTCCAAGGTTTCACTAACGACTTGATTATGCTGATGGGCAATCTGATGCAATGGAAATTCAGAGTGCCTTCCGTCTTTAAAGGCGCCTTGCGCAACATGACCGAGAAGACCATGCACGATGTCTGCACCAAGACCGTATGGAAGAAAGACGACGTGCATAAGACTGCCGCTGCCGTGCGCCAATACAAGGAACGCTTGGGCTACTCTGAACAGTGGATGACGGAATTTGTCTACAATGTCATCATCCTTGCCAAGAAAGAGTCGCGGAAGAAGAAGGACGGGCCTGCCGCCGAAAAGAAGTAAGTTGATGGATGTCGTGCTGCATCCTTTTTCTCCTTTCCTGCCGGCCAACGCCGTCCTGTTGATGCTGGGCAGTTTCCCGCCGCCGAAGAAGCGTTGGAGCATGGATTTTTATTACCCTAATTGGAACAACGATATGTGGCGGATTTGGGGCTGGGTGTTTTGGGGCGACAAGGACTACTTCGCCGATGTGGAGCGCAAGGCTTTCCGCCGCGACCTGCTAGCAGGCTTTTTGGCTGAGAAAGGTGTCGCTCTCTACGATACGGCTTCTGCCGTGCGCCGTTTGCAAGGCAACGCGTCCGATAAGTTTCTGGAGGTTGTAACGCCTGCCGACCTCGGCGCGCTGTTGCGGCAGTTGCCTCGGTGCCGGGCCATTGCGGCCACGGGGCAGAAAGCTGCCGCTACGCTGGCCGCGCAATATGGAATTGAAGTCCCCAAAGTAGGCGCGTCGGTGCAGTGGGAGCGGGATGGCAGGTCATTGCGCATTTATCGGATGCCATCGACCTCGCGCGCGTATCCGTTGGCTTTGGAAAAGAAAGCGGCCGCCTATCGAGCCATGCTGGACGAGTTGCAGCTTACGTGATTCCGGAGCGGTTCGAACGCTCGACCCACGCCTTAGAAGGGCGTTGCTCTAATCCAACTGAGCTACGGAACCAATCTTGACCGGGCGCAAATGTACTCCTTTTCTTTGAATCCTGCAAGTTTTTCCCTTATCGATCTTTTCGTTGGCAGAGGCGGCATGCGGCATGCCGCCGCGCGCTTCTATTCTCGCCCATGGCTTAAAGTGCCAAGCGGGCTTGCGTCCGGCCGTCGCCGGCAGGCCTTGTAGCACCACGCCGTCAACGGGTAGATGAGGAACGCCGAGGCGAAGCCCGCCAGCGAATCGATAAGGTAGTGCGCCTGTATGTAAACCGTGGCGCAGCACAGCAGCAGGTAGAACGGCGTCAGGCAGGCAAACAGCCGCTTGCTTGCCTGCCAGGCGAGAATCATCAGTATGGTGGAGATGCCCACGTGCGAGCTGGGGAAGGCCGCCGTGGGGCGTTCGCCTACCCGCTGGGAGATTTCCACCAGGTTGTAGAAGAAGCCATGCCCGTAAGGGGCGCCGGACGGCAGCTCGCAGTGGCGGTTGAAATAGTCGTGCACCGGCGGGAAAGAGCCTTGGCCGACGGCTTCCTCGCCGATGGCGGGGAAATAGAACTGCGGCCCTGCCACGGGCAAGAATATGTAGATGAGGTAGTAGAGGAAGAAGGAAGCCGCCAGCACGAACCCGATCTCTTCAAACTTCTCGTAGCGGCGGAAGAAATACCATGCCACCACCACCAGAATCATCGGGTAGTAGGAGACATAGCCCATGTTGAGCGGCTCGCTTGCCCACATCTGGGGGAAGCTGCGGGCGAACCACGCCGACGGCTGCCCGCCGAACAGCCCTTGCTCCGCCGCGGCGAATACATGGTCGAGGTTGGGGAAGAGGCGGTTGAACTCGAAGGTGTCCGGGTACCAGTAGGAGAGGAGCCCCAGCTGAGTCCCTATGCGCGCGAACAGGACAAGGCGGCACGGAGCCAGCCGGTAGAGGCCGGCCAGCGCCAACGTCGCCGCCACGACCATGGCGCGCCCCGCCAGCATCTGCAGCGGGTGGTCCATCCGGCCGTACAGCAGCAGGATGAGCGCCGAGGTCAGCGCCGTATAGGCAAACGCCGCCCCCTCGCAGGCCAGCAAGCCTTTGCGGCCGGCCGTCTTCCCGAACAAGTACGCTTTCAAAGCCATTTCTCTTTCTTATACCAGGCAATGGTTTCCGCCACGCCGCGCTCCAGGCTGTAAGCAGGCTCGAAGCCCAGTTCTGCCTTGGCGCGGGCGATGTCGCATTGCCAGTTCCGTTGTTTCATTATCTTGTATTTGTCCGTGTTGAACGTGCTGGTCCGCCCGCGCAGGGCCGCCGCCTGCCCGGACAGTGCCGACGCCGCCTTCAGCACGGGCAGGGGTATCTTGACGCGCGCCACCCACGGGTTGCCTAACTCGCGCCTGATCAGGTCTGAGAAGGCGCGGCTGGCGTACGCCCGCCCGTCCGAAAGGTTGTAGGCGCGGCGCGTGACCCCCCTCTCCATGCAGCGGAACACCGCCTGCGCCAGGTCGAGCACGTAGATGAAGCTCAGCTCTTGCCGGCGAAGCCATACCGAGGCGTCCAGATGCCGGCGGATGGACTTGGCCAGCAGGTAGTAGTCGCGCTCGCGCGGGCCGTACACTCCCGTGGGGCGCAGGATGACGTAGGGGAAGCCCTCCAGCCCCTCGAGGAAGCGCTCCGCCTTCAGCTTGCTCAGGCCGTAGGCCGTGTTGGGGCGGGGCGTGTCGGCCTCGCTCAGGGGCAGGAAGTCGTGATCGTGCACGGGGCCGTACACGCTGAGCGTGCTGATGAAGATGAACTGCCCCGGCGTCATGCCCGAGGCGCGCAGCGCCTCAGCCAGGCGGCGGGTCTGCCGGTAGTTGACGCGGTCGAACTCGTCCTTGTCGCGGCATTGCGTCGCTCCCGCGCAGTGCACGACGCAGCCGGGCTTCCCCCACTGCCGCCCGTGCGCCTCCAGCCGGGCGCGCAGGGCGGCCTCGTCGTTCATGTCCAGCTCCAAGATGCCGGCTCCCGTCCCCTCCAAGTAACGCCGGCTGCTGGTCTCGCGGACGGCGGCCCACACGCGCAGGCCCCTCCTCGCGGCCTCGTCCACCAGGTGGCTGCCTATGAACCCGCTGGCTCCCGTGATGATGATCGGTTCCATGCTTTCTTTCCTTTCCTCCTTTCCTTTATCGCGGCTCGCGGCCTGCCTTCGGCTCCACGTGGATGTTGGTCAGCGTCCCTTTCCCGAAGAGCTCGCGCAGCCGCCGCTCGATGGCCGAAGCCGTGTCGTGCGCCTGCCGCAGGGTGAGGTCGCCGTCCATGCGCACGTGCAGGTCGATGGAATAATAGTTCCCGATGCGGCGCGTGCGCAGGTTGTGCGGCTCGCTGACGCCCTCGAACGAGAGCGCGGCGTCCGTAATCCGGCGTTCCAGCTCCTCGGGCAGCGAGTGCTCCACCAGCTCGCTCAGGCAGGGGCCCAGCAGCTGCACGGCCGCCTTTATGATGAAGAAGCTCACCGCCACGGCGGCGACGGGGTCCAGCACCTGCCAGCCCTCGCCCAAGGCGACGGCTCCGCCGATGCCGGCGGCCGTGCCGACGGACGACAACGCGTCGCTGCGGTGGTGCCACGCGTTGGCCACTACCGCCTGCGAGTTCAGCCGCCGCCCCGCCGCCGCCGTGTAGCGGTAGAGGAGCTCCTTGGCCGCGACGCTCGCCAAGGCCGCCGCCAGCGCCACCGCGCCCGGCTTCCCTACCGGCTGCCCCCCGGCGAAGCCCGCGACGGCCCGCGCCCCGTTCCACAGGATGCCGGCGCCCGCCGCCAGCAGCAGCAGGCCGACGATGGCCGTGGCCAGCGTCTCGTACTTGCCGTGGCCGTAGCCGTGGGTCTTGTCGCCCGGCTTGTTGGCTATGCGCACGAACACGAGCACCACGATGTCCGTGGCGAAGTCCGACAGCGAGTGGACGGCGTCGGCCAGCATGGCCGCGCTGTTCCCCGCCGCCCCGGCCGCGAACTTGAGCACCAGCAGCAGCAGGTTGGCCGCGCCGCCTGCCAAGGTGACGCGGTCGATCTCCCGCTCGCGGCAGGCCGCCGCGCGGGCGTCTTGGATGGCTTCTGTCATGGGCATGCTTCTTTTTCTGGAAAAACGCTGCAAAGATAGCAACATATGGGGACATGTTCGCATTGCGCGGGGGAATATATTCTCGCCGCGCCGCGCCGCGCGGCGGAAACGGCATGCAGGCA
>CAYSIQ010000025.1:23396-24907 GCA_964431195.1 uncultured Bacteroides sp.
CGGCATGCAGGCATGGAGGCGGCGGCGCGCGGGCAAAAAGAATCCCGCCCCCCGGCGGGGGAGCGGGAAATCCTTTCCTGTTCGGGGCGAACGGGGCTATTCGGCCGCCCTCTCCAGCCAGACGGTGCCGCGCGACGGGTCGGGGAAATAGACGCCCAAGCCGAAGTTCACGTATCTGCCGAGGACGGAGTTATAGCCTATCACGCCGAAGCCCGGGAACTGCATGCCGTCGTTGGCATTGGGGAGGGTCGTGGCGATATAGTCGTTCGGCTTGACCACGAGGGTCTCCGTGTCGCGGTCGTACTCCCAGCTCCACCCGCCGTTGGTGTTGCGCACCAGGCTTAGCTCCTCGCTCAGCGGCACAATCCACAAGGCGTACTCTTGGCTGTCGTTGTTGGAGATTACTGAAAACTCCAAATCTTGGCACATCATCTCCACGCCCGGATGAGCTCTGATGTCATTAAAAGCCGCCGCCGCCGGATCTTGATCCGTGAACTGCTGATCCAGCCCGACGATCAAGAGATCACCCGTGGAGCCTGCGTTGTTTTTGGAGATCTGTATCTCGGTGTCTTGCGGCGAGAAGTCATCGTTCAAGGAATGCAATGTCCATGTCCCCTCAAAATATTCGCCATCTCTGTCCACAGGGTATTGCCAAACAGTGTACGATTGAACCGCCTTGCCCTGTGCCATAATATCCACTGCGACATGGCGGCTCTTCCCGGTGTCATTCGGGTCAATATCAAATCCAGCCCATTTCTTCCCCGTTGATGAACTTTCTCCCGATATGATCGAAATCCAATCTCCCCATTCTCCATGCTTTTCTATATACCAGTCGTGGTCGTATTCCTCTATTTCAGAGGGATTGAAAACGGTAGTTCGGGTATGATTTGAATAAAAGATAACTTCGGGGCCTGTTTCCGTTGCATTCGTCCATGACTCCGTAACTCTTACCCATTCTACGGCCTTTTGGGTAACTTCGACATTAACGCGTTTTCCCCCCGCCTTGACGGTTACTACGGTTGATCTCGGCGCGTTGGTTTCGTTCACGGTTCCCGTGAAGACGACGCGCCCTTCTTCCTGCGTTACCTTCAGCCAGCTTTCGTCGTAGCCGCTTTCGATGGAGATTTCCATTGCCCCTTTCATGACGTACTCCAAGGCGACGGAGCGTTCCTCGCCTCCCAGCCCGCTGAATTCAATTCCCCCTTCGGGCACGTCCATTGAGAAGAAGGAGCCTTTCTGCAGGATCGTGACTTCCTTGCGCCCGCCGCTGCCCGTCACGGCGATCTTGCCGGTGCGCAGCAGCGCGTCGGGGTTGGCTGCCACCCGGAAGTGCACCGAGTCGTCGGCCACCGAGGTGATCTCGATCCAGTCCTTGTCGGCCGCAGCGTCCACCTTGCCCATCGAGGCGATGCTGATGCCGCCCTCGCCCCCGTCCGCCTCGAAGCCCGTGTCGGCGGCGTTGATTTCCAGCCCGGGGCTTGCCTCGTCGTCGTCGGAGCAGGCGGCGGACA
>CAYSIQ010000026.1:0-24880 GCA_964431195.1 uncultured Bacteroides sp.
TCTATTCCCTGTATTTCACTATACTTTCAGCTGCCACGTTAAGCGCATTTTCTTCCGCATCATACGTTTTAGGCTTCTTACTCACGAACTTCTCCAAATACGTATGGTTGATATGATATTCCATTTCCAAGAGTGTCTGCTGCCGTACCGCAGGCTTCAACTGGCATTCCCAAATCGTCATCACCCGCCACCCCATTCTTTTCAGTTCCGACTTGTTGCGCTCATCGCGCTGCTTGTTTCGCTCAATCTTTTTCTGCCAATATTCGCTGTTGGAATATGGAATATGGCTGTCCACATCGTGCCCATGCCAAAAGCATCCATGGATGAAGATCACGATGCCATACTTGCGCAGCACAATATCTGGCGTGCCAGGCAATTTCTTCACGTTCTTGCGGTAACGGTAACCGCGAGAAAACAGGTAGCGGCGCACAATCCATTCCGGTTTCGTGTCCCGGCTTCGTACCTTCGCCATGACGGCAGAACGCTTCTCTTTGTCCCAGATATCCATGCGTGAAAGGTTTGACAAGGCAAAAATACGGATTCCATTCAACATTCCCGCCGCCTCCGCCAAATAATCCCTCCATACGGGAAAGAGCCAGGCCTGTCCATCTAATTCGGCAACATCGGGCATCCATACAGTAAGAATAATGCAGAAGAATATAATACCGGATAATTCTTCGGCACTTGCACGTATGGAAATACTATTCTAACTTTGCAGCCGATAGTCAAACAAAAAAACCAACCAATTATGCGAAGTGAAATAAAAGAATACGAGGCAGTGTATAAGGCCGCAGAGAAGTTTGTGAAAAGCGTCGCCGAGGGCAACAGCAAGCATGCGAAGACACTGTTTACCGACGATGCCGTGCTGTTCGGCATGCTGGACGGAGTACTGGAACACGGCTCAATCGAGCAGTTTTACCACAATGTAGATACCGTTGGCGCCGGAGACGGCTTTAAAGCCCGGATAGATGTGCTCGCCGTGGAGGAAACGGTGGCCGTGGCGAGGGTGCTTGAAGAACAATGGGGCGGCCGCATCGACTTCACCGATTTCCTTCTTCTTCTGAAATTGGACGGTGAATGGAAATGCGTCGCCAAAGCGTATAACCAAAACTCTAACACCATAAAGAAATGAAAATCACAGTAATCACAGGAAGCCCGCGCAAGGACGGCAACACCTTTGCAATGGTGGATGCCTTCGTCAAAGCGGCAGAAGCCAAAGGCCACGAAGTGGCGCGTTTCGATGCCGCCATGATGGAAATCGGAGGATGCCACGCCTGCATGACCTGTTTCAAGACAGGAAAGGCGTGTTCGTTCGATGATGATTTCAACCTGATCGCCCCCCGCATTCTTGATTCCGATGCAGTGGTTTATGCCATGCTTGTATATTGGTATTCAATCCCCGCGCAAATCAAAGGAGTGATTGACCGTGTGTTCTCTTTGGTCATCGGCGGCAAGGATGTCGCCGGCAAAAAGATGGGGCTGATATGTTGCTGCGAGGAACATGATGTTACCGTCATGGACGGGGTAAAGATTCCGATGGAACGCACGGCAGCCCTGTTGAAATGGGATGTTGCCGGAGAGGTACTTGTGCCTGGCGTGTTTGCAGAGGGAGATATAAACAAAACCGACGGCTGTGCGCAAGCGGCTGCGCTCGCCGATAAATTCTGAAAGCGATGAAAGTCCTGTTGGTCAATGGCAGCCCCAATGAACATGGCTGTACATTCACCGCCCTGTCAGAAGTGGCCGGCATCCTGCATAAGCACGGCATCGGAACTGAACTAATTTATCTCGGCAAAAAGCCGCTGGCAGGATGCATTGCCTGCATGAAATGCTTCGAAACCGGGCATTGTTTCAGAGACGACATCGTGAAAGATTTGCAATCCCGCCTCAACGAGTTCGATGCAATCATACTCGGCTCGCCTGTCTATTACAGTAACCCGACAGGCCAAATTCTATCGTTTGCCCAGCGCCTGTTTTTCTGCAAGGAAAATGAGATGGCAGGCAAACTTGGCGCGTCCGTGGTGTCGTGCCGCCGTGGCGGCGCGTCCGCCACTTTCGAATCGCTCAACCAATTCTTCACCATCTGCAATATGCCAGTCGTTTCATCGCAATATTGGAACTCCGTCCATGGGTTCACCCCCGATGATGTGCAGAAAGATGCGGAAGGATTGCAGACTATGCGCTCGCTCGGTGAGAACATGGCGTGGATGCTTCAATGCATAAAGAAAGGCAAAGATAACAGCATTGACAAGCCGGCGTATGAGCCACGGCTTCGCACCCATTTCATACGGTGAGCCCGGGATAGGGCAAAATGACGGCTCGATGCCATAACCTTTGTGAATGCGCCGGCCTTTGACAGGCGGCATACGTATAAGGCTGGTTGCTATATACATGTATGTAGGGATATTCGGTAAATAGCATGAATTAGCCAACTAATCCACAATCAAGTATGAATTAGTTGGCTTTTTGTATCCCCCTTTCTACGCAGGGCGTTCTCGCCGTACTGCACCGTCCGTGCTCCGTGCGCGCATGGAGGAAACCATCTTGAAAAATGGCAAAACATTCACGATTCACGTGCATCCATGGGCAGATATAGCATCCTGCCTGCCGCTATCCTTTGCAGATGGGGGCACTCCCCCACCCCATTTCTCAAGATAGACTTAGAAATAGAAGCCGAAGCCCAGTTTTAATCCGAATTTGGAACGGTCTTCATCAACATTCCAAAAGATAGACGGTTCTATGGTTACGGTTCGAGACAGGAAATAGGCATAACCCGCCTCCATGCCGAAAGAGAACTTCGTGTCATCCCAGCCATCCCCGTCCCAACGATCCAGATTGACGTTCGCTCCCAAAAAGATGCCCACACGGTCGAAATAATAACGGCCGCCCACGCCGAGAGAATAGATGTCACAATCATCCCCTCCATTCCATTGCGCCCCGCCATGAACCAGCAAGGCTATATTGTCCAGCAGAAAGGCGCCGCCCTGCACATCCAGCCCGAACGAAGTCTTGTCATCTTGTGTGTCATACGTCAGCCCCATCCCCGTCACTCCGGAATTTACGACCCACTTACCTTTCTCAAATTGCGCATGTGCGGCCGCAGCGGCCAACAACATGCAAACTACCAACATACATTTCTTCATAACATTATCGATTAAGAATTAAAAAATCAAGGATAAGAAATCAATCCGGCTTCTTCCTCGCTTTGAAGTACCAGACATAGAACCAAGCCGCAGCCATGACAGCCGCCAAGATGCCGATGTAGGGCGCCCAACACGGAGCAATGCCAAACGACTTGCCGGGAGCCAGCCCGAAGCCTTCGGGAGCCACACACATGTAAGAGGTACATACCGCTGTCATAAACAAGGCCGGAAGATAGGATACGTAAAAATACTGTCCTCCTTTCACCTTTACTAAATAGACCGTCACAGTCCAAAGGGTAAACGATGCCAAGGTCTGGTTAGACCATGCAAAGTAGCGCCAAATGATGTTGAAGCCATCGGCATCGCGCAAGCTGTAAAGCAACAGTCCTGCAGCCAACACAAACATAGGCACACAGATATACAGGCGTTTGCGGATAGGCTTTTGGTTTATGCCTAAAAAGTCTGCCACGATGAGGCGTGCCGAACGGAAAGCCGTGTCGCCGCTGGTGATAGGCGCGGCAATCACGCCAAAAATGGCCAGCACACCGCCTACCATCCCTAACCATCCTTTTGTGATGCTGTCCACAACAACGGCGGCATTGCTTTCCTCCATGCCGTTTTCGTGGAAGAAATAAGTGGCGGCTGCCGCCCAGATCAGGGCTACTATCCCTTCGGTAATCATCGACCCATAGAATACGGGACACCCGTAACGTTCACTCTTGATGCAACGTGCCACCAGCGGGCTTTGCGTGGCATGGAAACCGCTAATGGCACCGCATGCAATGCTGACAAACATAATGGGGAATATAGGCAGGGTGGCAGCATCGGGATGCGTATTCTCCAGCCCGTCCCACAATTCGGGCAAAGCAGGATGATTGACATAGAGCATCACCAAAATGCCCAATGCCATAAAGAGCAACGCCATGGCAAAAAGGGGATAGACCTTGCCGATAATCTTGTCAATAGGCAACATGGTAGCCAGCACATAATAAGCAAATACCACAATAATCCAAAATGTCGTATCGAGCGCATCGGGAGTAAGATTAGCCAACAAGCCTGCCGGGCCTGCCACAAACACAGAGCCTAACAGCACCATCAGAATCACAGAAAAAACGCCAATCACTTGCTTGGTAGTCATGCCCAAATAGCGGCCGACCAGTTCAGGAAGACTCTCGCCACCGTGGCGGAGCGAAAGCATTCCTGACAAATAGTCGTGCATCGCCCCTGCAAAGATGCTGCCAAATACAATCCACAGGTAGGAAGAAGTGCCGAACTTGGCTCCCAAGATAGCTCCGAATATAGGCCCCAGTCCTGCAATGTTGAGAAATTGAATCATGAAAATCTTCCACGTGGGCAACGGGATATAGTCCACCCCGTCTGTCTTTGTCAATGCCGGCGTCTTGCGGTCGTCTGGCCCGAATATCCGTTCCACAAAGCGTCCATAAAGGAAATAGCCGGCCACCAAAGCCAACAAGCAAATTGTAAAGGAAATCATTCTACTTCTTTTTTGTTCATATTAATATGTGCAAAAGTAATAATTTCCAAGGAAAAGAAGCCAACATTCCCAATAAATTCTATCAATCAGGGCTGTTTCCAGTACGGAATCGTTTGAACTGCCTCCATAACATGCAGGCTGCGATCAGGCTGGCCATAAAGTCGGATACCGGCATGCTGTACCAGACGCCCAGCTCGCCAAAGAAATGAGGCAGGATGAGCAGGCAAGGCAGCAAAACAGTCAGTTGCCGGGAAAGAGACAGGAATATGGCTTTATTGGCCAAGCCGATGCTCTGAAAGAAATTGGATGCAACCATTTGGAAACCAACGATGGGAAAAAACAAGATCACGATGCGCAAACCTTTCACGGCAATGTCTATCAGTGTCTCATCGGTAGTGAAGATGCCGACAACCAAGCGAGGAAAGAACATGCCGGCCAAGAAACCGGAAGTAGTGACGCAAGTGGCATATATAATGGTAAGGTACAGCACCTTGGTGACGCGGCCGTATTGCTTTGCTCCATAATTGTATCCCGCAATGGGCTGCATACCTTGATTGAATCCCATCACCACCATTACAATGATGAAAACCAGCCGGTTGACAATGCCGTAAGCACCGATGGCCATGTCGCCCCCATAGCGTTTCAGCCCCTGATTGATGACGATGACAATGAGGCAGGCGGCAAGGTTCATCAGGAATGGCGACATGCCAATGCCAAACGAAGGCAAAACAATCTTCCAGCGCAAACGGAAGATGCCTTTGGTGAAATGCAACAGTTCCTGCGGATTGCGGAATAAGGATACTTGCCACAGCAAGGCACACAACTGCGCCAAAATGGTAGCCAAGGCCGCCCCGCGAATGCCCCAACCGAACGCGAAGATAAACAAAGGAGCCAATGCACAGTTAACCAACACCGTTGAGATGGTGGCACGCATCGCTTTCCGGGGATGCCCCGATGCCCGCAACACTGAATTAAGCCCAAAATAGAGGTGAGTAACCACATTGCCGATCAGAATAACCTCCATGAAATCGCGGGCAAGCCCCACTGTGCCCTCGCTTGCGCCAAAGAAATAGAGAATGGAGTCAAGAAAAGGCAGCACGGCCAGCGTAAACGCCAAGCCCAACAAGATATTGAGCACGAAGACATTGCCCAGCACTTGTTGTGCCGTGGCGTAATCTTTCTGCCCCAACTTCACCGAAACCAGCGTGGAAGCACCCACTCCGACCAGCGACCCGAAAGCCGCACCGAGGTTCATAAGCGGAAACGACAAAGCCAGCGCGGACAAAGCCAAAGCACCTACGCCATGACCGATGAAGACGCTGTCTATTATATTATATAAGGAGGAAGCAGCCATGGCAATGATTGCCGGGAACGAATATTGCTTCAGCAGTTTCCCGATGTCTTCGGTACCCAACGCAAGGGGGATTCTTTGTTCAACCATACTACTTATACCCGTTGACGGGATTAACTCAGTGCGGACTTAATCCTGCCTATGGGCTGTTTTCCGCAAGCCACGCGGCAGGCCTCTGCCAGCTTGGAGCCTGTCCAGGAATAATCCTCACCGCCATCCATCCCCCTTGCCATACGTGCGCGAACCTGTTCGCATGAACCGCCCGAAGCCTTACGGCGGCCGTCGGACTGACGATGGGACAGGAGACCGGTCATGGAGGCACGGCATCCCTCCGGCTTCGGCCAAAACGACCAGTTCCTAGTGCCTATCTCTTCAGACTCTGCTGCCATGCCCGAAGCAATTACCTCCAAGCCTGGAAAACCGGGAACCGGGCATGGACGAAAAATATCCCTTTCGCTCGTCACTAAGCCATTGGGAAAATGCCCGCACAGCTCCAAAAAATTAACGGGCTTCGTGTACAACTCGCACATAATGAAATCGTATAACTTAAAGATTGGATGCCCTAAGCCACCAATAACCCGCGATATGTGCAACTCTCTATAATACATTCTTTTGACTATCTGATCCCGCTAACGGGTTTCATATTGTTCCTTTTCCTCCGTCAATAATTCAAAGCAAAGGTACATAAAAAATGTGATTTTTTATGCCCGGCAAATAAGAAAGCCCCAGCCATGGCTATCTTTTCGGACGGGGAAGAGGCTTTCAGGCAAATCGCTTTCTTCACATCGCGTTTAACTGGATTGATGCCCCGAATACAGCCCTTATGAAGACAGCCTGCAGCCTTGGGATACCACAGCAAGTCCGGCGTACTGGCCGAAAGGCTCGCGATGCCGCGTAGCTTGACTGCCAGTGAGGACGTTGGAGGGCGTGGATGCCTACCGAATGCCGGCATGGAAAATTCTTGAAGACCCGGCAAGGCTGCATCTTGCCAACCCATATCCCATCAAACAACTGCCCGGCAAGAAGATCGATGCCGGGCGGATAGCCGCTTGCCTTATCGGCATGGCAGGGAGGCCTTGGCAAAACTCTCGCCGAGACGGCCAACAAGACTGACATGGACGTAACCCGCCAGCCGGTTGGGGAAATGGAGACGCCGCAACGCCATAAGGACAAGGCACGGCGGAACAACGCCACAACATCAAGCCCCGCCCGCTGTGCAACGGCTGCTTCTTTTTATCCACAATACTCCCTCACTTCCCGTAGGCGGCTATGCAAAACCGAGAACAGATAGGTAAACCGGACGCAACGAAAAGAACAGCGTTTTTACGAAACAAGGGGATGCGGATAGCATGCAAGCCTCACCTTATCTCACTCTCTGCGCCCCATGAATATCATGACGTAATAAATGAGCGTTGCCAAGGAACTTAAAGCAGCCACCACGTAAGTGTAGGCGGCAGAACGGAGTGCGCTCTCGGCCTTGTCGTGATTGTAGGCATTGGTTATGCCCGAACTGCTGAGCCAAACCAACGCACGCTTGCTGGCATTAATCTCTACCGGAAGGGTAACGAAGCTGAACAATGTAGTCATGGCAAACAATATGATGCCTGCCAAAAGCAACTGCGGGAAAGCGTTCAAGAACAAAATTCCGGCAAGCAAAACCCACGATACCCACTGCGAAGCGAACGACACCACCGGCACCAAAGCGCTGCGCATCCGCAACGGCGCATAAGCGCGGGCATGCTGCAATGCGTGCCCGCATTCGTGGGCAGCCACGGCTGCGGCCATTACGCTATTGCTGCTATACACGCTTTCGCTAAGGTTCACGGTCTTGCTAACAGGATTGTAGTGGTCGGTCAAATGGCCCCGCGTGCAAGTGACCTGCACGTCATAAATGCCGTTATCGCGAAGCATCTTCCTGGCCACTTCGCATCCCGTCATCCCATTGCTCATCGCTATCTTCGAGTACTTCTTAAATTTGCTTTGCAAATTCATCTGCACCAGCCAACTGGCCACGGCCACACCGATAAAAATAATCCAATGCATACCTATTACCATACACGTTTCTTTTTTTAATGAATAATTATATGTTCGCTATCAAGCACTATGCAAAATGTTTGCCAAAAATAAGAGGAAATGCTGAAGTATGCTAATCTTGCACTTATCTTTTAGGAAGAATTATAAAATCATGCCCAATCTGTCAGTGCCATTCAACCATGTTATCCTTTCGTCAAACGGATGATTAAAACAGCGAATTAGAAGTACCCAACCATACGAATATTTGAAAAGCGACTCCTCTCCATAGAACGGCCGTTCCCGTCAGTTCCGCAGCATGCTGTCCGCCCGATAAGCCCCGCTTGCTTGTACCAAAGGTGCACCGGCTCCATTCAACCGGCCTTGCATCGCAGCCCTTTAGTTTGACGGCTGATGCGCTCGGGAGGGCAACCTGAAGCCGGCGGCGAGATAACATGGAATTCTTTTTGGCTATAAGAACCTGCTTCGAGTCCGGCAGTCTCCAGAAGCGAACATAGCAAAGCCTCGCAGAACGATTCGCGCACGATGCAGTCCTGCTTAGGATATAAAGGAAAATATGCGCGGCAACGCTTCCTATCTGCCCCGATTTTGCACAGCCGCCTTTCGCCTCCCCATCCGGAAGCAAAAACGAGCCGCACGATGCACATTCCTGAATATGCGCCCTGCGGCCCGCCGGATGGTTCAAGCATGCTATGCCTGCCTTATGCTTTCACGCCGTTATATTCATCGGATACGGTCAGCTTCTTTCTGCCCTTGGCGCGACGTGCAGCCAATACTCTACGGCCATTGGCAGTAGACATCCTTTCACGGAAACCATGCTTGTTCTTTCTTTTTCTGTTGGAGGGTTGAAATGTTCTTTTCATTGGTTATAGGGTTTTTATTGTTATTATTTCGGCTGTTTCCGGGCTGCAAAAATAGAGAGTTTTTTCAAAACACGCAAGCGATATAACTCATTTCCCCTCAAAAGTCTTGTGCTTTTTGCCGATTTGCACTATTTTTGCAACGAGGAAACGAATACTTGGCCTCACACGACCGATTCACTTAATAACCAACCATATAAAAAGACGATTACGTATGATTAATGCTCAAGACATTAAAATCGGAACTTGCATCCGCATGGACGGCAAGCTGTATTTCTGCATCGACTTCCTGCATGTAAAGCCCGGCAAAGGAAACACTTTCATGCGCACCAAGCTGAAAGATGTGGTTAACGGCTACGTGCTGGAACGCCGCTTCAACATCGGCGAAAAGGTGGAAGACGTGCGCGTGGAGCGCCGCCCTCACCAGTTCCTTTACAAGGAGGGTGAAGACTACATCTTCATGAACCAAGAGACTTTCGAACAAATCCCTGTGGCTCACGACCTGATTAACGGCGCAGACTTCCTGCTGGAAGGCATGACAGTCGATATCGTGTCCGATGCTTCCACCGAAACGGTGCTTTATGCCGAAGTACCCGTGAAAGTGCAGATGAAGGTTACTTACACTGAACCCGGCTTGAAAGGCGATACTGCCACCAACACGCTGAAGCCTGCCACCGTAGAGTCCGGCGCAACGGTTCGCGTGCCGCTCTTCATCAACGAAGGCGAAACCATTGAAATCGACACGCGCGACGGTTCGTACGTAAGCCGTGTAAAAGCGTAAGCCTCGAAAATTTTCCGCGAAAAGATTTTTCCTACGCCACAAATTAAACGGAAGATGCGGATTCTTATGCCAAGATTCCACATCTTCCGCTTTTTTGTCCCGCCGCTTTTACATTTTCCTTTTAGAGTTTTCACGTTTCCACGCCGCCGCAAACAACTAACCGGCAGAGAAATCCTGTGGGGACAACGCGCACGGCCCCTTTTCATCAGCTTTCCGTTCGCCGCCTCACGGCAATGTGCCGGGACGCGACCATATCCCGTAAAAGCAAAACCCGTGAAAGCAAGGCGCTCCAAAGCCTCCGTTTGCCACGTTCATCTGAAAAGCCAGCCGTTTGCCACTCACGGCGAAAGCGTGGATCTTCCAGTTGCCAAGCCTTAATCATAACCGGTTGTCTCCCTTGGCCAAGACAGGCGACCAAGGCAGCCGGCAAATGGGATAAGGCAGTTCCTGCTCCCCTTTAATGTAACAGCCAGGCAGCAGCGGGACAAGGGCGATGCTCCATGCACGTACGGAGCACGGGCGGCACACGCACGGGGCACGCTCCATGCGCGCATGGAAGCCGGGCGATACGGCACGGCGAATCCAGGCCGTTTCCCTATGGCTCCGCCCAAAAAACAGGGCGGGTTTGCCATATTTGAAAGCGAAATGCTATCTTTGCTTTCCGAAACCACGTGGAAACGGAACTAAAAAGCTCAAAGACAGCCATGAAATATTCCTTCATCATACCCGTGTACAACCGCCCCGACGAAGTGGACGAACTGCTGGAAAGCCTCACCCGGCAAACAGTGAAAGGCTTTGAAGTGGTGGTGGTGGAAGACGGCTCTTCCCTTCCCTGCAAAGAGGTGGCGAACAGATACCGCCAGGCACTGGACATTGCCTACTACGTCAAGCCGAATTCGGGGCCGGGGCAGACGCGCAACTATGGCGCGGAACACAGCCGAGGCGAATACCTTATTATATTAGACTCGGACTGCATCCTACCCAACGGCTATCTGGCCGCCGTGGAACACGAATTGGAGCGCGAGCCTGCCGACGCGTTCGGCGGGCCTGACCGCGCGCACCCTTCGTTCAGCGATGTGCAGAAAGCCATCAACTACTCCATGACCTCGTTTTTCACCACCGGGGGAATCCGGGGCGGCAAGAAGAAGATGGACAAGTTCTACCCGCGCAGCTTCAACATGGGGGTAAGGCGCGGCGTTTACCTCAGCCTGGGCGGCTTCTCGAGCATGCGCTTCGGCGAAGACATTGACTTCAGCATCCGCATCTTCAAAGGAGGCTACCGGTGCAGGCTGTTCCCCGATGCCTGGGTGTACCACAAACGGCGCACCGACTTCCGCAAATTCTTCAGGCAGGTACACAACTCGGGCATCGCCCGCATCAACTTATACAAGAAATATCCCGAATCGCTGAAACTCGTCCACATGCTGCCGGCGGCCTTTACGGCCGGCACTGCGGCATTGCTGGCGGGCGCTTTGGCCTGCCCCTGCACGTTGTTGCCTCCGGCTCTTTATGCCTTGGCGGTCTGCACGGACGCTTCCCTTAAGAACGGCAGCCTGCGCATCGGCATCTATGCAACGGCTGCAGCCTTTATCCAGCTTGCCGGCTATGGCACGGGATTTATCCGCGCCTGGTGGAGGCGCTGCATATGCGGCAAGGGAGAATTCGAAGCATTTAAAAAGAATTTCTACAAATAAAACAACCGCTTCCCACACATGAAACTCGCCATCAACCAATGGGCGGAAGAAGACCGTCCCCGTGAGAAAATGCTACAGAAAGGGGCGGAAGCCCTGAGCGATGCCGAACTGTTGGCCATCCTGATCGGTTCGGGCAACACCGAAGAAAGCGCCGTCAGTTTGATGCAACGTGTACTGGCCGCATCCGGCAACAACCTCAACCAGCTCGGCAAGTGGGAAGTGAATGACTTTGCCCGCTTCAAAGGGTTGGGACCGGCCAAAAGCATCACCATACTGGCTGCCCTCGAGCTGGGCAAGCGGCGCAACTTGCAGGAACAGCCTGAACGGGCACAGATCCGTTCTTCTGCCGACATTTACCACATCTTCCACCCCCTGCTGTGCGACCTGCCCAACGAAGAATTCTGGATACTGCTGCTCAACCAGGCCGGCAAAGCGATAGACCGCATCCGCATGAGCCAGGGCGGGTTGAACCAAACCGTGGTGGACGTGCGCTCCATTCTGCGGGAAGCCCTGCTGAAACGGGCCGTGCAGATAGCGCTTGTGCATAACCACCCGTCGGGAAATATCCGCCCCAGCAACGAAGACTGCCGGCTTACCGAACAAGTGCGAAAAGCCGCCGAAGTGATGCAAATCCACCTGATAGACCACGTGATTGTGACAGACGGGCAGTACTACAGCTTCCACGATGAAGGAAAAATCTGAAAGAATGCAGCATTCTTGCCCTTTCATTCTTCATACTTCACTTTATTTTTGTAGTTTTGCCCGTCCGAAACAGCTAAATGTAAAGTTATGGCCAAATATGAAACGGAAGAGAAGATTGTTGCCATGCTGAAGACGGTGTACGACCCGGAAATCCCCGTCAACGTCTATGACTTGGGGCTAATCTACAACATAGATGCAACCGATGACGGCAATGTTTCTATCGACATGACGCTCACAGCCCCCAACTGCCCCGCTGCCGATTTCATCATGGAGGATATCCGCCAGAAGATTGAGTCTATCGAAGGCGTGTCGGCTGCCAACGTCAACCTTGTGTTTGAACCGGAATGGGACAAAGACATGATGAGCGAAGAAGCGAAACTGGAGCTCGGCTTCCTCTGATTCGCCCATGCAAAAGAGAATAATCGATGAAACAATAACAACCATTATGAAAAAGAAAACATTAATCCTTATGGCAAGCGTGGCCTTGTTATGCGCCTGCCAGTCTGCCTCGAAGACAACCACGGTGCGCGGCACGCTGACCGGGGTGGGAAGCGACACCCTGTTGCTAATCAGTTACCCTGTGACTTATTCCCTGACCCTTGCCGGAACCATCAGGCAAGACACGCTGCCCATGCAGCAGGGAAAATTCACCACCAGCCTTGATGCTGACACCATCCCGATGGCCGTTACGCTCATGCCCAAGCCGGCAGGCAACCGGGCTTTCAACATGCGCGAACGCATCGACCTCCTGCTCTTCCCCAATGACAAACTGACTCTGAACGGAAGTTTCAACGACTACCGGGTGGAAGGCAGCCCGTTCTATACAGCCTATGCGGAAGCCGTCAAAGGCTGGGCTGATTTGGAAGGGAAGTTGGACTCCATCTCCGCCGTTAGCATCAAGCTGCAACAAGCCGGTACGCCCGCCGATTCCCTGCGTCCGGTGCTTGAGACTGCCCAAAAAACCTATCTTCAAATAAGAGAGGCCAAAGTTAATTACATTCACGGGCATCTTGACAGTGACGTAGCCCTCTATCTACTCTCCCAAGTAGACCTTGCCGTGGCACAAGAACTGCTGTCCCAGATGGCTGAGACAGTGAAGAACGGCCCGCTTGCCGCCCTCTACCATGCCATAGACAATGCCGTCCGGAAAGAAAACGCCCATGCCGAAGCCAAGAAAGCCGTGTCAGAAGGGGCGGCCGCTCCCGACTTTACGCTGAAAGACCTGCAAGGCAACGCCCTCAGCCTCTCGTCGCTGCGCGGAAAGTATGTCGTGCTCGATTTTTGGGGAAGCTGGTGCGGATGGTGCATCAAAGGCATACCCGAAATGAAGAAATATTATGACAAGTATAAAAGCGATATGGAAATCCTTGGCATTGACTGCCGCGACACCGAAGAGCAATGGAAGGAAGCCGTGAAAGAGCATGACTTGCCTTGGCTGCATGTACGCAACGCAGGCGACCCTGATGTCAGCGAACTTTATGCCATCGAAGGCTATCCGACCAAGATTGTCATCGACCCCGAGGGCAAGATTGCCAAAGTGGTGGTAGGCGAAGACCCTGCTTTCTACAAATACTTGGACGAGTTGTTTAAATAGCCATTTGTCATAAGGCTCTGCCGCCAATGAAAAACGTATATTTCCTTTCGGACGCGCACTTGGGCTCGCTCGCCATTGAGCACGGACGTACACAGGAACGCCGTCTGGTAAACTTCCTCGACAGCATCAAACACGACACGGCCGCCATTTATCTGCTGGGCGACATGTTCGACTTCTGGTATGAGTTTAAAACCGTTGTGCCCAAAGGCTACACACGCTTCCTCGGGAAGCTCTCCGAGCTGACCGACAGGGGCATCGAAGTGCATTACTTCACGGGCAACCACGACATCTGGTGCGGCGACTATCTGTCGAAAGAGTGTGGCATCATTCTCCACCGCCACCCCATCACCACGGAAATATACGGCAAAGAATTCTACTTGGCTCATGGCGACGGGCTGGACGCCCCTGACCGGAAGCTCAAGGTGTTGCGCGCGCTTTTCCACAGCCACACCTTGCAAGCCCTCTTTTCCGCCATTCATCCCCGCTGGAGCGTGGAATGGGGGCTGAATTGGGCCAAGCACAGCCGGCTGAAACGGGTGAACGGCAAAGAACCGGACTATATGGGCGAAAGCCGCGAGCCTTTGGTGCTCTACACCAAAAACTACCTGAATACTCACCCCGACATTAACTATTTCCTTTATGGGCACCGCCACATCGAGCTAGACTTGATGTTGAGCGGCACTGCCCGCATACTGATTTTGGGAGACTGGATCCGTTACTTCACCTATGCGGTATTCAACGGCGAGCATCTCCTCTTGGAGAATTTTATAGAAGGAGAAACGAAACTTTGATATACCTGCGGACTATCCTTTTTGCCTTATTTTGCCCGCCGGCATTGGAATTGATGCCGCCACTTACCTGCTGAACGAAGCTTTCAGGCTGCATCGGCTCCATGGATGCTTCCATGGAATTGCCTGTCGCGCCGCGTTTCCTCCATGCGCACACGGCACTTCCGCCGTACTGCACCGCCCGCGCTCCGTGCGCGCATGGAGAAAACGCGGCACGGGTATCTTCCGCATAGCGTTTACGGCTGTCCCCTTATCCCGAACTTACGTGTAAAACCCACTCCAAATGCGCCCCGCCCGGCTGCGGCTAATCGGCAAAATGTGCTCCATAATCTATATTTTTGCTAAAAACTTAGCCTTAACGCTGTTTATCGCAAAAAATGTTCCTATTTTTGCAACTCGTAAATAGATACAGTCATTAATAATGAGACAAAAGTTATTATCTGCAATCGCGTTTTTCCTGCTTGCATCGATAGCGATGAGCTCGTGCCTTGATTCGGACAGCAACGCCTACGAGGCCAGCACAGACCCTACGGTACACGCCTTTGGCCTCGATACCATATTGGGCGTGAGCTATCCATTCGCGATTGACCAGCTGAACAGGCTGATTTACAACATAGACTCGTTGCCAGTCGGCTCGGACACGATTATAGACAGCATTCGGATTGATACGTTCATGGTGACAGGCTATGTCACCTCGGGCGACCTTGATACCATTCTGAACATCAATAATTACCAAAACCTGACCGGGGCTACATCGGGCGACGGGCTTCGCTTCCGCATCTATGCCGGCGACTTGGTGGCTTACCGTGACTACCACTTGAAGATCAACATCCATCAACAGGTTCCCGACTCGGTGCAGTGGGCATCGCGGCCATTGGGCTTGCCTTTCGCCCCCTCGGATAGCGTACAATTCAAAGCAGCGGTTTGGGAGAATGAATTGTGGGTATATGTAGCCGGAGTGAAAGACAGCATCGTAGCTTACCGCACGTCAGCCGCCGACTTCAACGAGTGGGAAGAGACGGGAATTGACATGCCGGCAGACGCCGACCTTACGCAAATAATACAGGCGGACGATTGCCTGTACATTGCCACCCGGACGGGAGAAGTTTACCGCTCAGCCGACGGCATCAAATGGACACCGGCAGAGGCGCTGAACGGAGTGGAAACGCTGGTCTGCCATTCTGCTGGCCGGCTGGTAGCCATCACAGAGGAGGACGGCGCAGCCTGTTTTGCCACAGCCACGAGCGACACAAGCGGCTGGAGCCCTGCCGGAACCGTGCCGGCCAATTTTCCACGCAAGAACCTTTCTGCTACCATTTTCCACACGGCCAACGGATTGGAACAAGTGATGGTGGTAGGCAGTACAGAAAGCGAGCACATCATCCCATGGGGGTACGATGGCCTTTCGTGGGCAATGATGGATACCGGGACAAGTTATGCCCTCTATTGCCTGACAAGCGAACTGGGCAACAACCCGGCCATACTCCATTATGGCGATCAATTCTATATGTTTGGCGAAAAGATGGCTGGCATTTATGAATCGGTAACCGGCTTGGCTTGGTACAAGGTGACAAAGAAATTCATCCTGCCGGAAGGCATCGGAAGCGGGCATGCCTACTCGCTGGCAGTAGACAACGACTACTACATCTATATAGTAGCCGCATCGGCCGATAACCGAAGTGTCAACATCTGGCGCGGGCGGCTCAACCGGTTGGGATTTGCACGGAAATGACAAGCCGCCAAATTGCGGCCGGCCGCCTGGACTTATTAATAATAGGAGAAATGATGCAACAGACAGAGCAAATCGACATAGACCGGATTCCCCGTCACGTGGCAATCATCATGGACGGCAACGGGAGATGGGCCAAAGAACACGGGCAAGAACGCTGTTTTGGCCACCAAGCCGGTGCTGCGGCCGTGCATGTGATAGCCGAAGAGGCTGCCAGGCTGGGCGTGGAATACCTTACGCTCTACACTTTCTCCACCGAAAACTGGAACCGGCCGCAAACTGAAGTGGCCGCCTTGATGAACCTGCTGATAGACAACATAGAGGAAGAAACCTTTATGAAGAACAATATCCGTTTCCGCACTGTGGGCGATTTGGCCAAGCTGCCACAGGATGTGCAGGAACGGTTGGACTTGTGCATCCGGCATACAGCAGGCAACACAGGCATGTGCATGGTGCTGGCGCTGAGCTACTCGGCACGATGGGAACTTACGCAGGCAACCCGGCAAATCGCACGCGAGGTAGCCAAAGGCAACCTCAAGCCCGAAGACATTGACGACAACACCCTGCCTGCATACTTGGCTACGCACTTTATGCCCGACCCCGACCTGCTGATACGCACAGGAGGAGAACTGCGCCTCAGCAACTTCCTGTTGTGGCAATGTGCCTATACCGAACTATACTTCTGCGATACCTATTGGCCTGACTTTGATGCCAACGAACTGAGGCGCGCCATTGCCGCTTACCAAAAGCGTGAACGGCGTTTCGGAAAGACCAGCGAACAAATGGGAAAGGAAGCGTAATGGCACATGGAAAAGGCGGCAAAGGTATTACCGGCAAACGAATATATAAACAAGACATCAAGGGCACAAAACCTAAGAACCAAAAACATACATAAATGCAATACCGTATTTTCTACATATTGTTGGTGATAGCCTGCTTCTTGGGAAGCGCGGGACATGCCTTGGCACAAGAAGCGGAGGCAGACAGCACAGACGACGGTGAAAAGCCTGTGATCCTCTACTCGGGCACTCCCAAGAAATATGAGATAGCTGACATCAAAGTATATGGAGCGGACAACTACGAGAATTATGTCATCATCGGAATCTCAGGCTTAGCCAAAGGGCAAACCATAACCATCCCCGGTGAAGACATTACCCAAGCTGCCAAACGCTACTGGCGGCACGGGCTTTTCAGCGATGTCCACATTGAAGCCGACAAGATCGTGGACGACAAGATATGGCTCTCCATCCACGTGTCCATGCGTCCCCGTGTGACCGACATCCGCTACCACGGTGTAAAAAAGTCTGAACGCAACGACCTTGAAACGCGCGTGGCATTGCTGAAAGGCAATCAAATCACCCCCAACTCCATCGACCGCGCCAAGACACTAATCAAGCGCTACTATGACGACAAGGGCTTCAAGAATGCCGAGGTAATGATCGTGCAGCACGACAATCCCGACAAGAAAGACGAAGTGTATGTAGACATCACCATCGACAAGAAAGAAAAAATCAAGGTACACCAAATCACCATTGCCGGCAACAACGCCATTTCAACCAAGAAGCTGAAACGTACCATGAAGAAGACCAACGAAAAAGGCAAATTGGTTAACTTGTTCCGTGCCAAGAAATTCGTGGAAGAGAACTACGAAGCCGACAAGCAACTCATCATTGACAAATACAACGAGTTTGGCTACCGCGATGCCATGATTGTACGCGACAGCGTGTCGCAGTATGACGAGCATACAGTAAATGTCTACATAGAGATCGACGAAGGGCAGAAATACTACCTGCGCAACGTGACGTGGGTGGGCAATACCCTCTACCCGTCTGAACAGCTCAATCTCATGCTGCAAATGAAGAAAGGCGATGTCTACAACCAAAAGTTGCTGGACGAGCGCCTCAACTCAGATGATGATGCCATCGGCAACCTCTACTACAACAACGGTTACTTGTTCTATACCCTTGACCCTGTGGAAGTAAACATCGCGGGCGACTCCATCGACCTTGAAATGCGTATCTTCGAAGGCCGCCAAGCCACCATCAACAAAGTAAGCATCAACGGCAACGACCGCCTGTATGAAAATGTAGTCCGCCGTGAATTGCGCACCCGCCCGGGTCAACTCTTCAGCCGGGAAGACTTGATGCGTTCCATGCGTGAAATTCAGCAGATGGGACACTTCGATCCCGAACAGATTACCCCCGACATCCAGCCCCGCCCCGAGGACGGAACGGTGGACATCGGCTACAAACTGGTATCGAAGCCTAACGACCAAGTGGAATTCTCCGCCGGTTGGGGACAGACGGGCGTCATCGGGAAGCTGAGCCTGAAGTTCACCAACTTCTCACTGCCCAACCTGTTGCACCCCGGCGAGAACTACCGGGGCATCCTGCCACAAGGCGACGGGCAGACATTGACTATCAGCGGGCAGACCAATGCAAAATATTACCAACAGTACAGCATATCGTTCTACGACCCGTGGTTCGGAGGCAAACGCCCGAATGCATTCTCCATTTCGGCTTTCTACTCCAAACAGACCGACATCAGCAGCCAGTATTACAACCAAGCCTACTTGAACAGCTATTACAACAGCTTTTACAGCGGGCTGTATGGCTACGGCATGTACAACTACGGCAACTACCTGAACTACGAGAACTTCTACGACCCCAGCAAGTCTTTCCAGATGTGGGGGCTTTCGGTGATGTTCGGCAAACGCCTGCGCTGGCCCGACGACTACTTCCAGTTCACCGCCGAACTGGCTTACCAACGCTACATCCTGAACGACTGGCAATACTTCATCGTGACCGATGGCAAGTGCAACGATTTGAGCCTCAACCTGACCTTGTCGCGCAGTTCGTATGACAACCCCATCTACCCGCGCCGCGGTTCTGATTTCTCGCTCTCCGTACAGTTCACGCCGCCCTACTCTCTGTTCGACGGCATTGATTACAGCCAATACGACACCAGCAACCGCGAGGATCTGAACCGCATAAACCGCTGGGTGGAATACCACAAATGGAAGTTCCGTTCCAAAGTTTACATCCCTTTGATGGATCCATTCACCGTGACCCATACTCCCGTGCTGATGAGCCGTGTGGACGTAGGTTTGCTGGGGCATTACAACAAGAACAAAAGGTCGCCTTTCGGCACTTTCGACGTGGGCGGCGACGGCATGACCGGTTACTCTACCTACGCGACCGAGCTCATCGCCCTGCGCGGATACGAAAACAGCTCGCTGACCCCCTACTCCGGCGGCTATGCCTACACCCGCTTAGCCTTGGAACTCCGCTACCCGTTGATGCTGGAAACCAGTACCAACATCTATGCCCTGACTTTCGTAGAGGCCGGCAACGCTTGGGAAAAAGTAGGCGACTTCAACCCATTCGACCTGAAGCGTTCGGCGGGTGTCGGTGTCCGCATCTTCCTCCCCATGATCGGCATGATGGGCATCGACTGGGCCTATGGCTTCGACAAGATACGTGGTTCAAGCGGATACGGCGGAAGCCAGTTCCACTTTATCTTAGGACAAGAGTTTTAACCAAGCTAACAAACATGACGTTATGAAAAAAGGAATCTTACTGCTATTGGTTGCGCTGATGACGGTTGCCACAGCCAACGCACAGTCTTTCGCGCTGATTGACATGGAATACATCCTGAAGCATATCCCTGCCTATGAAAACGCCAATAAACAGCTGGAGGAGGCCTCCAAGCAATGGCAGGCCGAGGTGGAGAAACTCTCTAATGAAGCAAAAGCCCTCTACGAAAGCTACCAGAAGCAAAGCAAAAGCCTCAGCGATGCGCTAAAGACGCAGAAAGAGAACGAAATCGTGGAAAAGGAAAAGGCCGCCTCGGAACTGCGCCGCAAATACTTCGGCCCCGAAGGCGAGCTGGCCAAGAAACGCAATGAGCTGATGCGCCCCATTGAAGATGCCGTCTATGAAGCAGTGAAAGCCGTAGCCATCGATGAAGGCATAGACGTGGTGGCAGACCGCGCTTCTGCCACAAGCATCATCTTCGCCACGCCTGACATTGACATCAGCGACTTGGTGATCGGGTGGATGGGGAAATAAGCCGTATGAAATCAACAACTTTATAATCTAAAACAAACAAACATTATGCTAAAGAAAGTAGTTATTGCCGCAGCCATGCTTTTCCTCCCGTTAGGAATGATGGCACAAGTCAAGTTCGCTCACATGAACTCGCAGGAAATCATTACCGTCATGCCCGAGTTTACCAAAGCTCAGGCCGATTTGGACGCGATGAGCAAGCAGTACCAAACCGAAATGGAACGCACGGAAACGGAAATGAACAAGAAGTACCAAGAGTTTCTGCAACAACAAGATTCGCTGCCGAAGAACATTGCCGAACGCCGCCAGAAAGAGTTGCAGGACATGGCTCAACGCCAGCAACAGTTCCAACAGGAGGCCTACCAGTCCATCCAGCAAAAGCAACAAGAGCTGCTGACACCCATCTATCAAAAAATAGACCAGGCAGTCCAAGCCGTAGGCAAGGCAGAAGACGTTGTTTACATTTTTGACATCAGCCGCACGCCGGTAGCGTATATCGGCACGCAAAGCGTAGATGTAACATCCAAAGTCAAGGCACAATTGGGTCTAAAATAGAGCCACTATTGCAGCTTCAGCAAAAGGGCGCGCCGCCTTTCCCGCCGGCGCGCCCCTTGTTTTCCCCCACGTTTGCCATTGCAGGGGAAACCCTGGAAAGGAATGCCAGGGCTTGCGTAAACCCGGGGATAAAGGAACGGCCATAAAGAGAACCGCGCGGCAAATGCCTGCACCGCGTTTGGCGCATGCAAGTACGGCATTCCCGCCGTACTGCACCGTCCGCGCTCCGCGCGTGCATGGAGGATTAAGGAAACTAACCCATGATTAACAGCTAATGCGAAACAATATGGAAGACACAGCAAAGAGGATACAGATTGTTACCGGCGACATCACACGGCTATGCGTGGACGCCATTGTGAATGCCGCCAACAACTCCCTGTTGGGAGGCGGCGGCGTGGACGGAGCCATACATCGCGCAGCCGGCAAGGAGCTATTGGATGAATGCCGCACTTTGGGCGGTTGCCCGACAGGAGAAAGCAAAATGACAGGTGCCTATAAACTTCCGTGCAAGAAAATCATCCACACGGTCGGCCCGGTGTGGAGGGGCGGGACACGCCATGAAGCAGAATTGCTTGCTTCTTGCTATGATACAGCCTTGGCTTTGGCCGAAGACAATGGCTTGCTCAGCATCGCCTTTCCGTGCATCAGCACCGGTGCGTACCGCTACCCGCGCGAAGCTGCGGCACAGATTGCATTAGACACCATTTCCCGACACATTGAAAGCGGCAAATACAAAGGGAATGTTGTCCTTTGTTGTTATCTGGAGGACGATGCCGGGATTTATGAGAAATTATTAAAAGAGCGGCGCTCCAGATAACAAACAGGAAAAGGGATAAGATGCAAAGGCAGTAGGACGCATCCCCCCTGACGGCCTTTGGATACGCAGGCTGTCTCCCGGACACAAGAAAGAGGAATTCCATTGCTGGAAATCCTCTTTCTTCGTATGCTCCTACCGTGTCCGAGCGTTATCCGCTCACTTCACCAAGATCACTAAATACTTCGACACGCTCCAGAATTCGTTTGGATTGGTAATCTTCAGCGTGAGGAGGCCTTTACTGTCTTTCTCCAGCGTGTACGAGCCTGCCGGGTGACTGGTCATAAGATCCGCGCCTTTAGAGTAGAGCTTGATTTCCTTGGTGGTGCGGATGTCCACCTGCGTGAAATAATCCTTGTTGAAGCCGGCATCCTGCATCGCCTCGCCTTTCCTAAAGAGGCCGGTGTTGGTCAGGATTTTCTGGTTCTTCAGTTCCTTGCGGGTGCCAAACACGAACCATGCCGTGTGCAGGGCCTTGTCCTGCTCGGCCACGGTCTTGGCCTTTGCTTCGTTCTCGGAAGCCAGCTTCTCCTTGTCGGCAGTCAGGCCGGTGACGGCAGAGTCAAGCTCTTGGATGCGGATATTCCTGGCTGCCAGCTCAGCTTGGAGTTCCTCAATGCGCCGGGCTTTGGCTGCCAGTTCCTGCGTCAGCTGCTCCACGGCCTTCTGCAACTCTGCCGACTGGTTCTTGCTTCTCTTCAACATTTCCTGCAACTTGTTGATTTGCTCGCGGTTTTCTTCCATCCGCTTTTGGATGAATTCGATGTCGGCCGCAATCTTCTCCTTGGCGTCGGGCGCTCCCTCCGCAGCCGCCCCGCGTTGCAGGTCTACACGGTTTTCGGCCGCGTTAATCTGACGGAAGCCTTCCGAAATATCGTTGAAGGCCCCCATCATATCGTCCAATTCAGCGTTCCGCTGGTTCAGTTCGGCCTGGAGCGAATCATTCTCGGCCTTGAGTTGTTCGCTACCTCCCGAAAGGTTGTTGCAGGCAGCCAACACGGCTGCACATGCCACGAATGCTACTAAATTCTTCATATCCGTTTTCATTTTTATGTGTTGGTAAAATATCATCCATCAATCTTCTTTGCCAGCCACGACGATCACGATTTCACCTTTCGGCGCGTGTTCGGCGAAGTGCGCGGCCAGCTCCTCTAATGTCCCGCGCACCGTTTCCTCGTGCACCTTCGAGATCTCGCGCGAGACGCTGGCGCGGCGGCCGCCGCCGAAGTTTTCCGCCATTTGCCCCAATGCCTTGGCCAACCGGTAAGGCGACTCATAAAACACCATCGTCCGCGCTTCCCCGGCCAACGATTTCAGCCGGGAGGCTCTCCCCTTTTTCTGGGGCAGGAAGCCCTCGAAACAAAAGCGGTCGCACGGCAGGCCCGAAGCCACGAGCGCGGGCACGAAAGCCGTCGGGCCGGGCAGGCACTCCACGCCGGCCTCCTGCCTTACGCACTCACGCACCAGCAGGAAGCCCGGGTCGGAAATGCCGGGCGTGCCCGCATCGCTCACCAAGGCCACCGTCTCGCCTGCCTTGACGCGCGAAGCCAGCGAAGCGGCTGTCTGATGCTCGTTGAACATGTGGTGAGACTGCATGGCATTCTTTATCCCGAAATGCTTCAGCAGCACGCCCGTCGTCCGCGTGTCCTCGGCCAGCACCAGGTCGGCCTCTTTCAGGATGCGGATGGCGCGCAACGTCATGTCTTCCAGGTTGCCGACAGGCGTAGGCACTACATAAAGCTTTCCCATATCGTTCCGGTCTAATTGAAGCATTTTCCCAAAAGCGCGGCCCGCTCGGGCAAACGGGGACGGGCATCGCCGCCGCAAGCCACATTTTCCTTTTATATGCCGCAAATGTAGAAAATAGATAGTGAATAATCGCCCAAAGCGTCTGAAAACTATCCGCCGCGCCTGCAAATATAACATTTATCAACATTCCCCTGCCATTTCCCCGGGGCGGCTTTCCCGTGCCGCGCCACGCAATCATCCGCCCTCCCGGCGGCGGGATTTCCGGCATTTTGCGTAAATTTGCGCCCGCATGCCGGACTGGCGAAAAACTTACTTATATGAATAGCATTCCTTCCTCCGCCTTTGCAGGCACGAAGCCCCATTACGAGCTGCTTGACGGGCTGCGCGGGGTGGCCGCCCTGCTGGTGGCGCTTTACCACATCTTCGAGGGGCTGTCCTTTGCGGGCGGGGGCGCTCCGGTCGCGGTCATTAACCACGGCTACTTGGCCGTTGACTTTTTCTTCATCTTGTCCGGCTTCGTCGTCGGGTATGCCTACGACGGGCGGATAGGCAAGACCATGAGCATAGGCGGCTTCTTCAGGCGGCGGCTGGCGCGCCTCCACCCGATGGCCGCGATGGGAGCCGTGCTGGGATCCGTGTCTTTCCTGCTGCAGGGGACCGCGCGGTGGGACGGCACCCGCGCCGGCGCGCCGGCGGCCATGCTCGCCCTGCTGTGCGCCCTGCTTTTCATCCCCGCCGCTCCGGGCGCGCGCTACGAGGTGCGCGGCAACGGCGAGATGTTCCCGCTGAACGGGCCGAGCTGGTCGCTCTTCTTCGAGTACATCGGCAACCTGCTGTACGCCTTTTTCATCCGGCGCCTGGGCGCCAGGGGGCTGGCGGCGCTGGCCGCGCTGTCGGGGGCGGGGCTGGCGTGGTTCGCGCTGTCCGACGCGGCGGGCTACGGCATGCTCGGGGTCGGCTGGAGGCTGGACGCCGCCAACTTCGCGGGCGGGCTGCTGCGGATGCTTTTCCCCTTCACGCTGGGCGTGCTGCTGTCGCGCCGCTTCAGGCCCGCCAAGGCCGGGGGGTCTTTCTGGCTGTGCGGGGCGGCGCTGGCCGCGCTGTTCTGCGTCCCCTGCATAGAGGGCAAGGCCGCCGTCAGCCTGAACGGCCTGTACGAAGCGGCCTGCATCTTCCTCGCGTTCCCCCTGCTGGTGTGGCTGGCCGCCTCCGGGCAGGCCGCGGGGCCGCTCGCTTCCCGGCTGTGCCGGCTCGCCGGCGACATTTCCTACCCGCTTTACGCCGTCCACTACCCCGTGATGTACCTGTTCTACGCCTGGCTCGTCAGGCGGGGATGCCGCACGATCGGCGAGGCGTGGCCGGCGGCGCTGGCGGCATACGCGGCCAGCCTCCTGCTGGCCTGGCTCTGCCTGAAGTTCTACGACGAGCCCGTGCGGCGGTGGCTGGGGCGCAACTTCCTGCGACGGCAAGGGGATTCCCGCGAATAATATCAACCTATATATATAATGTGTATGTCTGAAGATAAAC
>CAYSIQ010000027.1:0-8044 GCA_964431195.1 uncultured Bacteroides sp.
GCCGCCGGCGTTCGACACGCTTCGCCGTGCCCCCCGGCAGCGTAATGCCCGTGAGGGGGGAAGCCGGCAGATAATGGATGGAAAGAGGGGAGGGGCTTTGGACAAAAAGCCACGCGAGAAATGCCGCAAGGGCATGGATGCCCGTCGGGCAAAGGAACGCGGCAAAAACGGCTACGGGCGCAAGAACGGCTTCAAGCCTGTGCCAAAACGAAAGCCGCGCTCGCCTGTGGGGCAATGCCTGCCAGCGCGCGCGGCTTGAAAGAGGTCGCTGCCCATGAATGAGGATAAGGGGAAGCCTTGTATCTTGATGCCGGATACGCCGGCAAGGATGGCGGGATAGGGGGGAAACGACGGCTGCCGGCATCTTGCCAACCGATAAGTCTCGTCCCCGTCGGGGTAAAATTGGAGGAATTAGACGGGAGCCGATGCGGCTGCCTCGGGATGTCGGCGACGGGAATCAGGCTGGCTCATTAATCAGGCGGCATGCGGGCATCCGCCTTGCTTTTTGCCGTGAGCCTCTTTCCCGGCGCTAATGATTGACGTGGGCTTGGGATAAGAATGCCTTGAAAAAAGGACAGGTAACGTGACAGTATTTTTCATTGGCGGCAATGTTCCGCGCCGCTTTAGCTGATGCAGCCACATGACAAAGGCTTGCGCCCTGGATGCACAAGCCTGTCAACCCATCTTCAATAATAGCGGCATGAATGATGCGCCGTTTCCGCCTTAACGCTCGCCCAGTTTAGCATCCACGTAATACAAACCGGCGGCGCCGGCTTTCTTTATCATTTCTACGATGCTTGACGACGTATCCTCTTCTTCTACCTGCTCGCGAACGAAGCCCCACAAGAAATCCTGCGTAGCTTTGTCTTTTTCAGCAGAAGCAACGTCCACCAATTCGTCAATCATCTTAGATACACGGCATTCGTGCTCGTAAACTTGGGTAAACACTTCCAACGGAGCGCCAAAGTCATTGGGGACAACGTCTATCTTGTCCACTTTGGCCTGCCCGCCACGTTTGATGATATAAGCAGCCATCTCGCAAGCGTGTTCCTTTTCTTCATCAGACTGTTTCTTCAACCAGGAAGCCATGCCGTTATAACCTTCCTTTTCCATAAAGAAAGACATGGACAAATAAAGGTTCGAAGACCACAACTCGGCAGTAATCTGCTCGTTAATAGCGTTTTGCAATTTTCCTGTAATCATAATCGTACGGTTAAAATTAAACTTGGCGCAAATGTACCAAGAACATCTCTAATTTGTTCTGCAAATAACACTTTTTATAATAAAAACAGCCATCTTTGGACAAGCCCGGACGGGATGCATGCCCCCGCTCCCTGCTCACGCTTGCGCCCATTCATCGGAAGTGTAGCCTTTGGGCAATTCGCGGCAGTTATAGGAAGAAGCCATGATTTCGCCGTAGGCGCCGGCCGAGCGGATGGCTATCAGGTCGCCCCGTTTCACGCGGTTCAGATCAACCGCCTTGCCAAACACATCCGATGACTCGCAAACCGGGCCCACCACGTCGTAAGCCTCCACAGGTTCTTCGGAAGTGATATTCTCAATCTTGTGGCAAGCCCGGTAAAGGGCAGGACGGATCAAGTCGGTCATGCCGGCATCTAAAATGGCAAATTGCTTGTTAGTTCCTTGCTTGACGTAGAGCACCCGCGCAATCAGCGAGCCGCATTGTCCCGTTACCGAACGTCCCGGCTCAAAATGAAGCGTCTGGTACGGACGCAACTTCAGGCAGTTCGCAAAGGTCTCGAAGTAACGCTTAAAGTCAGGCACGGGCTGACGGTTGGGATAAGCGTAGTCTATGCCCAGCCCTCCGCCAACGTTGACATGGGCAATGCGGATACGGCGGATTTCCAAGCGATCCTGCAATTCATTGACGCGATTACACAAAGCCGCAAAGTCGCCCATGTCCTGTATTTGCGAACCGATGTGGAAATGCAGGCCGATAAATTGCACGTTTTTCATTTTCTGCGACAGCCCGATAACCTTCTCCATATCGTTCATGCTAATGCCGAACTTGTTCTCGGCCAAACCGGTGGTAATGTTGGCATGCGTGTGCGCCCCCACATCGGGATTGATGCGGAAAGCCACGTTGGCCACCTTTCCCTTGGCGGCAGCCAACTGGTTGATTACCTCTAACTCGGGAATGGATTCAACGTTGAAGCAGAAGATGCCGCAATCCAGCGCCAAGCCAATCTCCCAGTCGGCCTTGCCAACCCCTGCAAACACAATCTTGCCGGCAGGGAATCCGGCCTGGATGGCGGCACGAATCTCGCCGCCGCTCACGCAATCGGCTCCCAATCCGCTCCCGCAGATGATACGCAGTACCTTGGGATTGGCATTGGCCTTTACGGCATAGTGTACCGCATAGTTGTCATAATGTGCCAGCTCGGCACGGATCGTATCCAACGTGGCGAGCAGCACCTTTGTATCATAATAATAAAAAGGCGTGCGCAGCTTTTGGAATTTATCTATAGGGAATGTCCCTTTCATAAGATTATGCTTACGCTTTGTTTAGTAACCCGCGCAGGAACGCATTATTCATTGAACAGCGTCTTGCTCAATGCCTGCAAGGCAGCTTTCTTGTCACGCTCGCGGACGAGGAAAGAAATGTTGTAGTTGCTTCCTCCGTAAGAAATCATACGCACGGGAATGTCGCGCATGGCATCCAATGCCCTGGTCTCGAAGCCCACATTCTCCCAATCCAAGTCACCCACTATGCAGACAATGCACATGTCGCGGTCAACGGTGACCGTACCGTATTTCTTCAGGTCGTCCAAAATCTCGTTGAGGTGCTTTACGTTGTCAATGGATACTGACACGCCCACCTCGGACGTGCAAATCATGTCGATGCTAGTCCGGTAACTTTCGAAGATTTCAAATATCTTGCGCAAGAATCCATAGGCCAGCAACATGCGGCTGGACTTAATCTTGATGGCCGTAATGTTGTCTTTTGCAGCCACCGCCTTGATTTTGCCCTTCTCGGTATCATTGGAGACAAGAGTGCCCGGGGCGGTAGGATCCATGGTGTTGAGCAGGCGCACGGGAATGTTGGCATACTTGGCAGGCTGCACGCAGGTGGGATGCAGTATTTTGGCTCCGAAATAAGCCAGTTCGGCAGCTTCTTCAAAGCGAAGGTGACGCACAGGCGATGTCCTGTCCACGATGCGCGGGTCGTTGTCATGCATGCCGTCAATGTCTGTCCATATCTGAATCTCCGAAGCGTGGATGGCAGCGCCAACCAGCGAAGCGGTGTAATCGCTGCCGCCGCGCTGCAGGTTGTCAACCTCGCCATAGGCATTGCGGCAGATGAAGCCCTGCGTGATGTAGATGTCTGCATCGGGATGAAGCTCCAATTGCACTTGCAGCTTATCTTTGATGTGAACCGGGTCGGGCTCCGCATTCTTGTCGGTGCGTATAAACTCAAGGGCAGGAAGTATCACTGACTTGGCACCGCACTCTTGCAAGTAATAGTTCATCATGCCGGTCGAGATAAGCTCGCCTTGCGCCAGCACCACTTTCTCTTCGAAGAGGGTAAACAAGTCTTTGGTAAATGAACGAATATCGTCGAAATGCGACTTAATCAGCTCTAGGCCTTTCTCCTTGTATTCGGAAGTAGCATAAAGCTCGTCGATGTGACGGCGGTACACTCTTTCCAACTGGTTGATAATCTCGTTAGCGCCATCAGGGTTTTTCTTGTACAGATAATCCGAGATTTCCACCAACGTGTTTGTGGTACCCGACATGGCGGAAAGAACCACAATCTTACGCTCACCATCGGTAATCAATTTGGCCACCTCTTTCATCCGTTGAGCCGAACCTACCGAAGTACCTCCAAACTTCAAAACTTTCATTGTTCGTTGCTATATTAATAATCGTTTATACTAAATCCTCCGGTTCTATTCCCGCTTCTTCCACGGAGTGCCCGTCCGTGCAGCGGTAAACCTTGCCTGGATATTCCTGCAAGAGATGCAGGTTGTGCGTTGCCATCACCACCAACGTCCCGTCCGCTGCCAGTCCATGGAGCAAAGCGGTAATGTCTTTCCCCGTCTCCACATCCAAGTTGCCCGTAGGCTCATCGGCCAAGATGACCCGGGGAGAATTGAGCAAGGCACGGGCAATGACTACACGCTGTTGCTCTCCGCCTGACAGGAAAGCCGGGTGCTTATAGCCTTTACGCTCCATCCCTACCAGTTTCAGCACTTCCCAAATGCGGTCTTCGCGTTCGTCTTTGTGCTTCCAGCCGGTGGCGCGCAGCACAAAGGCAAGATTGTCGTGTACCGTGCGGTCTGTCAGCAATTGGAAATCCTGGAATACGATGCCCAACTGGCGCCGCAACATCGGAACGTACCGGGGCTTCAAGCGGCGCAGGTTGTAACCTATCACTTCGGCTTCGCCCGATTGGATGGCTGCCTCGCCATAGAAAGTCTTCAGCAGCGTGGTCTTCCCCGCACCCACTTTGCCGGTGATGTAAACGAACTCCCCGGCATGGAGTTCAAGGTTGATGTGCTCCAATACAGGCATCTCCTGTTGGCAAATGCTCACATTCTTGTATCGTATCACGGGATATGCTTTACCCGTTTTACTTTCTATTCTACGCATTGTCCTATCCTATTCTTCATAATTAGAATATAATGTGTCGCCCATAAGCAGATGATGGGATTACGTGTTCAAAAATAGTGCGGAAGCGCGGCTTAATGCTTCTTCCAAGCTGCGTTGTGGCGTTCCTGCAATTCACGAGCCACGTCTTCTATGCGATAACCTTTGGAGGTAAGCAGCACGATGAGGTGATACAACAAGTCCGCCCCTTCGTAGATAAGGCGTTCACCAGTGCCGTTGCAGGCTTCGATGACGGTTTCCACAGCCTCCTCGCCCACTTTCTGTGCTATCTTGTTGACTCCCGAGCGGAACAATTCAGTAGTATAAGATCCTTCCGGCATCTCGGCGTGACGCCTGCCGATGAAGTCTTGCAACTGCTTGAGAAACATCACCGGTTCCTCATTCTTGTCGCCCCAGCAGGTATCAGTGCCGGTGTGGCAAACCGCCCCTGCGGGATGCACTTTTACCAATAAGGCATCGCAATCGCAATCTTCTTTCATAGAAACCACCTGAAGAAAGTTCCCGCTTTCCTCCCCTTTGGTCCAAAGGCGTTTCCGGGTGCGGCTGAAGAAAGTAACCTTTCCGGTCTCCCGTGTCTTCCGGTATGCTTCTTCATTCATAAATCCCAGCATCAGCACCTTGCCCGTGTCGGAATCCTGTATGACGGCAGGCACCAATCCGTTCATTTTGCTATAATCCAAAAACATCTTTCATTGTTGATAAAATGATTTGCTAATCGCCGCCTGCCTTTACATCCGCATTGCGATTCCTTGGCTGCAAAGATACGACTTTAATTCGGGAATACGGATTTCACCGAAATGAAAAACGCCGGCGGCCAATGCCGCATCGGCCCTTCCCAGCAGAAAAGCATCCCTAAAATGCTCTTTGGCGCCTGCCCCGCCGGACGCAATGACCGGAATGGAGAGGCTGCTGGCCAGGCAGGCCAATGCATCGTTGGCAAAGCCGGCCTTCACGCCGTCATGATCCATGCTGGTAAACAGCACCTCGCCGGCTCCCCGCTCCTGCGCTTCTTTCGTCCACGAAAAGAGTTCGCGATCGGTCTTCACACGCCCGCCGTTGAGGTAGCAGTGCCACCCGTCGAGTGTTTGCTTGGCATCAACAGCCAGCACGCACACCTGCGACCCGAAGTGCCCGGCTATCTCGTCAATCAGTCCTGGACGGCGGAGGGCGGCAGAGTTGACCGAAACTTTGTCCGCGCCCGCCTCCAACAGCCGCTCCACATCGCCCGCCTCGCGAATGCCTCCCCCTACGGTGAAAGGGATGCTGATGTCGGCAGCAATTCGCCTCACCAGTTCGACAAAGGTCTTTCGCCCTTCAACGCTGGCCGCTATGTCCAGAAAAACCAGTTCATCAGCCCCCTGCCCGCTGTATGCCCGCGCCAAGGCAACGGGATCGCCTGCCTGCCGCAGGTTTACGAAGTTGGTTCCTTTCACGGTTTGCCCGTCCTTGATGTCAAGGCAGGGGATAATCCTTTTCGCTAGCACTTTACTACATTATATATTGTTTGATATTCAACGGCTCATCCAGCTTTCCAGTTCTTTCAGCGTAATCCTCCCCTCATACAAGGCTTTGCCGAATATCACGCCAGGCACTCCGGCCTCATCCAGCGTGCGTATGTCTTCCATTGAACTGATGCCGCCACTGGCAATGACTTCCAAGCCGGCATGCCGCGCTTGCATCGTCTGATACAAATCCACAGCAGGCCCTTGCAACATGCCGTCGCGCCCGATGTCGGTGCAAATCACCTTGCGGACACCTTTCCCTACATAACCCTCCAAGAAAGCAAACAACTCGCATTTACTGTCTTCTTTCCATCCGCCAATGGCAATGCGTCCGTCTTTCACATCGGCTCCCAAGATAATCCTGTCAGCTCCATACCGTTGCAGCCAACTGCAGAACACTTCAGGCCGGCGAACGGCTATGCTGCCTCCCGTCACCATCCGTGCCCCGCTTTCAAAGGCAATCTTCAGGTTCTCATCGTCTTTCACGCCTCCGCCAAAGTCAATCACCAGCGATGTATGAGACGCCAGTTGTTCCAATGTGCGGTAGTTTACCACGCGGTGCGAAACGGCACCGTCCAAGTCCACTACATGCAGCCTGTGGATGCCGCTTGCCTCCAGCATCAAAGCCACGTCCAGCGGGTTTTCGTTATACACCTTTTGGGCGCCAAAGTCGCCTTGGGAAAGGCGGACACATTTCCCATCTATCAAGTCGATGGCCGGTACCAGTTCTATCATGAGGCAGTTTATAGGGTTAGGAAATTGCGTAAAATCCGTTCGCCCACGTTGCCGCTTTTTTCGGGATGGAACTGCGTGGCATAGAAGTTGTCCCGTTGCAAGGCGGCGCTGAACGGCTGAATATAATCGGCCTGCGCTGCCGTAAACGGATGGAGCGGAACGTAATAACTGTGGACGAAGTACACGTATTCTGGCTTGTCGAATCCCTGGAACAAGTCGCCCGACACAAGGCTGACGGTGTTCCACCCCATGTGCGGCACTTTGTCTTCATGCCACGCGGCGACAAAACGCTTCACTTCCGCATCGAATATTCCCAGGCAGTCCACATTGCCCTCTTCGGAATGGCGGCACATCAGCTGCATACCTAAACAAATGCCCAGCACGGGCTGACGCAGGCTGAGGATTAAACTGTCCAGCCCCTCTGCACGCAGATGGCGCATCGTGGTTCCGGCTTCTCCTACTCCGGGGAATATCACCTTGTCCGCCTGCCGCAGGACAGCCGCATCAGCCGTAATCACAGGCTCCACTCCCAGGCGGCGCAAGGCATAGTCCACCGAGCGTATATTGCCCGCATTGTATTTCACAATCGCAACGTTCACGACCAATTCTATTCTTTGATTTCGGATTAATCAATTCATGCGGCCTTTCCCGCACACTCTGCAAGGCGGGGAACAACGAACATGCACCGGAACATCGTTCCTCCCCACGTTTTTAAGGCTCAAATTACAACATTTTCCAGTTGAAAGCGCAAAAATAACGATTTATTGGAAATATGAACACCCGCATGTTGCCAAAATAGAGGAATATCTCAAAGTATATGGTCCAGCAGCAAATGCGAAGTTATGTTGTTAGTTTGAAGAAGCAGAGTTTTGGCGTTTCGAAGGTATCCTTTTATTCTGGCGGGCGGGCAGCCATTGGAGCCGGCGTTTCTTGGCATATGCCGCCTGATGAGCTTGCCCGCGTTTCCAATCGCCCCTTGCCATGGGCGGTAAGGGCCGGCGGAACAGGCTCCATCCCCCTTTCAAGACAAGACAAGTCTCGTGCCTTTGCGCCCGCCCGCCCCTGGCATTCCCCGCTGCGCTTTTCATGGTTCTCAGGATACGCCCATGCTGAAAAACGTCGCGTTCCTATTCGGACACTTCAATAAGAAAGCGGCCATAAAGAGTGCCTTGCGG
>CAYSIQ010000027.1:8144-24604 GCA_964431195.1 uncultured Bacteroides sp.
CCCCGCGCCGTATTTTTTAGAAGAAAATGTTCATGGTGCAACGTATGCCGCTTTTCTGGATGTGGGGGTTGCTGCGGTAGTTAAGCCGCCACACGTAGTCGATGCGGAGGAATTTGAAGATGTTTTCAAAGCCTACGCTCGCTTCCATATAGGGCGTGCGATTCAGGCGGTAGGTGTCGTTGGGAAAAGCAAACAGGCCTTTGCCGATGCCCTTGACGGGGTCGTTCTTGTCGGTCAGGTGCCCCCACAAGCCGCGGAAGCAGAACACCTCGCGCCACTGCAACTTCTTGATGAGAGGCAGGCGGTTGAGCAGGTTGCCGTTCAGGTAGTAGGTCAGATCCCACGAGACATGTTCATCGTTGATGAACTCCAACGCGTTCATGTTAGTGTAAGTTTCCGGCTGGATCGTGTAGGTAAGGTTGGCGTTGGGCAGGATGAGGAGCGGATAGGGCACTTCATTCCATACCTTGCCAGCCTTGACAATGGCGTCAAGATAGCCGAAAGCCGAAAACCAGAAACGCTTTTGCAAGCCGAATTCGGTACGCTGGTAGTCATAACTGGAACCCAGGAAGCCTTTCTTTGCCATGGCATGGCTGAGGTTTATCACCCAGGCATCGAAAGTGATGGGGATGCGTTGGGTGCGGGTCTGGTAAAACTTCTCGTTGTAGCCGTAGCGCAAGTCTATTTCCAGTTCCGTCATGTCGTAATGATGCCGGGGCGTGAAAGTCCCGTCAGCTTCGATGCGATTGAAGAGGGCATAGGGGGTGGCATATTCGCGGCGGTTCCGCAGGATGGCTTTGTAGGAAAAGCCGTTGTAATGTTCGCGTGTATAGGTCATTTCGGCCAGGCGCAGGTAGGTGGCTCGCGTGTCTTTCTTGCGGCGGATGGCCAGCATCACGTTGTCTTTGCTGGTGTACATATAGTTCTGCCCCAGTTTGTTGATGTCGTACATATACTCAAAGCGGAGGGAGTGGATGGGATATTCCAGCCGGTAAGTGTTGCGGGGAGTAAACGAATATTCCGCAATGGCATCATACTTCAACTTCCGGTCGCGGGTGCCGTAGGCGGCATAGCCTTCCAAAAACCAATGTTCGTTGAATGCGGGCGTTGTTCCTCCCCCCACTCGGAAGCGTGCCCCTTCGATGGCGTTGCCGTTGACGGTACTGTTCATAGGTCCCAAGTCGAACTTGTTCTTGCGCGCATCCTTGTCGGTGGGGATGTAGCCTGAAACCATGATGCTGATAAACTGCTCTGTGTAGTAGAAGATGGGCACGGAGCGCAGCCGGGACATTAGTTGCTCTACCGATTTGGGATTTTTTTTGCGGGCTTCTTCTGGGCGCATCTTGTCCCAATAAACATCCGGGCGGTTGTAAGCCAAGGCATCGGTCAAGATGGGGGCGCTTTGGTTGAATACCTTTTCTTGTTCGGCCTGTGAATGCTCGAAAGAATGGTTCCTATAGATAATGAGCCGTTGGGCATACATGCCTTTAGACTTTTCGCTTAGCTTGAAGTTGACGCGGATGTCATCCTTGGTCTGGATGCGTGTGCTGTCAGGAGCACGCTCAAAAGTCTGTTCGATGGTCATACCCGATACAAAGTTGAGGTTGATGTCTTTGGCCACGTTCAGCACAGCCCTCCGCACGAAGTAAGTGGAGTCGAGCGACACGAACAGGTGCCCCGTAAAGCCGAATGATTCCGAGTTGAAAGGCGTGAAGCCTAAATCTACGCACGGTTGCCCTGCTACCTGCACGGTGTCAAGCAGGTAGTATTTATAGAAAGTTGGGCCGATGGTGGAAAGCGGGCTGACGAAGCGTTGCAGGAAGAGGGGAATGTTATTTTGGAAGATATTCGTTTCGCGGAACACTTCGCCCAAGAACTGTTGTATGCCATCGCGCGAAAATATTTCGTCCACACCCGATGACTTGTCGGCCATCACCAGCCGTTTTTCCGATTTTGGGGCTTTACGATAGAAAACTGTTTCCAGCCGTTCCTTTTCGGAAACGGGGAGAATGGTAGTACCCACTTCCAACGTATCGATAAATTCGGACAGGAAGTCGAACTTGCCTTTCTTGCCGCCTTTGCGCGGTTGGCGCTTGTATTCGTTGAGGGCAAAGACCATCTTTTGGTATTGTTCGTAGCTGAAGTAGTCGTGGTTGCGGGGATCATTGCTTTCGCGATGGCCGATGACCTGCCTTGCAAAAAGGACGGCAGGATTGTCGCGCCTACGGTAGTGCTCGCGTTTGCGTTTCACTTCTACTTCCTCTAATACAATGCCGTCAGGCGAGAGCCGGATATCCAACCGTTGCCTGACACCCGTCTTGACCGTAAGCACTTGAGTGGTATAGCCTAAGTAGGAAACTTCCAATTTGATGCCTGCATCAGCGGTGGCAGACAACAGATAATAACCGTTACCATCGGTACGTGTGCCTTGCGAGGATCCTACAAACTTCAGTGAAGCGAAAGGGAGAGGCTCGCCGTTTGCAGCGTCAGTCACGTACCCTTCCACCACTGTCTTTTGGGCGGAAGCCGTTCCGGTTGCCAGTCCGATAATACCTATTAATAAAGCTATAATCCTCCTCATACTCTTTTTGTCCTTTCTGCATAATCCGTTCCCCGTCCTTTTCAGTCAGCCAGATATTTGGCTTGCCACGCTTCGTAATAGTTTGGCTTGTCAAGCATCAGGTTTCCTTGCGGGTCGATGAAAAGCTGAGTGGTTGTGCCTTCAGCGCAAAGAGCCCCGTCGATGTCCCTGAACACCTTGTAGCGATAGTCTAACCTTGCGCTGGGCTTATAAATATACTCGGTGTGTATGACGACCGTATCGTTGAGTCGCAGCGGGGCAAAATATTTGACATGCACGTCATAGATGGGCGCATAGATGGAAGCCCGTTGCATGTCCGCATATCCGATACCCGGATAGTGGCGGCCGAAAGACTCCCGCCCGTCTTCAAAGTAAGTGACGTAGGCGCCGTGCCATACCCGGTGCATCGAATCGATTTCGCTGAATTTCACTGCTACGCGACAGATGTCAGTAAGCGTGGTTTTCATAAGTTAAATGCTTCGTCAGGCACTTCACCGTTGATGTCGAATCCGCTGAAGTCGTATTGCGTATAGTTCTTGCCTCGTTCGTTCATGCGGAAACTTGTGAACTCGGCCGCTTTCATGTCGATGGTCAGTACAAACGAAGAAAACAACAATCTGCGCCCTGTTTTGTTACCGTTTCCCATCAGCGGAGTAACGGTGAGCGTACATCGGTTGTTTTCTGTGACCGTTTGTACGTTGGCCAGTTCCTGCAGGGGCGTTTTGCTGGCTATGCCGAGCACCATTTCTTTGAATACAGCTACCAATGCTTCGAACTGTGACAGGGTCGGGCCTTTGGCAACACTTTTCCGCCAGCCGTTGACCATGGTGAACACGCCGTTGTCCATCAGAAGTTCGTCGCCCACTTCATCGAAATTTATACTCATGCGGCCAGGAGCTTTGAAATAAAGACGGCCATGTGTCGTTTCATCGCTTGTCAGAGCCGCATTATGTCTCGTGCGGGTCACATCAGCAGAGAGCGTCTTGACTTCTTTATACTGTCTCATCGAGTTTGCTATTGATGGATTTTGTGCATGTAAGTTTATTCCGCACAGCAGGGTTATTGTCAATGAGCCGAATATAATGGCATGACGAATTGTTTGTAGTCTCATAGAATCTTTTGTTTATAGAAGTTTATAATGCACGGTTAACGATTGTTGAACACATGTTGCTCTATCCA
Source organism: uncultured Bacteroides sp. (assembly GCA_964431195.1). Classification (GTDB taxonomy): domain Bacteria; phylum Bacteroidota; class Bacteroidia; order Bacteroidales; family Bacteroidaceae; genus Bacteroides. Next base: position 11,905 of record CAYSIQ010000027.1, read on the forward strand.
CGGCCAGCCTAACAGTTCGGCACAGGTGGAGAGGGCTGTCATTGTTACTCCATGCACCCCGTGGAGTACCAAGTTTTGTCCGGTTAGGTAAAGATTGGGTATGGGCGTGCGGGACGAAAGCAGGGTGCTAAGCGGCGCGTTGAAATCTTTGCGTATTCCGTAAGCAGAGCCTTGCGGCGAAAGTGTGTAATCATGATAGGTAAGCGGGGTACTGGTGTAACAATCTTCCGTTGCGTCACGCAGTCCGGGAATGCACTGTTCGGCCAATGTTAGGCAAGCATCGGCTATGCGTTGCTTCATGGCTTCGTATGCTTCGCCGCGCTGTTGTGCTTGAGTGTTTTCCCATATTTGGAGGCGATTCCAAACCATCGGAGTCAGCAGGTCTATTTGGCGGGCGTAGTTACTTCCGTCTTCGGGCACGCGACAGCTAATCATTAGCCTGTCAACCTCATCTCTTCCCAAACAGAAATTCCACACATTGGGATGTGTGTACAAGTAATGATTCCGGTTAAAGTAAGGAATCGCATTTGGCTTGAGGCGAAGGGAGGCAGTAAACATGCCGTAAGTATTTTCCAATCGGGTAATGCGTTTGCGGTAGGCAGGTTTTATCCGTTGGCTTTCTTTGACGAAAGCGCAAGTTTGAGCCGGATGCACATCGCTTATGAATGTATCAGCTTCAAACACTTCCCCGTTGGAGCAAAGAGCACGTACTACTTTCCCCTCCCGTTCCACCAGTTCTACCACACGTGATTGGCATTTCACTTCTCCACTCTCCCGGCAAATGCCTTGCACTAATGCATCCACTAATTTCGAGCTGTCTGTCGCCAACCGCCAACTGCTCTGCACAAAGCTGCTATTGCCCAGCACAAAGGTGAACAATGGCAGTGATTCCCGTCTTAATTCCATCTTGAGTGATGAGCCACTCAACACATCTATCAAGAGAGAATCATTGAAGGTTTCTTTCAGGTAGGAATAGGCCGAAGTGGTGGTCAGCATATCGAAGAAGCCTGCATTGCCGTTTGGAAGGTTGAGTTCAGCCCGTTTCAGCAGGTCGGCATAGCGCATCAAGGCGTTCCGCTGTGAAGGGAAGTCCGCAGCCAGTCCTTCTGCGAAAGTCTCGTACCCCTGATGAAAAGAAAAACTTTGTTGGCCGATGTTGATGCAGTCGAAAGTGTCATCCATCCGTTGCCACGGCAGTTTAGCCAGTCCAAAAAATTGAAAGATGCGATGCAACGGTTGGCCATGTTCCAATCCGCCAACATAGTGGAGTCCGGTGTCATAAGCCAGTCCGTCCCGATGATAGCTTTGCATGCAGCCGCCTGGTCGCGCTCCCTGTTCCAGCACGAGCACATTCAATCCAGCACGTGCCAATAGCAAAGCACATTCCAATCCACCAAGGCCACTCCCTATGACTACTACATCGTGTTTCATTTCTGTTTCTTCTTTTCTATCGTTCTATAGGCGGCAGGTTGTAGCACATAGGCTATGGCAGCCGCAGCCACCAATCCGACAAGTGTACAGAATCCCACTGAACGGATAGCCGGATGCAAGGCAAACAGCATAGATCCCACCGTCGCAATCAATATTACCGCGCTAAAGAAAATAGCTGTCTTATGATAGCGCAGCAAGTGATTGTCGTGTGTTTCATTGGTCAATCCGCTCATCACAAAGATGCTGTAATCTACGCCGATACCGAAGATAAAGGTAGATATAATGATATTGATAAGATTGAAGCTTATATCAAATATTGCCATCATGCCCAGCACTATCAGCCAGCTCAGCACAATAGGCATAAAGCCCAATAGCGTATGGCGAATATTGCCTTTGAAGCTGAAATAGAGCACTAACAATACGAACAACATTGATACCCATTGCAGCACGTTGAAATCCGCATTGAGTTGTAGCAACGTGTCTGTAGTATAATAATAGGTATCGAGCACCAGCATATTGGGCTGTGTGGCAACGGCATCGCAAATGCGGTGATAGTCGCTTTGCGTGCTGCGCACACTGTCATTGATACATCTTACGGAAGTAAAGCAAAGATAATCTCCGTTGTAGGATTGCTCCATCAGTGTAGACTGATACCCTTCGGGGAGGATGCCTGCTTTGTACATGGCATCCGGCTCATAGTGAGCTGTGGCATAGTCGAAAAACAAATCGAATGCTTCGGGATGCAGGCCGGCAGCAGGTGCCGTGCGGGCAATCAAGTCGTGGGCACGGTTGAGTCGTTCTTTCGTCCAATAGGTTTTCCAAGCATCAATATGTGCTTGTTGCAAGTGCAGGGGAACGAACACTTGGTCGGTGCGTGTGTAACTTTTCACCAATCCCAATTGTTGTAGCGAGTCTAATTTACCCGATAGGACAGCAAAGCGTTCTATGGCTTCTTCCATGGTTTTGCCCGAAGCGGCGAAGTATTTCTGTTTGTCGCCTGTGTGGGTCTTCTCGCGGAGCAGTTCTTCAGAGTAAGTGGTGATGTCTGCCTTGTAGCCCAAATTGTGCATATCGGCATCAAAACGCACGCCGCCCCAAAAGTAGAACCCGATGCATACCGTCGACACAACCACAATGCCGCACAGTAGTAGCTTATTTCTGTCTATGGGATAGGCGTTGATGCGATCAATGAGGGAAAAGGCACGTTTGTTCACCTTGTTGCGGCGAGTGCTGAAAAATTGTGGCAGATAGGCCAAGCTGAATGCCGTAGTTCCCACAATGGCAAAGGTGGCAAATAGGCCGAAATCTTGCAGCAAATCCGTGCGTATGAAGATAATACCCAAGAAAGACCCGATTGTCGTGAGGCAGCCTAAACAAACAGGCTTTACCTCATCGCGCAACACTTGCACGGGGTCGTTGACATACTTAAAATGCGTCAGCACATGCAATACGTAGCTGAATGCCACTCCCAAAATCACTGCACCGATGCCCAGTGCCAGCAACGAGAATTGCCCTTTAAGGAAATACATCATAGCCAGCCCGAACAGGGTACCGAAAGCTACCGGAAGCACTAATAACGGCAGCGTATCCCAGTTGCGGAAACATATCAGCAGAAACACTAATACCAGCATTAACGATCCGCTGAGCGTGGTGGTCAAATCCGACTTGATGCGTTGAGAATTATAAAACCCGCTAGCCGGCGTCCCGTGATAACCGATGCGGACATCAGGCACCGCAGCATGAAACTGTTTGATTTGCCTGTTCAACATCTTGAAGAATGCCGACCCTTGTCCTGTATTGGTCGCCGAGAAGTGTGGAGTTATGAAAGCCACGCACACGGTAGAGTCAGGCACAAAGAAATGCCTCTCCACGGTGCGGTAGTTGCCTGCCGCTCCATTGGTGAGTTGCTTCATCTGTTCTTGCAGTAGTGAACGTATCCCGATAGGATCCATTTGTATCAATTCGGGATAAAGGCTGCCCACTGCTCCCGACAAGTCGCGACGATTGGCCTGCATCTGCCGCGTCATGTGTTCAATGGTGAGTAACGTGTCAATGTGGGCATACAGTCCCGTGTCGATATAGGCGGGCAGGTGTTCAGCCAAGTAGTCAATGACATCAAGGAAGAGGTCGTCTGACAATCGATAGAACGCATCACCTACAGCCCGTTCCGATGAATCTCGGGCAGCATCCATAGCCATAAGCGAATCCACAAAAGCATCACACGTCTCGGCAATGTGCTCCACCGATGCACCGTCAAGTCCCTCGAAAGTGAGGAAAGTCTTGTCTTTGATGCGCAGGTTGGCAAAAGCCAGTTTTGTGGTGCCGTCCGGGTTCTTCGAGGCGGGCATCAGTTTGTTGATGTCTTCCTCCAAATGGATGCGTGAGGCGAAGGAACCGAAGAAAACAAACAATACAACTAACGATACCCAGCAGAAAGTCCTGTGGGCACGCAAGTAATGATAAATCTCAATGCAGAGCCGTGTCATATTCTCATGCACTCAAGCTGAGGGAATATGGGCTTCGATGTACGTGTAAAGGTCATCAAAAGTCTTGATTTGCCTTAGGTCTGTTACGGGTATTTTCACTTTGTAGGTTTGGTGAATCAGTGCTACCAAGTCAACCAGGCTAAGGCTATCCAATGAAAGGGTCTCTTTTACGTTTGCATCGGGAGCGAAATCGGATTCCGCTATTTCAAATTCTTCTGCCAGCAAGGCATTCACTTGTTTGATGATTTCTTCTCGTGTCATAATCTGATAGGTATTTTAATAGTTGGTTTTGTCCTTTCGTCATGTTTTTACTTCATGCCTTTTACAATCAATGTGGAGTTGGTGCCTCCGAAACCGAACGAGTTGGACAGGAACATGTCAAAATGTGCCTCGCACGTTTCGGGTAATATGTTCAGACAAGCGGTATCTTCATCGGGATGCTCAAAGTTTATGTTGCCTGCTATGAAGTCGTTCTTCATCATCAAGATGGAATAAATCACTTCACTAGCGCCCGCCATCCACATTTCATGCCCGGTTTGACTCTTGGTCGATGTCACCGGCACGCGGCTGTCGCCGAAAACCTTGGCAATGGCTCGCGCTTCGCGTGCGTCGCCGATGCGGGTGGAAGTGGCATGGGCATTGATGTAGCCTATTTGGCTTGTACGGATGCCAGCTTGTTGCAGGCACATTTCTAAGGAACGTGCAGGGCCGTCCACCGTGGGAGTGGAAATATGGTCGCCATTGCCCGAAAATCCCCAACTTACCACTTCGGCTACGATATCTGCTCCCCGTTTGAGGGCATGTTCGTAGGCCTCTAATATCAAGGTCGCGGCACCCCCTCCGGGCACTAGCCCGTCGCGGTCTCGGTCGAAAGGGCGGCTGGCTTTGGCCGGTTCAGCTTCACGAATGGAGAACGACTGGATGCCATCGAAAGCTGCCACGCTATAAAGGTTGGCCTCCTGCGCGCCTCCGCACACAATGCAGTCCTGCAAACCCTCGCGAATCAGCAAATACGCCAATCCCACAGCTTGTGAACCCGATGCGCAGGCGGCCGATGCGGTCAAGTTGATGCCTTTTAGGTGGAAGAGGCAGGCTAAATTCATGGTGACAGTGGAGTTCATGGACTGAAAAATAGCACCGCTGCCGCATGCTGCAGTGTCGCCAAACTCCCGGAACTTATCAAGAGCCTCCATGGTGGCCTCGGCTACCGAATCATTGCCGTAAATAATGCCTGCTTCGTGACGGTCGAGGTAGTCCTGATCCAGTCCTGCATGCGCCAATGCATCGCGAGTAGCCATATAGCCGTATTGGGCTTCTTCGGGCATGAACTGTCGCAGGTTGCGAGATACGAAAGGTTTCAAGTCGGGACGTTTCACGGCGGCACACAAGGGCGACCGGAAACCTAAATCCTTGCGTTCCTGACTGAAAACGATTCCGCTCCTGCCTGTATAGAGCGCGTCGCGCACCTCGTCCAAGGTCGTCCCTAAGCAAGACCATAACCCCATTCCTGTTATCACTACTCTTCTTTTCATGGAATATATGAATAATCTTGTTGCCCGTTTTTTAGAGAAGCTTCTTGCTCTTGTGTTTGTTTATAAAGGTTTGCAATAGCAACGCCTGCGTTTCACTATTTGCGGGTTGAGAGGTTTCCATTGCGACAATTCCTTGACATTGCTTTCTAATTGCGGTCCCGTTTCTGCCCATTTGAAATGGTGGCGGTTATAGATGGGGATAAGATCGTTGAATATCAGAGCGTTTACGCCAAGCCCTTGATAGTCGGGGCGCACGGCGATGAGGAACAACTCCACTTTCTCTTCGTGCTTCCATTTCAATGCACGCACCAAGTAATACCACCCTGTGGGAAACAGCTTGCCGTGCGTCTTTTGCAAGGCTTCCGATAGGCTTCCCATTGTGATGGCTACCGCTATTATCTCGCCGGCTTCGTTTTCCACCACGGGCAGCAATTCCAAGTCTATCAGAGGGAGGTAGCGTTTTACGTAATCCTCTATTTGGCGTTCAGACAGTTCGGTGTAGCCAAACAGGGGCGAGTAAGCGGTGTTGAGCAGTTCAAACACTTTTTTGCCATAGTCATGTTTGTGTACGTCATCGCCAGTGAGTTTACGCACATGCAGGCCGAACATTTCCTTGGCCAATCCTGCCACCCGTGCATAGCGGGCAGGTACTTCAGTGGGAATTTCTACCCGTACCTGCACCCAGTCCACCTCTTTCTGGTAGCCCAATGATTCTATGTGTTGTGGGTAGTAGGGCGGGTTGTATATGGTGATCATAGAGCCAGTCATGTCAAAGTCTTCCACCAGCATTCCTTCCTTGTCAAAGTCGAAGATGCCCATCGGACCCTGTATGGCTTTCATTCCCCGCTCACGTCCCCAGTTTTCCACGGTTTGCAACAAGGCGGCCGAAACGGCTGGATCGTCTTCAAACTCAATCAACCCGAATCGCACGTTTTTGGTGTGCCACTTTTCATTGGCGCGGTGGTTGATGATGCCTGCTACGCGCCCCACCACCTTTCCTTCGGCATTATAGGCCAGAAAAGGTTGTATATCCGAATACTCCAGCCCCGCATTCTTTTTTGGGTCGAAAGTCTCATAGATGTCCATATTCAGGTCGGGGACATAGTAAGGGTTGTTTGCATACAATCTGTTTGCAAAATCCACAAAACCAGCCATTTCGCGTTTACTACGTACTTCTTTGACACTTATCGCGCTCATGTTTCATCCTTTTGAATCTGCAACAAAAGTAAGAAAACCCGAACATATCTCCAAGGTTTTCCGACAAATGATCTAACATTATAGCAAAAAGGAACATTTTAGCACCCGTTTGTTCCGGCAAGTTTTTCATGGAAACCGCGTGACGTATGCCCGTGGCTGATGTTTTATTCCAGAGACCGATGCCTTGCCGGCAAGAAATCGTGCGCAGGTGATTTCCGTTGGCAAGGGCTTTTCTTAAAAAGAACGGTTAAAACTGCTCCGCTTGCCGGCAAAATAGGACATAAAAGGCGAATGGCAGGTGCGAAAACGGACATTTTACCCTTGTCGTATGCCCGCGAAACGGGAGGAATGCAGGGCATAGCCCGTCTCGCCAGCCAAGGCTTTGTCTTCCTCCACGCGAGAGCCTGTGGTGGTCAGCATGTCGCCCGTGATGGCCGAATTGATGCCGATGTATAACGCCTTGCGCATGGTATCCTTGCCCAGCCGTGAGCGTCCACCGGCAAAACGTATGTAAGCAGCGGGAAGAATAAAGCGGAAGAGAGCGACGGCGGTCAATACCTCGTCCTCTGCCAGGGGAGCCTGATGCTCAAGGGGCGTGCCGGGAATAGGGCTGAGCAGATTGAGCGGAACAGACTGTACGTCAAGTTTCCGCAGGGCAAAGGCCAGTTCGATGCGCTGTTCCATGCTTTCACCCATGCCGATGATGCCCCCGCTACAAATGCTCATTCCCGTGCGGCGCGCGGCTTCAAGGGTTGCTATCTTCTGCTCTTGGGTATGTGTGGTGCAGAGCTGGGCGAAGTAAGAAGGAGCCGTTTCCAAGTTGCAGTGGTAGCGAGTGATTCCGGCTTCGTACAGCGCATGCAATTCAGCCCCGTCCAACAAGCCTAGTGAGGCACAAAGTTGGATGGAAGACTTCCGGCGCAGGTAACGTGCCGTTTTGCAGAGCCGCTCAAGCTGGCTGGGGGAAAGTTTCCGCCCACTGGTTACGAATCCGAAGCGGTTGATGCCTTGCCGCTCGTTATATTGGGCATGTCTCAGGCATTCCTCGGCAGGGAGCAGGCCGTAAGTGTCCACCTTAGTAGGATAACGGGCAGATTGTGCGCACCATTTGCAATCTTCTGGGCATTGTCCCGACTTGGCATTGATGATAGAGCAGAAGTCAAACTCACGGGGAGCGCACGCCACGGTAATTTCGTGTGCCGCTTCGTAGAGCTGTTCCCGGTCGGCCTCGCGAGCCAGCCAGTCGGCATGGTCGGGCAAGAGGGCGATTCCGGCCAATACTTGGGCTTTCAACAGTCCGACATTCATGTCATATAATAAAGGTATATGATAAACCGTGCTTCAGGAAAATCAAGGGGGGATGTTCCTGCCGGTTCTTCGTTCCGCCGCGTACATGCAGGATTGTGGCCGCATGTTGCCGCTCCTCTTGTAAGGTGCTGCGTATTAATACGCTGAGGCCGTCTGCATGCGGCTTTCCTTGAACTCGCCAGACCTGCGTCTTTCAGAACGGCAGGTCATCGTTGGCATCGCTGTCGGACGGGGGGATTGACACGGATTGTTCAAACGGGGGAACAGATATTCCCTGTGCCGCAGGCGGCGCATAGGCGGCGGACGGGGCGTCGGTGCGTGGGCGTTCCACTTTCCATGCGCGAATGCGGTTGATCCACCGGTCTTTCCATTGGTTGGCATCGATGTCAAACGAGACGGTGAGCTGCTCGCCCATTTGTATGTTGAACAGGTTAATGCGGTCTTCTCCAAATACCTCGAAAGACATGCGGCGCGGGTATTGGCTGTTTGCGCTGTCTTCTATGACGTACTCTTGGGCTTTCCATTTGTTGCCGGTTTTTTTCGATACTCCCTCCTTGAGCGGGAGTATGGCAATGATTCTTCCTGTAAATTCCATTGTTGTTAGGTTCTATGTCGTTAGTTTTGGGTGCAAAGGTACGGCTTCCAGTGGATATGCCGTTTATTTTTCGGCGGTTTCTTGTTTTAGGCCGTCGCGTTGAATTTTTTTAAGGCAGAGCGTTTGCCCACTATCCAAAGTGTGTCGTTCACGCTCAGCGTGGTGTCAGGTGCCGGGTTCGTCACGTTCTGTCCGTTATGTTCCAAGCCGATGACTATGCACTGCGGCAATGCCATTTGGCGGATGGTGTGCCCTGCCAGCGGGGAGCCATCCTCGATGAGGAACGGATAGATGCGCAGGTCTTCTTCGCGCTTCAACTCCGGCTTTTCCCCCACGTACTTGGTGTCGAGCGAAGCGCGGAAGTCGTGCAGCTGTTCGTCAGTGCCGGCCACGGTGATGACATCCGATGGGTACAGGCGTTCGTTGCTGCCGGGCACCTCGATGCGCAGGTCGCCGCGGTCAATGCGGATGACGTTTACTTGGAACCTCCGCCGGATATCACTCTCTTTCAGCGACTGCCCGGCATAGATTGATTCGGGGACTATCGTCAACTGCACCATGTGCATTTCTTTAAAAGGTGTCCCGGCATTGATTTGCGCGGCCATGCGGGTTGCCTTTTCGCCATCGTCCGTGTTCCCCTGCAGGTTCTGCATGAATAACTTTTCAATCTGCATCGAACGCCGGTGGGTGTATTTCGAGAAGAAGATCACGGCCACCACCGCAATGGCGCCTACCACGCCTGCGCCGACGGCCACGTCAAACATGTGTGTCAGAACACCTTCTACCAAGACGATGCAAATGATAATCTTGACCAGCATCACCGACACTAACAGGCTGCGGTTGAACATGTTGTCTGCCCACAGTTTGCGGAATTCGGGCGAATGGTTCTTCTTCTTGATGATGGCCCACAGGAAAGGGGCAATCAATACAAACAGGATGGCAAATCCTGCCAGCCGTCCCCCGATGCCCGGTATGCGCTTGTCAAGAAGAGGCTGTATATAGGTGAAGAACATGGTGATGAAGAACATGCAAATCACTAAATAAATGCTCACCGAGATGAACATCGATCTCAGCAGCTTCAGCCAAGTGCTTTCCTGCCGGGGAGTTACGGCTCCCGAAGCATAGTGTTCCAGGGACAGTCTGAGCGAATTAGGCAGATGGGCGTCGACAAAGCGGTAGGCGGGAGCGGACAGGCGCATCATGTAGGGGGTGAGGAAAGTGGTGATGACCGATACGGCCACAATGACCGGATAGAGGTAATCGTCTGTCACTTTCAGCGTCATGCCCAACGAAGCGATGATGAAAGCGAACTCGCCTACCTGCGTCAGCGAGAAGCCTGCCTGCATGGCCACTTTCAGAGGCTGCCCCGAGAGCACTACGCCGAGAGTGCCGAACATAGACTGCCCCGCCAATACCAACACCGTGAGCAGCAAGATAGGCATTGCATATTTTACCACGAGGGCCGGGTCGATCATCATGCCCACCGACACGAAGAAGATGGCGCCGAACAAGTCTTTCACCGGTTGCACAATGCGTATGGTCTTTTCCGTTACTGCCGTCTCGGCCAGCAGCGAGCCCATCACGAAAGCGCCCAAAGCCGATGAAAAGCCTGCTTTGGTGGCTATCATCACCATGCCCAAGCACAGGCCCAGCGCAACAATCAGCAGGATTTCATCGCTGATAAACCGGCGGGCTTTCCTCATCAGGGTCGGCAAAAGGAAGATGCCCAGCGCAAACCAAAACACGAGGAAGGCTGCCAGTTTCAGAATGCTTCCCAGCATGGCCGTGCCCTCAAAGTGCTGGCTGGCAGCTAAGGTGGACAGCATCACCATCATTACCACCGCCAACAGGTCTTCCACCACCAAGATGCCCAGCACCACCCCGGTGAATTTCTGTTCCATCAGCCCCATGTCGTTGAACGCCTTGAACACAATGGCCGTGGATGACATGGAGAGCATGCCGCCCAAAAACAGGCAGTTCATTTGCGAGAAGCCCATGGCATGGCCAGCCATGTAGCCCGTGAACATCATGCCGCAGATGATGACCAATGCCGCCACGAATGCCGTAAAACCCACGTTCATCAGCTTTTTGAATGAAAAGTCCAGACCCATGGTGAACAGCAGGAAAATGACGCCGATATCGGCCCACGTCTTGATGTTGGCCGTGTCGGTCACTGTCGGCAGGAACGAGGTGGCCGGGCCGGTAAGGATGCCGGCTACAATATACCCTAAAATGACCGGTTGCTTCAACCATTTGAAAATCAGCGTCACAATGCCTGCCGCAATTAGTATGACGGCCAGGTCGGAAATCAAAGGTGCTACTTCAGACATAGTTGTTTCTCTGTTTGGTGTTTACGTGCAAAAAGCATCGGTTGCTTTTTATGTTTTTAAATTGCAAAGATAGTAAAAAGACAACTTCGTCCCGCTTTCGCCGGTAGCTTGTTTAGCTTTTATTCGGAATAATTATATTTGCGTAAGTGAAACAGCGACGAGAAGGATTTCCTTGGAAACTTTCAGGCCGTGCAGGCTGTAGACGCCTACCGGCGGACGTTGACAAGAAAGGCCTTCATGCGAGGCCGCGCCTGTTCCGGGCGGTTTGTTGGGTTTCCGATGCGCGTAGCGCGTTTCCTCCATGCCCGCACGGGGTACGCTCCGTGCACACGCCGCCCGCGCTCCATGCACGCGCGGGGGGAAACCCGGCGCACGCCTGCCCCGGGGCAGGCGCAAGGATGTTGTAAAGATTAGGCAAGTTTTGATTTTATTCGATATGTTTCTTGTAACTTAGACAGGCATTCCCTACCTTTGCGCCGTTAACTGTATAAAGAGGAAATGGATTTACAAGATTTTATCTCAAAGTTTGCGGAACAGTTCGACGAAACTGACGCATCGGAATTTAGCGCAGATACTGAATTCCAATATTTGGAGGAATGGAGTTCTTTGACAGCCATGGGAATTGTCGCGTTCGTCAAAACAGAGTATGGGAAGACTGTGACCGGGCGTGAAATCCGTTCGTGCGAGACAGTGGGCGACTTGTTCAATCTTGTTGCTTCAAAGTAATGGAAGACAGCCGTTTTTCCCCCTTTTCATTAGAAGGCAAAAAAGTGCTGGTTACCGGCGCTTCATCAGGGATTGGCAAGGCTATTGCCGTTGCGTGCTCAAGGATGGGCGCGCAGCTTTTCATCACGGGGCGTAACGTGGAACGTCTGGAAGCGACGAAAGCCGCATTGTTTGGCAGCGGGCATGAGATGTTCCCTGCAGACTTGGCAAAGCTGCCGGGCATAAACTTTGTTGCGAGCCAACTGCCTTCTTTGGACGGCATTGCCTATTGCGCGGGGGTAGGCCAACGCAAACCGTGCAAGATGATTACGAATGACGATGTGGATGAAGTGATGGGCATCAACTTTAAGTCGAATGTGCTTCTCCAGGCCGAACTTTTAAGGGGGAAAAAACTAAAGAAAGCGTCTTCGATTGTCTTCATTGCGTCCAAAGCCGCGACTTCCCCCAGCGCAGGCAATGCGATTTACAGCGCTTCCAAGGGAGCCGTCATATCGTATGCGAAGTGTTTGGCCTTGGAATTGGCCCCGCGCCAGATCCGCGTAAACTGCATTTGCCCGGCAATGATATGGACAGGCCTCATACTTCAGGGAGGATTGACGAAAGAAGACATGGAAGAGCTACAGCTTCAATATCCCTTAAAAAGGTATGGGAAAACGGAGGATGTGGCATACCTGGCAATATACCTCTTGTCCGATGCTTCGTCATGGATGACCGGGTCTTGCGTGGAGATAACAGGAGGCGCATAAGTAATATAAGGGGACATGGATGCGTATATAAAGGCTATTTCTTGCTATCTTCCGGAGAGGGTATTCTCAAATGAAGAGTTGTCAAGAGAATTCCCTGAGTGGAGCGTTGGTAAAGTGGGGGATAAGGTGGGAGTTTATTGCAGGCACATTGCCGCCCCCGGCGAGACCGCCGGCGATATGGCAGGAAAAGCGGCCGGGAAGTTGTTTGCCGAGCATAATGTAGATCCGGGAAGCATTGATTTCCTGTTGTTGTGCACGCAGAGCCCCGATTATTTCCTGCCGCCCACATCCTGCTTGTTGCAAAGCCGTTTGGGATTAAGGACAGGCATCGGGGCTTTTGATTATAACC
>CAYSIQ010000028.1:0-17500 GCA_964431195.1 uncultured Bacteroides sp.
CCCATGCGACAGTCCTTTACCTCACAGAGTACTTGTCCTCACCAACTTTACCGGGCCCAACAAACCCGCAGGAAGCAATTTCTTGTCTGCCAAACGATAATTCCCATTCGTCCAAATGCCCTCGTAAGGCGCTTTTCCTTGATCGGCGCCATTCAAGGCATTGGCCCACGAATTGGCAACCTCTATTTCAAGCGTATTAGCTCCTTTTCTCAATGCTTCGGTAATATCTACTTCATAAGGGGCTGTCCAGACAATGCCGCAATCCGTTCCGTTTAATTTCACGGCGGCTACGTCGCATAGGGTTCCCAACTCTAACAGGATTTTCTCGCCTTCCTTTCGCGCCTGCTGCGTCCAAGAAAATTCGCCGGTGTAAATGGCCGTGCCGGAATAATAACGTATCTTCTCGTCAGCCTCTTTCGTCCAGTCAAAAAGGTTCTCCCGGTTTATCTCCTTGTCTATTGATTCAAAGCGGACTGTCCACTCCTTTACCGGCAGGTCTTCTTTCCTGCTCCGTGCGAATGCGTTTCTCCCCGTCTCTTTAGCCGGCTGGCGGAAAACGATGAAAGCGGATTCGCCTGCTTCCAGTTTCATGGTAACTTCCGTCCTGTTTTCATGAGCTTTCCATGCAAATTGCCTTGTAATCTCTCCTGTCATCGGATCCCACCATTCCGGCAACATCCCTTTCATTCTGAAAGAAGCTGTAAACTCACGGGACGTATTTTCCTGGTTAGAGATAAAATAAACGTCTGTATTTTCCTGTTCATTACGGCGATGCGTCCAAGCGACATCTTTCGGGACAATCACATCCCGTTCCAGGCCGTAAGCCGAGAAGTCCTCTTGCATATAAGGCAGCTCAGGTACCACGACGCCCGCCTGCCGCAGGGTTTCCACTTTAGCCTTCACTTCATCGCTCATCTTGTTATTGGGATTCATCGGGCGTTTCAATGGTAAAACCAATACCTTATACGAAGCCCCGCCCGGCAAAACCATACGCCCGTCTTTCGCTTCCGCCAGACGCAATAAAGCATCCTTGTTAAAGGAGTCGTAAGCGTATCCCCTCATCGGATTTACCCAATCTTCCGGATCAGCCATATTGGCAGAATGGGTTACTCCCACCGGCATGACTCTCAACGGTTCCCCGGCATTTGCCAAACGGACTTTCTCGCTCCTCACTTTTTCTTCCCCATAAATTCCGGGCAAGGAAGAGACCAATCGGTCGGGCAATATAGCCCGACGCGGTATCTCCTCGCCGGTAAAGGCCGCAATGTCTGTTACCGGCACGCCGTATTGCAACAATGCTTGGCAGCGGGTAATATAATCGACCAGTCCCTTTCCTCCATTCTTCCACCACGTATTATCACGCTGGAAAAAGAGCCCAATGCCATCCAAGGTCATACCCGGCTTTTTATCCATATAAGGATTGTGGACATACACATGGAAAAAAAGTTTATTGAGTCCCAAAGCGAAGTTCCGGTCCAGTACGGGTTTCAACATGGCAGGAGTTTCGTCCCACGTCCCCCGTACTGATGTAAACCCTTCAGCCTGAATGATATGTTTGCCGTACACGTGCCCGCCGCTAATGGCATCCAACATGTCGTTTAACTTATCATGCGTAGGGCTTCTCAACCAGAACTCTCCCATCGGGCAATCTACATTCCGGTAATGGAGCATGCCATCACTCACCATCGTAGGAGCCACGCTTTCGGCCGCAAACCTGCAACCATATTTTTTAGCCCCCTCTGCAAACACTTGATAAAAGACATTGTCCACCAGTTCCGCAATGGTAGTCCGGACATCACGCAACACACGTTCCGAAGTTTCCACGTCATCCATCGGGATTCCTGCCAGTAAAGGCAAATATGGCATTAGCCCGTATCCTCTCCGTTTCTCAAACTCTTCCGCGAAATTGCCGCTCCAGTTTTGGCTTCCACATTCCCAACTATCTATATAAGTATATTTCAATACTCTATGTGCCAAGCCCGGCTCCGTCTCTGTAAAGATCTTGCCGAACCAGTTATCGAATTGTTTGCGCACGGCCAGCGCGTTGAATTTATCGCATTCCAAACCTTTCCCGACGCCTCCGGTGGCATTGGTATGCCCGGTAGAGGTATGTCCCATACGGAGGATGCGCCATTTCCCATCCGGCAATGTAGCGGAGAGCATGCCGTTTTTCATGCTTTTGGTAAGATCCAACACCTCTTCCTTTTGAATGCAATCTGCAAAAGGAACTTCATCTGATGGAGTATCGGCAGCCACGCGCCAGACCAATCCGGCTTTGCCTTCCCATTGGTTCAACCGGGGTTCTCCATGCAGCCTGATTTGCTTGATCTTCAAGTTCGGTTTCCACTTCGCTGCATCCATATCTTCGCACCCCGGTTCACTTCCTTTCGGTGTCCAATAAAAACGGAAGAAACGAGCCGTAGTAGCCGGTATCGAATGCGTTGACTGTTCATCCGTATTCTGCCATCCCTGCCGTGCAGGGGTAAGTTGCTTTACCAGATAAAAATGTTTCCCGTCCTTACTGGCCATTACTTTCAAGCGATGGGCTTGATAATTGTTCCCATTCAATACGATTTCAATATTGCGGCATGTAACCGGAGTTTCATATTCATATTGAATCCAACACGGCTCGGATGAACGGATCGCTCCTTTCTCATCTATCGAAACAGTTTCCCCGGGATTAGTTGCTTCGCCCCAATTTCCACAAGTTATTTTTGGTATTTGCGTAATTTCCTCCCCTTTCACCGGCAAAGCGAGCAAGGCTATATCTTCATAATAACCCTCGTAACTTTCCGGCGTAGGGAGTTTCAAGTCCTTTACATAACCTCCCGATACAATCGTATCATTGAATACCACCTTTTGCATGGATTCTTCCGGAGTAATCCACGGCCCTCCCGCCAAAGCAAAGCCATCGCAAATATGCACCCCTAACTTCAGCCCTAATCTATCAGCTTGTTCCATTGTATAATGGAGCATTCTCCACCATTCAGGAGACAGTTGCTCAGCCTTTCCCTGATACTGTTTGCCTTGTTCCACAGACTTGATGAACACAATATAGGCGCCTCCCAAGCCTATCTCTTTCATCGCTTCCAAATCAGCCTTGATGCCTTCCTCGCTTACCGCTCCATACATCCAATACCATAGCGTCCAAGGTTTAGCTTCCTCAGATGGCGTAACGAATTGCTGTAGCAACGGGCGCACGTCTCTGCTGTCTTGCATAAGACTTGCGAGAGAATGTTCCTTTTCCTTTTCCAACCCAGATAAAGTGGAGCCCGATGAATGGGAAAGCATTTGTGCCGAAGCCTGCAAAGCAAACGCTGCAAACCATCCCAGCACAAATCCAACTTTTTTAACCATGTTGCCACTCATTTTTCACACAAGTTATTCAAACCGTAAAATAATGCGGCCGTTTTGTGAGCCGTCCACCCATTTAGCCTGCGAAGATGGACCTACTAAATCGGTTGTGTTCACCTTATTACGCACCGGAGGTATCACTTTCATGACTGCAATGCCCGTCTTCGGGAATGAGTAAAGAAGATGGTCACGTCCATCGCGTGGTTCGTATACGCCAATATAGCTCTCAGGCGTTTCATTCTGAATACATATAGTTCCATCCTGTGTTTTCAGTTCCATCCACGAGACATTGGCGAAATAGCCTTTGAATTCAGGATAAGTAAAACTCTCAGCCGGGATAGGGTCATTGTAGTCATTCTCCCACAATCCATATTGAGGACCATGCAAGCGATTTTGCCATACACGATACGGGCCATCTCCTACCCATCGTTTGCTTATCACTTTCTCTTCCGGATAGTCGAACTTCACTCCCATCAAGTCTACCACGCCACTAAAATTATAAGTGAAATCCAACGCAGCAGATCCGTCCGGGGCAATAGTCCATTGGGCTTTATCAAAGCATCCGAGCCGGTATGTGACTGTCACCACCACAGTGTTTCCTTTTTCTTCTGCTTCCAAACTGACAAGCTTGCCCGCATCTTCAAACTCTTCATATTGCGTTTTCTTCTTTTCCGCATCTTTATCGTCGTGGTTGTAGAACTGGTCCATAGAGCGGTCGGCACGGCGTGCGCAGATAAAACGAGGTCCATCTTTCAGGTCAATGACCTTGCCATTCAAGGCTATTCCTTTTAACCGGCCGTCTTTTTTGCAAAAAGTATAAGTACGTCCATTGGCAGTCACTGCCAGTTTCTGGCTATCTTGTTGACAAGTAGGCTTGCGGCCTTGGTTGTTTTGAGCAACCTCCTTTTGCCGAGAGGCCAGCGGATAGCTCCAAGTAAACAATTCGTTCCCATACATGTCAATGGCTGTAACCTGTAAAGCGTTCGCTTCGTCCTTGGCAAACGGTATCTTTACGGTTCCCGCCCTATGGGGATCCACATCACTGCCTTTCACCTCCCCTCGTGCCAATATTTTCGCATTGCCTTTTTCATAGTATGCAGGGAATTGGACGCGCTTCCATACGAAACGGCAAGTATTTAGATTTAGGAAATCATAACGGTTCTCCACTTGAATCATCCCATCGAAATCCGGATCTATATGTTTGTTCATAATCTGTACCGGGCACCAAACCTCCTTGATAGTCCAGTAACTGCCTTCTTTCTCATGATGAGGGCCAACAATGCCGTCAGCACCGTAATTGCCGCAGTTATCAATAAAACCATTCATATCTACCCTTTTTACACCTTCATCGGCTAATACCCATAAGAAACCGCCGGCACAACGAGGATGTTTACGCATCATCTCCCAATAATCGTACAAGCCCGCGCCATGGCCGCCATCATAAAGCCCGTGCAGGAACTCGGTAGGCATGAAAATTTCCGGTTTGCGCATGTAATTCTGGCTCTCTCCGTATGAACGGTAGTGCATGGTTTCAAATCCTCCGAAATTGCCTTGCGGATGCAATACAGGGCGTTTTTGCGGGTCGTATTTATGGAACTCGCCATTCAATTCATCGTTCCAGCCTTTTTCATTGCCATTGCTCCACCATATGATACACGGGTGGTTCACATCGCGCTCCACCATCTCTTTCACCAATTTTTGTCCAACGACAGTTTCATGTTTACCATGCCAGCCGGAAAGCTCGTCCATCAAATAGAGGCCAAGTGAATCGCAAGCCTCGTAGAATTCCGGATCAGCCGGGTAATGAGACAGGCGCACGGCATTCATATTCATGCTTTTTATCAATAACACATCTTCGATATTCTTCGCCTTACTCAAAGTACGGCCGCTTTCCGGGCGGAAGCTGTGGCGGTTCACGCCTCGGATATTCACCCGGACGCCGTTGATATACAACCCATCGCTTTCACGCACTTCAACAGTACGAAAACCGAACTTCTCACTTTCCTGATGCAATACTTTACCGGAGGCATCCGTCAACGTAAACTGGGCACGATACAGATTGGGCGTTTCTGCCGTCCACAAAGCCGGATTTTTTACTTCCAACTGAGCGAGGCACTGGTCACTACCCGGTCGAACAGGTGTCATGTTTTCAGCCACTTTCTTCCCATTCTTATCAAATAGCGCCGTCTTCACCGAAGCACCTTCTACCGCCATATTCAAATAACAATAAGCTTTGAATGTGCCATCCGCTTTGGCATCAATAGCCAGATGGTGAATATTCTGTGCGGGACGCGCCAACATAAATACCGGACGGAAGATTCCTCCGAAGTTCCAATAATCGGCGCGGCGTTCGGCCAAGTTAACTCCGGCATTCTCACTCTCTTTGCTGACAGTTACTTCCAATACATTTTTCTTTTCCGATCCGAAGAAAACACGGTCACTTACGTCATAAGCAAAACGATAAAAAGCGCCTTGATGCACAGGGCCTGCTTTCCGGCCGTTAATTTTTACCTGGGTATCCGTCATGGATGCTTCAAAAACCAATTCCACTTGTTTACCGTTCCATGATTTTGGCAATTCAAACTCATACTTATACAGCCCTTTCTCGCTGGCAACGCCTTCCGGGAAAGCATTTCCATAGAATTTCATGCCATATTGGTATGTGCCAAAGCCTTGGAGTTCCCAACAGGAAGGGACTCCTATTTTAGTCCATTTCCCAGAATTATTGCCATCCGTACACATAAAATCCCATTGTACCATATCATCACATCCTGTACCCGAAAGGTACTGTTTCTCTGTCTGCACAGACGATTGGGCAAACAACCCAGTCGACAGCAGCAACGAAAAGAGCCATGTCGCATTTTTCTTCATATTATCAATTTTAATTATTTCCTACATATTATTTATATGGGCTGAAACGGACTTTCAACGTATGTTCCGTTTTTGGTATGGAATATTTTTTCAATACTCCCGGCCCGCAACTGCTATTCCCCAATCCCAGTACAGCTGCATCCAAATTCAGGAAGATGGCCTCACGTGGCTGCAAATCACAATCATGTTCCGCCTTATACAGATCATCTGTTGAATAAGGCAAGGCAGAAGCTGAAAATGGCTTCCCCAATGTTGTGACCTTTACGCCGTCCCCTTTCCAGTCTGTCAAAGACAACATGGCTACCGATTCCTTATTTCCGGAATCTTGGGGACGGGGATAATGAACATATTGCTTATCGACCGTTGATTCCCAAAGTCCTATCTTGGACGCAGCCAGACGATCGGGATAATTTTCATGCGGGCCATAACCATACCATGTGAAATTGGCAAGCGATTTATCTGCGACCCATGCACTTCCTAAACGAGGAAGTTCAGGCAAATCTCCTTTAGGCAAATAAGTCTGCTTCAAATCCATAGTGCCATCCCCGTAAATCGTATACAGGCTTGTTACCAAGATACTACCCGACAGGTAATTGTATCGTTGAATAGTTTTCACTTCCACCTTGTCCTCAGCTATTTGCTTCCATGTCAGCTCCGCCGATGAAACATCCGGAGCCTGCATCTTATTTTTCTCCCAATCTCTTGCCAGCCAGTTGCCAAAGCTCTTGTCATTGTCTGTCGGGGCACGGAATGCCTGGAAATAACTTGCCGGCACATCGCCCTCCGCATGAAAGATTAGCTTGCCATGATAGCTAAGCGACATCAAAGCGGCATTTGCCACACTCCATTCAGCTGAAATGTTTTTACTTTCCACCCGAACGGCAGATTTTTCTTCATAGGCGTTCAATTTGCCTCCGGGCTTAATTCCCGGCGCAGCCATTTGCGCTAAATTATCTTGAATGGCCAACTGCTCCGTAGCCACCTCATGCCCGGCTTTCGCCCAATCGCAATCATCTTTCAAACGTATGGAAAGAGTTAAGCGCACATCATCTTGGGAAGACTTCACTTTTTTCATTCCTTTCGCTAAAGGCAAAGACAGTATGCCTTTCTCTCCGGGATTAACTTGAGGAAGTTCCGCCTCTCCGCTATCCATCCGTATTCCGTTGCTATGGATTTCCCATACACATCGGTAACCGGAAAAATCAGTATGGTGGTTATGGTTCATCAACTCAATTCGACATTCTTTCGTATCCGGATGGTAAGAAAGCAATCTCATATACACAGGTTGGTACACTTTCTTTACTTCCCAATATTTGGGGCTCAAACTACGGTCACAAAAAACAACTCCATTCAGGCAGAATGCTTTCAGATTAGGCTGGTCGTCAAAGTCGCCTCCGTAAGCTACCTGAGTCCGCCCATCTGGTAAAGTACGGATAATTCCCTGATCTACCCAATCCCAAATAAACCCGCCCAGCATGCGCGGATGGCTGTATATCTCTTCCCAGTACTCGCGGAGATTACCCAAAGCGTTACCCATGCAGTGCGCGTATTCGCTGGCCAATACCGGGCGGTCGTCATCAGTGCGCAAGGCGATGGACAGTAACCGTTCCCAACGGGCATTCTCCGCCCGCTCCTTGTCTTCGCTTTCCTTAATGCCGGGGTTCAGGTATTCGTCTTGTACTCGAGGGTAGAAACGGCTGATGACATCTACGGTATAAGGATCCGGGGCTCCATTTATCCCCTGGGCGCCTTCATAATGAATAGGGCGAGTGGGGTCAAAATCGCGCAGCCAGGCAGAAATGGCCGCAAAGTTAGGGCCGTAACCGCTCTCGTTGCCCATGCTCCAGAATACGATGCAAGGATGGTTCTTGTCCCGTTCGGCCATCCGAATGGCTCTATCGAGAAACGCGGCATGCCAATCCGGCGCACTTGCCAGTGTTCCTCTTAATCCATGTTCTTCTATATCCGCTTCATCCATTACGTATAGCCCTAAAGAGTCGCATAGTTCATACCACCGAGGATGGTTGGGGTAGTGGCTGGCGCGCACGGCATTCATGTTACACTGTTTCATCAGCAGGATATCTTGAACCATCCGTTCTTCCGACATCACGCGGGCCGTATAGGGGTCATGTTCATGCCGGTTCACTCCTCTGAAGCGGATGGGTTTCCCGTTGACCAGCACTTGCCCTCTTTTCACTTCCACACTGCGGAAACCGACTTTCGAAACGGCTCTTTCCACCACCTTGCCGGAAGCATCCTTCAACGAAAGTTCCAGCGTATATAAATAGGGCGTTTCGGCTGTCCAGCGTTCCGGCTGCCTGATAACCGTGGTGATGCGTCCCATCTTCCGGGGGCCACGTTGCGGATACCACTCATTCATAACGGAAGCTTTATGATCCAAATCCAGAATAGGCTCAATAGAAGTTTCCCCTTGGAATACTTCCCTCCCCTTTGCATCTTCCAGCGTAGCTTGTATCTGATAGCCTGTTCCCCGTTCTTGGTTATAAACGCTGAACTGAGGGTCTATTTGTAATGTAAAGTCTTGATAATCCGCGGACGGCAACGTGCGGACGGCAAAATCGCGCAAACGCACATCCGGCGTATGGAACACAGTAATATCCCGATGGATTCCGCCAAAACGCCAGAAGTCCTGGTCTTCTAAGTAAGATCCGTCGCTATAGCGGTATACCTCTATGGCTACCAGGTTCGTGCCGGCTTTCAAATAAGGAGTGATGTTAAACTCTGAAGGCTCCATGCTGCCTTGGCTGTACCCTGCTTTCTGCCCGTTTATCCATACATAGAAAGCGCTCATTACCCCATCGAAACGGAGAAAAGTCTGCCCGCCCTTTTCCCATCCGGCAGGCAACGTAAAGGTACGCCTATATTGCCCCGTAGGATTTCGCTCCACATAAGCAGTATATTTCTCTTTCGGTACGCCCATGACCCGCGGCGGGTCTATTTTAAAGGTATAACCGGCCGATGCGTAAATAGGCGTTCCGTAGCCGTTCACCTCCCAATTGGCAGGCACGGGGAACTCTTCCCATCCGGCATCCTCAAAGTCTGCCCGGTAGAAGCCATCCGCTTTCCCTTCTGGCGTAGGCGACCAATGGAATTTCCACGTCCCGTTCAATGAAAAGGAACGGTCTCCTTTCATCGTGCCATAAGGAATAAAAGCCGCGCGGGCCGGTTCCCTGTTCAGTTGGAGGACATGGTTATTTTCCCAATCGTGAGGCTGAGCCTGCGCCATTATCCAGCAGCCTAACGCGCATCCTGCCATATACCATTTCTTCATGCTCATCTTCATCGTAATTCGTTATTCTGATCGGTTTTATTAACGTGGATCCGGGATAAGGAAACATCCGAAAGCGCGATGCGGAAAGCGCTTGTGCCGCGTTTCCTCCATGCGTGTGCGGAGCATCCGCCGTACAGCACCGCCCGCGTCCCGTGCGTGCATGGAAAGAACGCGGCACGGCAGGCGATAATTTGCGGGCAAAAGCCCCAAAAGGATAAATGCGACATCATACGGACTTACATTAAAATTAAGGTTTTCTTATCTCTAACTCACGTTATTAGTTGTTTCCCAAATCTTGGATAGCCGGGCTCATTCCCCGCCCAAACGGGAAGAACAGGCATCCTGATGGCCTATTGCACGTCTAAGGCATCAAAAGAGAGCTTGTCCATATTATCGGCAGACAAAATCACCTTGTAAGTGCCCGCATTGATAAACCCGCCGGTTGTCGTGCTCATCATGCGCCATTTCTCCGGTGTATCGGGGAAAGTCAGCATATCGTCTTTCAACACGCTTCCATCCGGGCCTACCAGCTTCAGGTTTACCGGCATCGGCTTCCCGCTTCGGTTCATAAACTTAAAGCGCAAGGCATAGGCCTGTGCCAGCCCGGTGGTAATAGTCCATTCTATACGGTTCCCCTTTCCGGCACCGAAAAAGATGCCAGCCTGTTTTTTTAACTCTTTCTTTACAAAGTCCCCTTCCGGCAAGGCATCTTCCGCTTCGTACGTTCTGCTGGCGCGGGTTCTTTGATCTTTCGGCAACATTTCCGTCGGCGTTTTTTCCATTACATCCTTGTCCGCTTCCGCCCAACTCCAAGAAGAAGATGTTGCCTGCAAAGAAGCCGATGGGGTTTTCGAAGCGATGGCTATGGCTGAAATCAATGCCTGCCCGGCTTTCACTTCCGGGAAATCAATAACCAATTGCCCGCCTTTCACCTCGGTTTCCACCACTTTCTTCAAAGCGCCGTCATGGCCTGCCTCCGCCCATATGTCCAAATCGTCTATCACTTTCTTCCCATTCGCTGCCACGTCGAAGATGCGAAGGCCTTCGCAATCGGTTCCTGCGCCGCCTCCCGTGCCATGCCACGGTTCCGTGAAATAAAGCTCCACCCGGTACGTGCCGTCCGGAAGCGGGAAACGGTAATTCAGTTTGTGCCGTCCGAAACGGAATGTTTGGAAGAGTTTCCAATCGCGAGTACCCCGTATCGGGTCGTAAGTCGCACGCTGGCTGGCTTGGTAAGGAGATAACTCCTTGAAATCTTCTGCCCAAGAATGCGAATAAGTGGAATCATCCGTCGCCCACTGCTGCCCGAACTCATCGGTGTAAGCATCTCCTCCGCAATTGATACGGTAGAGGTACGAATACCCTTCTTCTCCTTTCAACAGGGAAGCCGGTTCTTTATATAAGGCCTCGAAATGAGGCGCTTTTTCCAGGTTATCCAATACGATCACATCTTCGGCGGCAGGCTTCCCTTTATAATAACCTACGGCACGAAGCACATTGTAACGGATGTCACAATTCTCCCACATGAAATGGGTGCCTATGCCACGATTGGCTTTACGCCCCAAGAAAGCTTCATCCATCGCATCATTGTAAAGGAGCACCGAATCGCAATTGCTATAAGCTTCCACCGTTGCCTGACGGCGGTTTTCAAAGCGATCGGGCCATGTGTGCGACACTATATACACCATCGGGTCTTTCTTCGCATCCGTATAATTGGCGCGGTACATGTAATAAACATCCAAAGGCTCTTCCCAGGGAGTGGCCAGCCCTTTGTAATTAAACGGCCCTACTTTGTCAATCATCCGGTAGGCTTCATCCGGCTGGCGCCGCCCTGGATTGTCATGGCTGCTGAATAGCCATTGGAAATGTCCGCACGAACTGTTTTTCGCCTTTTCAGCCAAACGTATCTTGGTCTCCATCAGTTGGCACATGCGTTCCTCACTCCATGGGCCTTCCGGATCGAAATCTCCCGGTTCTGTATGGAAATCAATGCTGCGCCATGCGCCGTATTCGCCGTTAAGGAGTTGGTTGGGGTGCGACAGCTCTTGGCCGTACTTGTACACATCCCCTCCATACGTTCCACTCCAATTCTGTACCACATTCCAGTCAGTTCCTTCCCCTCCGTTGCAGGTGGTAATGACACGCATATTGTTCGCCGTAGGATCCATCTCCCGGATGATCTCGCTGCATTCCTGCGCAAATTCGCGGGGCAACGTGCTCTCATTTTGCAATCCCCACATCACTACCGATGGAGAGTTACGGCGCTCCTTCACCCATTGTCGAAGCAGTTTCTTGAAGTTCTCCCGGAATTCGGGCGTATCATACCAGATATGGGCTGAGAACTGAGTCCAGGAAAGGATCCCGTTTTTGTCCCAATGCGTCTGGTAATCTATATGATGGGGTTGATGTGCATCACGGAAAGCGTTGAAGCCCGCATTCTTTATCTGCTTTATCCGGGCAGCCACTTGCTCTTTGCTAAAAGCATGGCTTTGCCCGAACTGATGTTCATACTCGCACACGCCGTTTAAAAATACAGGTTTCCCATTCAAGTAGAAACGTCCGTCTCCATCCTGGCGTTTTACCGGCCAACTAATCGTCCGGATACCAAACGGAGTCACAATTTCGTCCGTTGTCTTGGCATCACGCTTGACCATGGAAGCCAGTTTGTAGAGGTAAGGGCGTTCTGTGCTCCACAGTATAGGGCTCTTTACGGGAGCCTGTTGCTTGATAATCTTTGTCTCACCGGGAGCCAAGGTAACTTTTTCCACCAAACGGAAGACCTGCGCCCCGTCTTCATTGCTAAACTTATTCACCAGCTCTACGGTTTCCGCCGTCTTGCCATAATTCTTTATTTCGGTTTCCATCCATACGGCCTCGGCTTTATCATCATTCCAGATATGCACCCCAAACGGCTCTATGCGGATTTCATCAGTGGCCTCCAGTGTCACCGGGCGGAAAAGCCCCAAGGGTTGAGAACCTTCGCAGAATCCCCATTCTGAGGAGCAACCTCCGCACACCCAAGGCATATCAGCGATCATCTCAGGATGTTCCGCCTTTACTTCCAACCGATTGACTTGTCCTGGCTTCAAGGCTTCCGTCACATCCAGTGTCAAAGTAGTACGTCCCACCGGATGGCGGCCGAAATTCACCTCGTTTACCCGAATAGTGGCATACGTTCCCACCCCTTCGAAACGCAAAAAATAACGTTTGTTCCCTTCCAATTGTGGAACGGTAAATTCTTTTTCGTACACGGCTGTTCCATGCAGATTGCCATGCGTCAGCTGGCGGTATCCATAGTAATCATCCCAATTGTGGGGGATGTTTACCGTTTTCGGAGATAGTTGCTTATCAGGTTGCTTCTCATCCACCAGCCAAGTTTTCCAGTTTTCATTCAAGCCTATCGACACCCTTCTATCCTTAGAGGGGCGTTTAGGGAAACGTATGGCAGAACGGCCTATCGGCTTGCTTGTCGCAACCGCAATGCCACGCTGTTCCGCATTATTTACTGCACAGTAGAAATGGTACACCACTCCATCATGTTTCACCACAAAACTTTTATGGGCAAATAGTTCATCGTAGTCTTTAGTCGGATAAATCAGGTCGTCTCCCTGCCAATCGTCCCACGTAAGCAGATCGTAACTGCAAGCAAAGGTATTGAACGCCTTATACGGGCGGCTCGGATTGAAAGCTGAAAAGTAAAACATTACATAGACATCGCCCATTTTCTGTATCTGCGCGTCTCCCGTAATCGTTCCTTGCGACTCATGAGCAAAGACCGGATTGCCGGGATAGCGCTTCCATTTTTTCATGTCTTTGGATAGGGCAATGCCGATTCGTTCTCCTTTCAGGCCAGTCTGCGGATGCACGCCGCCGGCATTGTAATACATTACGAATGGCACGCCCAGCGTCTTGCTCTTATCCCAATAAACGGTACTCTTGTATTGAGTCAACGACTCCCACCACTGCACCTCTTTATCTTTGACAGAAAGAATGGGCTTATCAAGTGCTTCCCATTCATGAGAAGTGCCAGGATTTCCTTTTGTCCAAGCCAGCCCTATATATAACGGTTCATTCACCGCCTCATAGCCAGTGCCTTTGCCGCCGATATAAGTCATCCAGCAACGGCCATTGTAACGTTGCATGGCATAACTGCCTCCCCATTCCATATCGATCAGGCTAGGAAAGCCGCCCCGTTGGTTGGCATCCCAAGCCCCGTCCCGATAAGAAAGGATTCTTCCCAATGTTTTCCATTCGAGCAAATTGTCACTTTCTGCCAACCAAGTCTCATAGCCCCGTCCGTCTTTAGCGCCTTTCCCGTTGTATATCACATACGTCATATACCATTTGCCGTTCTCTTGGAACACGGTAGGGCAATCTATCTTGTAGTTGTTGTTTTCGGGAGCGACCACTATACCGTACTTGTACGGAGTTTTTGCTTCTTCGTAAATCTCAGCCATTCGCTCTTGCGAGACATGGCGCTGCGCTTGCCCATCCATCAACGTCCATCCAGTAAGCGCGAGCAGTAAAAGTCTTTTCCCCATTCACTATTCCTGTATTAATAAAATAACCAATCCATTGCTTCCTCTGTACCCTCCAATGCCGCATTACGCGTTTTCAGTGTCGTGTCGGTAAAGCCCAGTACCAAGGCATATCCTTTCGGCAGCGACAAAGAGTGTTTCCCTGCATCAAAGTGATAAGCATGAATATTTGCCAAAGGCATCTTCTCCAGATGAATAGCATTAGTCAGCAGAGGTTCCGCTTGCCCGTATTCGTTTGCCGAAGCATCGGTTTCCAATTTCGGAGCTTTTGCGTATTTCTTTTGGTCATCTTTGAAGTAACCTACTAAAAGCTGGATAGAGCCTTCGCATTCAAATTCCAATTTTGTGCCCTCTTCACGCTGTGCATCTCCATTCAAGCAGAAAGCAGTCAAGCCTTCCAACTCAGGCGCCAAAGCTTGCACCTTATTGTCCGGCATATTGCTCAGCAGCATAGCACCTTTCGTCAGTTTCACCCGTTTCCAATTCCCTGCCAGTTTTATTTTAGCATTGGTAGCCGGTTGAATTTTCTCTTTGGTATCTTTTAAAGTCCCGGCCTCTTTTGCTTTCAGCATTTCCAGATTTGCCTTAAAGTTGTTCAATTCCTTTTCATAATGCACCAACATCTCAGCCCATGTTTTGTTCTTGCCATCATCACCTCCGATAGGGATGCGGCGTTGGGCAGTCTGCATGCTATTGGCATATAAATAGTGCCCTTCCGTCAAGTTTACCAGTTTACGATAATGCTCCAAACTTTCTTCCAAGAGAGGGACTGTTGCATCTAAATATTTCAAATCTTTTCCCCACTGGTAATTCAGGACTTGTTCGGCGGCTTTCACTTTCAAATTGAAAGCATAGGCAAATTCCCGGTAACAGTGCATGTCATTGCGCAAACGTTCAAACTCCTCCTTGTTCGTTTTCACCTTTCCTTCCAGTTGGTCGATAGCGGCTACCGCCTTATCGCCGTGTTGGACACATTGTGCTATAATGTCAAGGGGCAGCTCTTTTGCATGCGGAAGTTTTTTCCACTTTCTTTCTACATATTCAATCAGCGTTTCTCCATTCGGACCACAGCTTTCATAGAATTCCGGATATACTGTATATTTATAAGGATTCACCAATTGGCTGACAAACATACCTAGCAACAGCGTCTGACGATTACCTTCCGTGATGCCGAAACGGCGCAACAACTTTGGCGCGATCTCGCCGGATTCTTCATAAGCCTCACGGATCAATGCTCCTTCCTCGGCAGGAAGCCCGTAGAAACGCCCGAATACCTGATCCCAATAGATCATTTCCTCCTGACGGTCACGGCGGCAGTTCCAAGCATAACGTCCCCATGCTTTGTACCAAGGCCAATCGCGATCCAACTGCATCTCCCGTCCCCCAGCAATGCTGTCGGCCGAATAAGGCCAGTCCCAATAAGAGGCTTGCGGGTAAAGATGCAATGCATTGGCTCCGTGGACATCGTGCATGGCCTGCACGGCCTTTTGTGTAAAATCAGGAGATCCCCAGCGGAATGGCTCCAAGTTTGCTAACACGTGCACGTTGCTGATATGGATACTTCCCAAGGCACTCAGTTCCTTATGGATTTCTCCCCACGGTCCGCCCGGCGTATAAGTCGTCAGAGATTCCCCGTTATACTTATGCATTGTATAAAGGTTCTTGTAAAGGGGCAAAGCCGCATTCATCACCATCTTGCAATCGGTATCATGTGCCCGGAGCAATACAGGAGGCTCATCGGTACGTCCTAATGCTGTCAGCCCGTCTTTTATCCCCGGAATAATGGTTTTGGTAAACCACTCGACATCATCTTCATGTGTATCCATAGCCTCACCGAGGCAAACCAGCAGCCCTACATTCGGATATTTTTCAATAAATGCCGCCACGCTCTTGCGAGTATAGTCGCTCAACAGCTGAGTAATGGGACGGTTGCGGTCTTGGGTTTTTATGCCATAATGTTCAGCGAAAGGTTTGGAAACGATAATATTATAGA
Source organism: uncultured Bacteroides sp. (assembly GCA_964431195.1). Lineage (GTDB taxonomy): Bacteria > Bacteroidota > Bacteroidia > Bacteroidales > Bacteroidaceae > Bacteroides. The sequence continues at coordinate 16,049 of CAYSIQ010000028.1, forward strand.
ACATCTGGATCACAAAGATGCCTCGTTTTTCAGCTTCTTGAGTAAGGAAAGAGAACATCTCCTCATTCTTCTTGAATGTTTCATCATCCACTTCCACGGCAAACGGATAATCTTTCAGTTTAACTAAGGAAGCAAACGGATGGCCATTCCACAAATAAAGGGAGTTCATGCGGTTGGCAACCAACATGTCCAAATATTTAGTCCAAAGTTCCTTATCGTAGAACCAAGGGAAATTCTTCGGCGTATAAGGATATTCGTATACGGCCCGCCCCGGTAGAATGAAAGTTTTCTGTATGCCGAGGCAACTACCGCGAAGCACCATTTCCGGAGCATCCGTAAAGTTCTCCGGACAATCCAGTTCCCCTTTCAATTCCATGCGGTCAATCAATTCACGGCATCCATAGATCACGCCGCTACCATCATTTCCACACACAATCGTCCGGTTGCCTCTCGTGGTGATGGTAAAGCCTTCTTTCGGCAAACTATCCTGTTTGGCTACTGTCAATTGGATTGTTTTCATATCTTTTAAAGCTGTCTGGGAACTTTCCGTGACATAGGACACTTCATATCCATGCCTCTCCAAAGATGCTTTCAATTGTTCACCGGCAAATTCCATACGGCTGGAGGGGCTTCCTGATAGCAGCAAGGCAACTCTCTCTCTCACGCAACTTGCCATGAAGCAAGCCAGCAATATAAATCCGAAACGTTTTATTATTCTCATTTTAAGTTGTTCTTTAAAAGAATGTGCATACCCTTTGGAAAGGCATCCACAAAGCTCATTCTACTTTCCTGTTCCTAATATTTAATGCATATTTCGCCGGCTTTATCCATCCATACGCGGAAATAGCCGTTGTTCATTTTTTCCAAAGTTCCTGCCGAAACCTCCGGCGTATGGCAACCGGAGGCGAAATACACATTCCCTTTACCATATGAGACATTCACCTTAATAATCTTATCATCCATGTACACCCGGATGTCACCGTAAGGAGTGGGCACGCTGCCCTCTATCCACTTCAATCCGCCCAATACCGGCTTCACCTCAAACTCTTCATATCCTTTTTTTACCGGCTTCACGCCCAGATAGTATTTACCCAGCAAATAGACAGGGCTGGCTCCCCAAGCGTGGCACAAGCTTTTCCCGTATGGACGCCCGTACATAACCAAATGTTGCGCTCCGTGTTCGTCCGGATTGTATTTTTCCCAAAAAGAGGTAGCACCTTCCCGTAACATGCCTCCCCAATAAGCCTTAATCTCTTTCATCACTTGCTCCTGATACCCCATGCCGCACATTGCTTCCAACTCATAAAACCGCATATAAGGTGTGGTGATCTTCAGCACTTTTTCGTTAAGCATGACATTTTTCATTACCGAAGTTTTTTTCTCCTCATCCAGGTAACCGAAAATGATGGCAAACATATTCGGGAATTTATTGATTTGTTCGCTCCGCTTGCC
>CAYSIQ010000028.1:17600-24584 GCA_964431195.1 uncultured Bacteroides sp.
CCAATCGCCTGTAAGGCCTTCCACCATGCCATCTCTGTTGGTACGGCCCAGCACATACTCCATCATTGTTTGCATACGTGGATAGATTTGTAACACAAAATGTTTGTCACCGGTATACATGTAATAATCGTAAATGCTTATGAACCAGTAGAACGTATAGTCCATAATGGTATTTATGTGACTGGTTACAGGGTCTTTCCCACGCAACATCCAGATGGTTCGCTTCACCGTTTCCACATCAAAGAACAAGTAATAATTCATCAAATAGCTCTGAATTGCATCACCGCTCCATACCCAACGGTCACGCTTGATGCCATCGATAAAAAATTCCCTGGTGGTGAGATGCATAGTGTATGCGCTTACTTCCCAAATTCGGTTCAGTTCTTCATCATCACATCGGAAAGAAGCGCGGTAATTCTCAGGCAGATATTCGTATTGCATTGAAACATTCTCCAGTTTCACACTTTCATCAACCGTGATGTATGCGTACCGGAATGCTTTACTTCTCCCCAGCACATAATCGCTTTCTACTTCTGAAGTACGGTTCAATGCCAAATCCGTTACTTGTCGGCCATTCACCGCAATCTTGTCCAAAGTTTCGCCATATTCGGTATCCAAGGCCTCTTCCGGGCTTTCGCCATAGTAAATGTTTACCTGTCCTTTCCCTGACAATCCCTCCAGCACCAAGAATCCGAATGTTTCCCTGCCGAAGTCGTATAAAACGCCCTCTTTCTCATCACGTTGCGAAACCGCACGTTCCGGGCTACGTTCCAGCATGAATGCAGAAGGGCGTTGCGACATTTCATTGAAATTCCAACATCCGGCATCCATATAAATGGTGGAAGACGTATCACTGGCCTTGCCGTTCTCGTCAATCCATTCCTTATCCTCGTAGGTTGCTTTCCAAGTGGAGTCGGTGTGCACCGTTTCACCTTTTATATATAGGGCGGGCGGTGTCGCTTGATTCCATACTTTGATGTTCAAACTATGCTGTCCGGCCGGGAGTTTAAATGTTTCCGGCATGCCGAACTGCAATTTACCGTCAAGTTTAACATTGTATTGACCTTCTGCGGCAATACGTATCACCTCCTCTTTTTGCAAATGTAATTCCTTACTGAACTCCACCGTCACATAATGGCTATCCGTCTTCCAGAAAGGAGGGAAAAATGCGCCTCGTTCCGTACGGCGGTTGTTCATCTTGTTGCCGAGCCATATTTCATAATCGCCCGGATACCATATCCATGTGGCTTTAGATGTTATCTCCATACCTCTCTTTCGTGATCTGTTCCAATGATTTGCCTCGCGTCTTAGGTGCCCAGATGGTTCCTATCAGCAACGAAGTCATCAGCAAGGCAATCATGATGTAAGCAGCCCGGTAGAAGCCCTCACCTTTTTCTCCGTAAATATAAACGAAGCATAGCCCCCACACGGCCGAAACGCCGCGTACCACAAAGAACATAATACCTTGCGCAGCAGCCCTATATTTGGCCGGGAACAGCTCAGAAGCCCACAAGGCATAAAACGCCTGGACGGATACGCCGGCCTGGATGGCCCAAAGCAGAGTAAAGAACAACAAACCTGTTATACTGCGAATGCCTATCGTCACGATGATGAGCCATGCTATCACGCCTGTGGCCACTCCAAAGGAATAAAGCCATCGCTGGTTTACTTTGTCCACCACCATCGAAAAAGCGAAAGTGGCAAAGATTATAATAATCCATTGCGCCGCCGATAACATATTGGCATGCACGTTCGAAAGCCCTCCGGCTGTTTCGTAAATATGCTGTTGGAAGAATCCCATGACCGAACTGACCAAATTCCATGTGAGATAGATACCTGCCAGAAATATCATGGTACGTACATTCACTTTATTCGTAAGCAATGTGCCGAATGACGCGAATGTGCCGGCCGGCTTTGCATTGGCCTGCATCGATTTTGCCGCTTTCCATTCTTCCGACTCGTTCAAGCGGCGCTGTAACAGCCATGCGATAAATGCTACAACCAGCAAGGAAGCAAAGACGATACGGCTACTGAACACATTGAGCACCGCGCCGCTTGCTGTCCCGCCCGTCAAAGTGCCAGCCAATGTTTCCACCCATCCAAAGAGGATACCTTTCGTACCATCGCCAGTTGGAGGAGCCAGCAACATACCGAGTACCAAAATAATGGTCGGGCCTATTCCCCACGCCATTTGTGAGATGCCGATGTTCCTCCCGCGGTTTCCCACTTCAGAGTTCTCAGAGATATATGTCCACGAAGCAGGCACGCCTACTCCTACCGAAATTCCCGTAATCAACAAACCGGCCAACAGCATGGGGAAATTTACTGAAACCATGATGATGGCTACTCCCAGCATATAAATCAACATGTTATAGGTATAAATGGCTTTCCTCCCGTATTTATCAGCTAGGAATCCCCCTATAATCGCGCCGATCGCTGCTCCGAGGCAGTTGGCACTGATCGCATTAAGCCAGCCCAGATGCCTTTCGGTCAACCCAAGGTAATTCTGCCAAAGAGTCAATCCACAGGCTCCCGCCACAATAGCACCGGCATCCAAGTAATTGGTCAGCGATACGGCAATTGTGCTTTTTAAACTTCCTTTTCGGTTTTTCATATTATTAAAGTTTAGCTCATTATTTCTTTTATCGGATAAGCCCGGCTCTTGCCTTGATGCTGTCATTTACCATCGGGCCATTATTTTCCCACACATTACCCGGCCCATTGGCGTTCTTTAGGAATTTTTCCCCTTCTGTCCAGTTGTCTTTTAAAGTAATAAACGAAGAGCCTTCATCGGTGTACAGATAGAACCAGTGGTTCGGATCGTGTGCATACCCCGGAGAATAGATGCTGTGCACCACATTTTCCGTTACATAGCTTTTGGGCTGCGACCCCAGCGTATAGATGCCGGCCGTATCGTACATGTGTTTGGCATAATGGTGAATCAGGTTGGCATGTACCACGTTGTTGCGCATACAGTTTACGCTTTGTGTCCATCCCCAGCCCAAACTGATGCCGGTATAAGACACTTCACTGATTTCATTGTGCTCGATAGTAATGTCGGCTACATATCCGGCACAGATGCCCACACATCCCCAATCTTCATTGGATACATTTGTAATCAAGGAGTTGCGTATTGTCTGATGAGTGCAGAGCTCCCGACGGTCATGCGGGTCGTATGGCTGGTGGGTTTCATGCGCGGCCGGAGAGAAACTTCCCACCACAATCCCATTCCCGGCTATGTCACGGAATAGGCATCTTTCTACGGTGCCTCCGTGCGTTCCAGCCACGTAGTCCAATCCCGTAGAGCCCAAATGCTCAAACGTGCAACCTGAAAAGTCAATGTCATCGGCAAACTGCACCTGCACGGCAGCAGCCGGACGGCCCAGCCATCCTTGATTGTCCAATTTATGATTACGATAGTTACGAATCATCTTTGGGTTAATCTTGTAACCGTCAATCAAATACATGCCGGCTTGCAAGGGAACATGTCCCGACAAAGATGGGCGCATCCAAGTAGTATAATTGAAAGCAACATTCTTAAACCGGATTCCTTTCACAGGATTGTCAAGCGTACCCGACACTTGCACCAGTGTCTCTACCGCCGGTACCATCACTTCCGCGCTACGCATGTCTTCTCCCTCGCGTGGGCAATAATATACCTTACGCGTTTCGATATCATGATACCATTCTCCTGGACAGTCGAGTAACTCTTTCGCGTTAGTCAGGTAGAAAGCGGAATTACGTCCATCGTTCGTCACCATCGGACAAGGCCACGGGTGTTCAAACTGAATGCGGCTTTCCGGGTCGTGGAAACGCACGGCTGCCGAATCGCCTCGCATTTCAATGGATTTAATGCGCAGGTTTGCCACGCTCCACATTTCATGCAGCACCATTTCCGCATACTTTGCTTCCTGTATTTTCCTAACAGCCTCTGCCGGCACCCACAGGATACGGTTCTTCATATCATTGTTGAGGATACGATGCATTTTTTCAAAATCTTCTACATCGCGAGCCCGGTCAGCTTTCGTTCCATTTACCCACATCTGTCTGAAATCCAGCGGGCGTCCGTTGAAAGAGGGAACATCGGCCACCCAATATTTACCCTGCTTTTCCCAGCCTGCGAGCCGGATGCCTCCGCTTATCGAAGCCTCTTCTTCTCCTTCTATCACGGTAGGAGCCTCAGGAGTTCCGCTATCCTCCGGACGGAGGAAGAGCGGCTCATACACACTGTGCACCCCGCTCATCAGATGAATGGTCACGCCATTTTTTATGCTTTCATCGTTTAGGCGGCGCAATTCCCGCGCTTGCCGCAATGCAGCCGTCAGCGAAGCTTTCGGCGCATTTTTCGATCCGTCCGCCAAATCGCTGCCTGAGGGAGATACCCATACATCGGCAGCCGGCAAACTGGCGCTCGCTGCTAAGAATAATCCTATAATAATGTATTTCATAGAGTTTTGCTTCTTTCATTACTTAGCCAACGGCATCCATACGGTCATTTCAGCCTTTCCGCGATTTCCCCATGCGAAATAGGGGATCAAGCGAATCTTCACCTGTTTGTCGGCTTTGCCCACTTCACGGTATAGCGTATTGTCCCAAGGGGCTTCGTCAATCAAACGGGCTGTTCCTTCCAAGGCCACCATACGGCAGCCGTCAATCGTCATCTCTTTGGGCGTAAACTGCATATCGGCAGGGATCAGCACATTGTCAATCTTCTTGCCCCCCTCAATATCCATGCTTTCCAGGCAATATACCAGCGGGCCGCGCTTCACCACTGCTTGGTTGCGGGTCTCTTCCACCAAAGGATTTGATTCCAACAACTTCACTTTCATTTCCATATCAAGTTCTACCACATCTCCTTTCTTCCATACGCGGTTCACTTGGGCATACGTGTTCGCTTCGGCGGTTACGTTTACCGGTTCGCCGTTCACCTTCACCGTGGCGTTGTCGCACCATCCGGGAATGCGCAGGTAAAGAGAAAGGGCTTGCTTCCCCGGCACTTCCGCGAAAGTCAGTTTCACTTTCCCATCGTAAGGGTAATCGGTTTCCTGAGCAAGTGCCAACGGCATTTCCTTGCCAAGGGAAGTGTCCAGTTCATTGGCTCCGTAGACATTGCACCAGATAGCGTTCTCGCCTACTGTATAAGCATAGTTTTGCGCCTCGCAAATGGTACGCAAGGTATTGGGAGGGCAACAGAAACAACTGATGTACTCTTGGCGTTCTTTCGGCCAACGCAATGTATAAGGGAAATCCGCGCTGACGCGCAACGGATTGGTATAGAAATAGCGTTTTCCGTCCAGGCTCACGCCGCTGAGCACGCTGTTATACAAAGCTGTTTCCACAATCTCCGCATACTTGGCATCGCCGGTCGTCTCCAGCATACGCCAATTAAACAACAGGTTGCCGATGTTGGCGCACGTTTCGTTATGGGCAGTACTGTTAGGCAACTGGAAAGCACGCCCGTAGCTCTGGTGCACTTTCTGGATGCTGTCTGGTTCGTAGCAGGTGCCGTCAGGGGAAGTGCCGTCGTACAAAGCGCCGCATGCGCCGGTCACATACATTTTGCGGGTCACGATATCCTCCCAGATACTGGACAGGTTCTTCATCAGTTGTTCTTCCCCGGTCTCGGCATATACGTCGGCCACCCCGGCATACAGATAGTTGGCGCGCACGGCATGGCCCATCGCCTTATACTGGTCGCGGAAAGGGATGCGATCTTGGTTATCGTCCGTACCGTTCTCCACCATGCCTCGGATGTTGATCAAGTTCTTGGAAAGTTCCAGATAGCGCGGGTTGCCGGTAGCCCGGTACATTTCCACCACGCCCATGTAGTGGGAAGGGCAAATGGCATTGCGCGCCAGTTCCGCCGAAGCGGTTTCATAGAAGCGGCACAGGAAGTCGGCCGCTTTCACCGCCGCGTCGAAAAGGGTGCGTTTCCCCGTTGCCCGGTAGTGGGTGATCCCTGCCGTCATCAGGTGGCCAAGGTTATAGGTCTCGAAATTCAGCCGGTTGGCGAACGCGCCTTTTTCGCTTTCCGCCCCTATTTTCGTCCCGACAACCGCCTGCTTCTGCCTGGCATGGGTGTCCACCCTCCGGTTCTTTTCATCGATAATGACAGGCGTGTGGATGTAGCCGTCTTCCCGTTGGGCTTTTACCACCTGCCCGATGAATTTGTCCATCAGCGCATCCAGTTCCGGGCTTTTGTTCACGGCATAAACGGCCGCCACGGCTTCCAGCCACTTGTACATGTCGCCATCGTGGAAAGGAGGTCCCCAGTGCTCGCCTTGGCAGGTTCCCGCCGCAATCTCAAAGTTGCGGAAGCCGTGCGACACGTTCGGGTCGTTCCACGTGTCCCACATGCTTTGCAAAGAAGTGTTGCTGTACACATTGAAGCGCTCGCCCCAGAACCCGCCAGTCCAGCGGGTCGCTCCCAAGGGGGTATTGGCCATCTTGGCATATTCACTGTTGCTCATGTCCGTCAGGCCGCCGCTTTGGGCATAGGAAGACGCGCTGGCAACGCCTGCCGCCAGCACCGCAAATGTAAAAAGTTTTTTTATCATGGCATTCCGTATCAGTTTCATGGATTAGCGGACAAATATACATTATTTTGCAAGAGATTCCAAGAGGCTTGTACGGGGAAATTCCGGTTTTGTAAAGAAGTGCCATCCTTCCCCCGCCGCGCGGCTGTGACGGGCAAGGGGAGGGCGGCGCGCTTGGAATGCTTGGTCTCTTTACAGGAAACATTTTGCATCCCAAGGCGTGCCAAGCGGGGATCTTTGCGCGATCGCATAAAACGAGCCCACAGGCCCGACGGCGCAAAAGAGAATATATCCTTGCCCGCTGAGGCATTCCGCGTCCGTTCCCATGAGCCGGCGGCAACGCGCTCCTGCCGCAACGCGGCATCGCCTTGCCGCTTCAAGTACTTGGCAGACAAGTGATCGTTTGCATGTGAAAAGAAGAATGCACACGAGGCCGTCGCATGGCTGC
>CAYSIQ010000029.1:0-24502 GCA_964431195.1 uncultured Bacteroides sp.
CTGCAAAAAAAACTAATACAGGCACCGGCAATCTTGCAGGGCTGCAGGGTCAACCGGCGAGTGCAATTTTAAGCAATCAAATTGAAGAACTCCTATTTGGGGGCGACTATATAATAATGTCTGATGAGTTTTGAATGTCATGCCATTTTAAGGAGAAAGCCGTGCTGCATTTAAGAGATTTTTTTGGGAAAAAGTTTTTACCGCCCGGCAGATTATGCTACATTTGCGACGTGATGGCCCTTTTGGGGTGTCACGACTTTACATATTTGGCTCAATCGCACTCTGAATCACCACCTCGGAAATAGAACGAGCCTTCATGTTATCCCATTGGGATCGTGTCTTTACAGGCGCGGATTTTCCTATAGGGATACAGGCTTGTGGTGAGCCCAGAGTGCGTATGGCGAAAGTCTGCGCTTCTGTTTTATTCGGGCGGTACGGTTTTCGCCAGACAGGTGCGAACCAAACTGTACGAAAATGAGCCAAATAAAATCAAGCGGAGGGAATGCCACCCTCCATCGGGCCAAGAAAGGCAAAAACGACGAGTTCTATACCCAGTTATCTACTATCGAGGAAGAACTGTTCCATTACGAGAGCTTTTTCAGGGGAAAGACCGTGCTGTGCAACTGCGACGACCCGCGCGTAAGCAACTTCTTCAGGTATTTCGCCATCAGGTTCAACACTCTCGGCCTGAAGCGCGTCATCACTACCTGCTATAAAAACAACTGCCCCGACCTGTTTAGCCGGAATGCTGCGGAACAAGCCGTGTATTTGATTTATGACGGCAACGACGGCGGCCGCATGCCGGATTTCAACAAGGTGGACGTCAAGCCGCTGCGCGGCGACGGCGACTTCCGTAGCCCGGAGTGCATCGAGCTGCTGCGGCAGGCCGACGTGGTGGTGACAAACCCGCCGTTCTCCCTGTTTAGGGAGTACGTGGCGCAACTGGTGGCATACGACAAGAAGTTCTTGATTATCGGAAACCAGAATGCCATTACGTACAAAGAGATATTCCCTCTCATCAAAGAAAACAAGTTGTGGATAGGATATAGCATACATAGCGGAGACAGAGAATTCGGAGTTCCCGATAACTATCCGCTAAATGCCGCAGGCAGCCGTATAGATGAAAACGGGCGAAAGTACATTAGGATCAAAGGCGTACGCTGGTTCACCAATATGGACCACGCGAAACGTCACGAGAAACAGATACTCTACAAGCACTACATCCCCGAAGAGTACCCGAAATACGACAACTACGATGCCATCAACGTGAATAAAACGAAAGACATCCCCTGCGATTATGACGGCGTGATGGGCGTTCCGATTACTTTCTTAGACAAGTACAACCCGGAGCAGTTCGAGATCGTGGAATTCCGCAGGGGGAAAGACGGCCGGGATTTGGTTTACAGCAATTCGGGGAAGGATGATTCAGCCTTGCTTCAGAATACTCGCCCGTCAATGTCGATAGGTGGCTTAATGAACAATCCGAAAGATACGGCAGTGGGTGGCAAGAGCAGGTACGCAAGGATTCTTGTCCGTCGATGTCAATCCCCGGAATGATTAAGAATGCCGGGGGCGCATCGGGAGCAAACAACCTGTAACGCATAACTATTAGGAAACTAAAACATAAACAGGCATGAAAATCGAATTGCACAAAATTACCGTCCGCGAACTGGTGGACGGGTTCAAGGACAATGACGAAGAGGGCGTTGTCGGGTATGGCGGGAAGCTGGACATCCGCCCGAAGTACCAGCGCAACTTCGTCTATAACGAGGAACAGGAGAAAGCCGTCATCGGCACGGTACGCAAGGATTTCCCGCTCAACGTCATGTACTGGGTCAAGCGCGAGGACGGGACGCTCGAAGTGCTCGACGGGCAGCAGCGCATCCTGAGCATCTGCCGGTACGTGGCCGTGCAGGCTTTCTCGATTAAAATCTCAGAAGCGGGGATGCCCATGTATTTTGACAACCTTCCCGATGACATCAAGGAGATTATCTTGGACTTCGAGTTGATGGTCTATTTCTGCGAGGGCACTCCTTCCGAAAAGCTCGAATGGTTCGAGACCATCAACATCGCCGGACTGAAGCTGACCCCGCAGGAGCTGCGGAATGCCACGAACGCCAGCGAGTGGCTGACGGATGCCAAACGCCACTTCAGCAAGAGGGGCTGCCCGGCGCAGGACATAGGCGACAAGTATGTCAAGCCGCGCTATGAGGTCAACCGGCAGGGGCTGCTCGAACTCGCGCTGCTTTGGATGAACGACGGGAATACCGAAAGGCTGAAAAGCTACATGCAGGAAATGGCCAAACGGAAGGTCCGGGATGCCGGCGAGCTGTGGCTCTATTTCCAAAACGTCATCAGTTGGGTAAAGACGACGTTCCCGCGCTACCGCAAGGAAATGAAAGGAGTCGATTGGGGCATGCTGTACAACAGGTACAAAGATGTCCGGCAAGACATCGCCGCGTTGGAAGGCGAGGTGTCGGCCTTGATGCTTGACGAGGAAGTGGGGAACAAGAAAGGCATCTATTTCTATGTGCTGGCAAAGGATGAGAAATACCTCAACCTGCGGGCTTTCCCCGACAGCATCAAACGGGCTGTCTATGAACGGCAGCAGGGAACGTGCGCGAAGTGCGGGGAACATTTCGACATCTCCGATATGGAGGGCGACCACATCACCCCGTGGAGCGAGGGCGGCAAGACGATCGCGGAGAACTGCCAGATGCTGTGCAAGTCCTGCAACCGGAGGAAATCGAATAAATGACCTGTTGAAAAGTTCGGCGTGCGCACAACCGGCGTTATCATAGGATGAAGAAGCCTTGGGAAAGGCAGGCGGCTTTTCGCCCGCAGGACGGGCAACTAAACGAACCGGCATCCCAAGAGCGGAAAACGAGACTCGAACTCGCGACCCCAACCTTGGCAAGGTTGTGCTCTGCCAACTGAGCTATTTCCGCAACGATGAAGTTTTCGAGGTGAAGAGAAGGAGACTCGAACTCCCACGACACGATTGTCACTACCCCCTCAAAGTAGCGCGTCTACCAATTCCGCCATCTCTCCGGCTTCTGCTCCGGCATGCCTGCCGTTCGAAGGACATTCTTCGAATCGCTCGTAAGGGGGAGTGCCCAGAACAGGACTCGAACCTGCATGCCTTTCGACACACGCACCTGAAACGTGCGCGTCTACCAATTCCGCCACCTGGGCAACTCTTACCGGCTGTTTCAAACTTGTCAAAGAGCGGAAAACGAGACTCGAACTCGCGACCCCAACCTTGGCAAGGTTGTGCTCTGCCAACTGAGCTATTTCCGCGTTTGCAGCGGCAAAGGTAGGCATTTCCTGCAAACCCGCAAACATTCCGGTTACTTTTTTTGGCATGGCATGGCATTTTTTGCATGCGGGACGCGTGCCGTTCCCTCCCCTTTCCCTGCGGGCGGTCAACACATCCTGTCCCGGTAGTCTTCGTAAGAAAATTCCCTGAAGAGGCGGGCTTCGCCGTTGCAAGTCCACAGGGCGATGGCGGGGTGGCGGATGCCGTTGAACATGTTTGTCTTGACCGTGGTGTAGTGTATCATGTCCTCAAACACGATCAGGCTGCCCGGTTGCAGCGGGTGGTCCCAGCTCCAGCTGCCCATGAAATCGCCGCTCAGGCAGGAGTTCCCGCCCAGCCGGTAGGCAAACGGCCCTCCGTCTCCCATGCGTGCGCCGCGCACGGCAGGCTGGTACGGCATCTCCAGGCAGTCGGGCATGTGGCAGGTGAAACTGACGTTCAGGATGGCGGTGCGGATGCCGCTGTTCTCCACGATGTCCACCACTTTGGCAGCCAATACGCCGGCCTGCCACGTGAAAGCCGAGCCGGGCTCCAGGATGAGGCGCAGGCGCGGGTAACGGTTTTTCAGGTTGCGGAGCAGGCGGACGAGGTGCTCCACGTCGTAGCCTTCGCGGGTCATCAGGTGGCCGCCGCCCAAGTTGAGCCATTTGACCTGCGGGAGCCAGCGGGCAAACCGCCTTTCAAGGTGCTGCAGCGTACGCTCTAACTGGTAGGATGACGACTCGCAGTGGCAGTGGCAGTGGAAGCCCTCCAAGCCCGCCGGAAGCCGCACGGGCAGCTGCGCACTCGTTACGCCGAACCGTGTGCCCGGAGCGCAAGGGTTATAGAGCATGGTCTCCACTTCCGAATATTCGGGGTTAATGCGGAGGCCGCACGAGACGGCTTCGCCGCCGCTTGCCACACGCGGGTAGAAATGCTCGAACTGCACCAGCGAGTTGAAAGTAATGTGGCTGCTGCACTTCATGATGGCATCGAATTCTTCGTCCACGTAGGCGGGAGAGTAGGTGTGGGCTTTGCTGCCGAATTCCTCCAGCGCCAGCCGCGCCTCATACAACGAGCTTGCCGTGGAGTGGCCGATGTATTCCCGGAAGATGGGGAACGAACGCCACAAGGCGAACGATTTGAAGGCGAGAATGACCTCCACGCCGGCTCGTTTGGCCACATCGCTGACGAGGGACAGGTTCTTTCTCAGCCGTTCCTCCTCCATGATGTAACAGGGGTTAGGGAAAAGGGTAAAGTCTATCATTGCTGTCCTATCGTTTTTCAGGGTAGGGATTATGAACGGGTTTCCTTGATCGGGGAAAAGGGAGAAAGGATTGGAAAGCTGTTTCCCAATCCTTTCTCCCTTTCTTTCAGCCGGCGAGGTACCTGGCGGATTCGAACCGCCGTACGCGGTTTTGCAGACCGCTGACTGAGCCACTCATCCAAGGTACCGTTTCCCGTTTGCAGATTGAGCGTTGATTGCTTGCCCGTCCAATTGCGTGGCAAAGGTAAGGTTTTTTTTTTATCCGCCAACTCGTTTGGCTGAAAAAATCATCTTTGCTGCGGATGCGCCCTCTTCTGTTTCTTCTCTTTTTTTAGTGGCAACATGAGGAAGAATGAGGCGCATCCCGGTGTCGTTTTGCCTTGGAAGTCTGCCTGCCGGCGCATTCCTGTTGCTTCTTGTCGAATTGGCGTTTCAGCCCGCACTTGGCGGGGCAGTCGGCGCACGGGTTGGCTTTCCCGCCGGTTTTATGGAAGAAAGCGAATATACCCGTCCCGATACGGGCGGCGCAAAGCAACAGCAACAAGGCAACTGCCAGTTCTTGCCAGTTCATGCCAGTAAACCTCCTATCTGGTAAATGAGGAATGAAGCAATCCAGGCCAGCGCCGTGGTATAGCAGGCGGCGAATATGCCCCACTTCCAGCTGCCCGACTCGCCCTTTATGGCCGCGACGGACGCGATGCAGGGGAAGTATAGCAATACGAACACCATATAGCCGAATGCTACCAGCGGCGTGATGGGGATGCGCTCGCCCAGGCTAGCTCCGTTGGCATCGGCATCGCCGGCGTAGAGCACGCCCATAGTGCTTACCACCAATTCCTTTGCGCCGACGCCCGACAGGATGCCGATGCCTAACCTCCAGTCGAAACCTAACGGCCTGATTGCAGGTTCAATGGCCTTGCCGATGTGGCCGATGTAGGAGTTTTCCTGTTGTTTGGCCGCGTTGCCATATCCGGCGCGGGCGGGATAGTAGCCCAATGCCCAAATCACGATAGAGGCTATCATGATGATTCCGCCCATCTTGCGCAGGTATTGTGCGCCTTTTTCCCACGTGTGGCGCAGGATGGACTTCGATGAGGGCAGGCGGTAGGGAGGAAGTTCCATGACGAAAGGCGTGTCGTCGCCTTTCACCAAGAAGCGGCTGAAGAGGCGTGCCATCGCCACGGCCATGAGGATGCCTATGGCGTAAACCACCAGCATCATCAGCCCGGCACAACGGGGGAAGAAAGTCCCGGCCAGCAGCAGGTAGATAGGCAGGCGCGCACTGCACGACATCAGCGGCGTGACTAACATGGTGATGAGCCGGCTCTTGCGGTTCTCGATGGTGCGCGTTGCCATGATGGCAGGCACGTTGCAGCCGAAGCCCATGATAAGCGGGATGAACGATTTGCCGTGCAGCCCCATCTTGTGCATCACCTTGTCCATGATGAAAGCCGCCCGCGCCATGTAGCCCGAGTCTTCCATCAGCGAGATGAAGAAGTACAAAATCAGGATGTTGGGCAGGAACACGATCACGCCGCCCACGCCGCCGATGATGCCGTCGGCCAGCATGTCTTTCAGCGGGCCTTCGGCCATGTTGCCGCGGATGAGGCCGCCCAGTTCGGCCACCAGCCATTCGATGCCCTGCATGGGGTAGTCGCCCACGAAGAAAGTCACCATAAACATGACATAGAGGAAAAGGAAGAAGATGGGGAAGCCCCAAATGCGGTGCGTCACGATGGTGTCGATAACCTGCGTGACATGCCTCTTGTTGAGGTGATAGTCCACATACGTTTCTTTCAGCGCGCCGGCGATGAAGCCGTATTTGGCATCGGTAATGGCTTGTTCGCTGTCTTCGCCCAACACGTTGCGCAACCGTTCTTCTTCCCGGTCGCGTGCCTCTATGATCTCTCTCCCGTTGGGCAGGGCGAGAGCCACCTTTCCCAGTTCGGAGTCATTCTCAAGCAGCTTGATGGCCAAGAAGCGCGTGGAGTATTTGTAGCGGATTTCCTCGTTGCGGCAGATGCATTGCTTCACTTCCTCAATGCTCCGCTCCAGTTCGTGGCCATGGTTGATGTGGATGTGCCGGTAGTATTGGCGGTTATGCTCTTCCTCCGTATAGCTGAAGGCGTGGTCAGGCGCATACTTTTGGTGCCAATTCTGCATGTCGTTCAGGATTTCGGCGCGGGTTTTGCTGTCTTTGTCGAGGAAGTCGCCGTCTTCGTAAATGCTGATGATGACGTGGAAAAGGGTGTCGATGCCTTTCCCCGTGCGGCTCACCGTGGGGATCATAGGCACGCTGATAAGTTCGCTGAGTTTTACGTGATCCAATGTGTTGCCGCTGGCCTGCAGTTCGTCGTACATGTTCAGGGCGATGACCATGCGCACGTTCATGTCGATGAGCTGGGTGGTGAGGTACAGGTTCCTTTCCAGGTTGGAGGCATCCACCACGTTGATAAGGATGTCGGGCGTTTCGTCGATGATGTGTCTTCTCGCATAAATCTCTTCGGGCGAATAGGCCGAAAGCGAGTAAGTGCCCGGCAGGTCGATGAGCCGGAAGTGATAGCCCTGGAAATCGAAGAAACCTTCTTTGGCATCCACCGTGACGCCGCCGTAGTTGCCCACATGTTCGTGCGCTCCCGATGCGATGTTGAAGAGGGAAGTCTTCCCGCAGTTGGGGTTGCCCACCAGCGCCACGTTGATGGTGCGCCGTTTCCCCAACGCCATGCGTTTCATCGCTTCTTCGCTCAGCCGGATTTTTTCGCTGATCCCCTGCCTGAAAGTGTTTTCGGGCGCGGCTTCTTTGGCTATCTCCTCTTCGCTGACGATTTCAATCATGGCGGCCTCCTGCCTGCGCAGGGAGATGTCATAACCCATCACTTTGTATTTAATCGGGTCTTTCAGCGGGGCGTTGAGAATGACTTCCACTGTTTTCCCTTTGATGAATCCCATTTCCACAATCCGCTTGCGGAATCCTCCGTGTCCCAGCACTTTGACAATCACGCCTTTTTCGCCGGTCTTAAGTTCAGACAATCGCATATACTCTTGTTTCTTTCAACAAAATCTTCTATATCCTTTTGCGGCCAATCCGCATGCAAAGATACAAGATATGCCGAAAAGCAGCAAACAGTTTAGAACGTTTTTAAATAAGCGCCCTTGCGGCGGCGGACGCACGGGCAGCGCATATCCTATCTTTTCCCGTTCAGCACCAGCCGTCTGAAGTCGGCAGGGAAGGGCGTTTCAAATTCCAGCCGCTCGCCCGTGACGGGGTGGCAGAAGCAGAGCTTGAACGCATGCAGGGCAAGGCGGTTGATGGGGTCTATGCCTTCCTGCCCGTAACGGCTGTCGCCCGCCACGGGATGTCCCAAGTCCTGCATGTGCACGCGGATTTGGTTCTTTCTCCCCGTCTCCAGGCGCAGTTCCACCAACGAGTAGCCGTTGGCGCGCCGGATGGTGCGGTAGCGCGTCACCGAATACCGGCCGCCGTCGTCCACGGGGCTGGAATGCACATAGAGTTTCCGGTCGGTGAGCCATGAGGCCACCGTGCCTTCGTCGTTCTCCATGTCGCCCGCCACCACGGCCACGTAGCGGCGGTCGTAAACGAAGTTGTGCCAGTCATCGCGAAGGGAGTGTTGTGTCTTTTCGTCTTTGGCAAACATCATCAGCCCCGAAGTGTCGCGATCCAAGCGGTGTACGATGTAAACGCCGTTGGGATGCCTGTTGCGTTTCATGTATTCGTTGAGGATGGAGTAGGCCGTGCGCTCTTTCTGCCGTTCGGTGCTGACCGAGAGCAGCCCGGGCATCTTCTCCACCACGATGAGGTAGGCATCCTCATAGACCAACTTCAGCAGGCGGTTGCGGAACTCTTTCTTTCCCCGTTCGCGGCTGATTTGCACCCTCATGCCGGGCTTCAGGGGGAAGTTGTATTGCGAAGTGACGACGTTGTCCACAAGCACCGCATGCTTGCCGAGCAGCGACTTGAGCTTGGTACGGCTGGCTTGCGGCATCCGCGCGGCGAGGAATTGCATGAGCTCCATAGGCTGGCGCACGGTGAAGCCGGCGTAGCGGCTGCGCGCGCGGGCGTTTCCGGTTGTTTCCATGAGAAAGACGGCTTTTTGTCTGATTCGGTTTATGCTTCGTTTTCGCGGGCTTCCAGCAGCACGACGTTTTCCACGTGGTGCGTATGCGGGAACATATCCACCGGCTGCACGGCTTTCACTCGGTAGGCGGCATCCAGCATCTGGAGGTCGCGAGCCTGCGTGGCAGGGTTGCAGCTCACGTAAACGACGCGCTTGGGCGCGGCAAAGAGAATGGCGTTGATTACGTCGGGATGCATCCCCGCCCGGGGCGGGTCGGTGATAATGACATCCGGCCGCCCGTGGGCGCGGATAAAGTCTTGCGTCAGTATGTCTTTCATGTCTCCGGCCAGAAAGAGGGTGTTCGTGATACCGTTGATTTGCGCGTTGACGCGGGCATCCTCGACGGCTTCGGGCACATACTCGATGCCGATGACCCGGCGGGCGAGACGCGCTATGAAGTTGGCGATGGTGCCCGTGCCCGTGTAGAGGTCGTACACCAGCTCTTCGCCCGTGAGCGCGGCAAAGTCGCGGGCCACTTTATATAAAACGTAGGCCTGTTCGGAGTTGGTCTGGTAGAACGACTTGGCTCCGATCTTGAACCGCAGCCCTTCCATCTCCTCGAAGATGTGGCCGGCACCGTGGAAAGTGTGCGCCTCAAGGTCGGCGATGGAGTCGTTGCACTTGTTGTTAATGATGTACAGGAGCGAAGTGATTTCGGGGAAGCGGCCGGCCGTGAAGCGGAGCAGTTCGTGCAGGCGCGCCAGTTCCCCGCCGTCCTCGATCTTGCTCACAAGGATGACCATCAGCTCGCCGGTAGAGGCCGTGCGGATGATGAGGTTGCGCAGCATGCCTTCGTGGGTGCGGAGGTTGATGAACGGATACCGATGCTCGATGGCATAGTCGCGGACGGCATTGCGTATGCGGTTGGAGACGCCGTCCTGCAACCAGCATTCGTCGATGGGCAGCACCTTGTCAAAAGCGTCGGGGATGTGGAATCCGACGGCTTCCATCCGCTCGTATTTCACGTCCTGCCTGATCTCCTCCGCAGTGAGCCAGCGCTTGCAGGAAAAGGTGAACTCTAACTTGTTGCGGTAAAACAGGGTCTTGGCAGAACCGATGACGGGAGAGACGGGCGGAAGCTCCACCTTGCCGATGCGCGCCAGGTTGTCCTCCACCTGCTTCCGCTTGTATCGCAGTTGCTCGGCGTAGGGCAGGATCTGCCATTTGCAGCCGCCGCACACGCCGAAATGCTTGCAGAAAGCCTTGCAGCGCAGGGGCGAATAAGCGTGGAACTTCACGGCCTCGGCTTCCGCATAATGATGCTTCTTGCGCCTGATTTGCAGGTCGGCCACGTCGCCGGGCACCACGAAAGGCACGAATACCACCAAGTTATCCACTCGCGCCAGCGCCTTGCCTTCGGCTGCGATGTCTGTTATTTCGATCTTTTCCAGCAGGGGGAATTCTTTCTTCTTTCTTGCCACTTTTGTTCGATATAAGGATGGTTCGGGCAGCAAAAATACGGATTTTCGGGCGATTTGCGTATTCCGGCAGGAGATGAAGCGTTTTTTTGCAACGCCGCATGCCGCCTCCGGCGCGTTCCCGCCCTGTTACGGAGGGTGCAGCGCGGCGTTTCCTCCGTGCATACGCGGGACGCGCCCCACGCACGTATGGGACGCGCCCCGCGTATGCACGGAGGAAACGGCTTGCAAGCGCCTGACAAGTCTCCTTTTCAACCGGGGAACGCCACGAATTTCTGCTACGCCTACTTTGCAGGCAAAAAAAAAGTCGTATCTTTGGCACCGTATAAAACAGGAACGACTCGGATGGAAATATTTTACCGTACTCATGCCTATCTGGTGGAGCACACCAACGCCCCTGTACGCCGCGACCTCATGGACGAGATAAACTGGAGCGACCGGCTTATCGGCATCAAAGGGACGCGGGGCGTGGGGAAGACTACGTTCCTGCTGCAATATGCCAAGGAGAAATTCGGCACCGACCGTTCCTGCCTGTTCATCAACATGAACAACTTTTACTTCTCGGAGCACAGCATTGTGGACTTTGCCGAAGAGTTCAGCCGGCGCGGGGGGCGTGTGTTGCTCATCGACCAGGTGTTCAAGCATCCGGGCTGGAGCCAGGAGCTGCGCACGTGCTACGACCGTTTTCCCAACCTGAAGATTGTGTTCACCGGCTCGTCGGTGATGCGGCTGAAAGAAGAAAACCGGGAACTGCGCGACGTGGTGAAAAGCTACAACCTCCGCGGCTTCTCTTTCCGCGAGTTCCTCAACCTGCAGGCAGGTACGAGATTTCGCGCCTATGCGTTGGACGAGATACTTGGCAACCACGAACAGATAGCCAAAGGAATCCTGCAAAAGGCGCGCCCGTCAGATTATTTCCAAGACTATCTGCACCACGGTTTCTATCCTTTCTTTCTGGAAAAGAGGAATTTCTCTGAAAACCTGCTCAAGACGATGAACATGATGATAGAGGTTGATATCCTGCTCATCAAACAAATTGAATTGAAATACCTCTCGAAGATAAAAAAATTGTTATATTTGCTGGCAGTTGGCGGCTCCAAGGCTCCCAATGTCAGCCAACTGGCGGGCGGCATTGAAACTTCGCGTGCCACGGTGATGAATTACATCAAGTACCTGGCGGATGCGCGGCTCATCAACATGGTGTATTCCCCGGGCAAAAGCTTCCCCAAGAAGCCTTCCAAGATAATGATGCACAACCCCAACTTGATGTATTCCATCTATCCGGTCAAGGTGGAAGAGCAGGATGTGCTTGACACTTTCTTTGCCAACGCCCTGTGGAAAGACCACAAGGTGGACAAGGGCGGGAAGGAACTGTCGTTTTTGGTGGACGGGGCGATGCCGTTCAAGGTATGCGCCGGAGAAGCCAAGATAAAGAATAACCCGAAAGTGACGTATGCCGTCCACAAGGCGGAGATAGGCCGTAGCAATCAGATACCGCTCTGGCTGTTCGGCTTCCTGTATTAAGTGCGCGGCAGGAGGGAAAGCGCGGTTTATTAATCCATTAATCTTATATATAAACTTATTTAATTATGACTAAGCAGAAAAAATTCATTACGTGTGACGGAAACGAAGCTGCGGCTCACATTTCGTATATGTTTTCGGAAGTGGCCGCCATTTATCCCATCACGCCCTCGTCTACGATGGCAGAGCACATCGACGAATGGGCTGCCGCAGGGCGTAAAAACATCTTCGGCGAAACCGTATTGGTACAGGAAATGCAGTCGGAAGGCGGCGCGGCAGGTGCTGTGCACGGTTCGTTGCAGGCCGGCGCGTTGACCACCACTTATACGGCTTCCCAGGGCTTGCTGCTGATGATCCCCAACATGTACAAGATTGCGGGCGAGAACCTGCCGTGCGTGTTCCACGTGTCGGCCCGCACGTTGGCTTCGCACGCTTTGTGCATCTTCGGCGACCATCAAGACGTGATGGCTTGCCGCCAGACCGGTTTCGCCATACTGGCAGAGGGATCGGTGCAGGAAGTGATGGACTTGGCCGGCGTGGCTCACCTGGCCACGCTGAAAGCGCGTGTGCCGTTCATCAACTTCTTCGACGGCTTCCGTACATCTCACGAAATCCAGAAGATCGAACGCCTTGACAACGAAGATCTGGCTCCGCTGATTGACCAGGAGGCGTTGGCCGAGTTCCGTCAGCGTTCCATGAACCCGATGAGTCCCGTGGCACGCGGCATGGCAGAGAACCCCGACCACTTCTTCCAGCACCGCGAGTCCTGCAATCCTTTCTACGAGGCAATTCCCGGCATCGTAGAGGATTACATGAAGAAAATCAGCGAAATCACAGGCCGCAACTATGGGCTGTTCGATTACTATGGCGCGGCAGACGCCGATCGCGTCATCATTGCTATGGGCAGCGTGACGGAAGCTATCCGCGAGGTGATTGACTATTTGGCTGGCAAAGGAGAAAAGGTGGGTCTGGTGGCTGTTCACCTCTACCGTCCGTTCTCTGCCAAGCACTTCCTGGCTGCGGTGCCCAAAACGGCCAAGCGCATTGCCGTGCTGGATCGCACCAAAGAGCCCGGCTCCATCGGCGAACCGCTTTACATGGATGTCAAAGACTGCTTCTACGGCCAAACTGATGCGCCCGTTATCGTAGGCGGACGTTACGGGCTCGGCTCGAAAGACACCACGCCGGCTCAAATCTTGGCTGTGTACGACAACCTGAAGATGAATGAGCCGAAGAACCACTTTACCATCGGCATCGTGGACGATGTCACTTTCACCTCGCTGCCGCAGGAAGAGGAAATCGCCATTGGCGGCGAAGGCATATTCGAAGCCAAGTTCTACGGCCTGGGCGCGGATGGCACGGTAGGAGCCAACAAGAACTCTGTGAAAATTATCGGCGACAATACCGACAAGCACTGCCAGGCATACTTCTCCTACGACTCCAAGAAGTCGGGCGGCTTCACTTGCTCCCACCTGCGTTTCGGCGACACGCCCATCCGTTCCACTTATTTGGTAAATACGCCTAACTTCGTGGCTTGCCACGTCCAGGCGTACTTGCACATGTACGACGTGACACGCGGCCTGCGCAAGAATGCTACTTTCCTGCTCAACACCATCTGGGAGGGCGAAGAGCTGGCCAAGAACCTGCCTAACAAGGTGAAGAAATATTTTGCAAAGAACAACATCACCGTTTACTATATCAACGCAACCCAGATTGCGCAGGAGATCGGATTGGGCAACCGCACCAACACTATTCTGCAGTCGGCTTTCTTCCGCATCACGGAAGTGATCCCCGTTGACCTGGCCGTGGAGCAGATGAAGAAGTTCATCGTGAAATCTTACGGCAAGAAAGGTGAAGACGTTGTGAACAAAAACTATGCTGCCGTTGACCGTGGCGGTGAATACAAGCAACTCACTGTTGATCCCGCCTGGGCTAACCTGCCTGATGATGAAAAGGCCGCCAACAACGACCCCGCATTCATTAACGAAGTGGTTCGCCCCATCAACGCACAGGACGGCGACTTGCTGCCCGTTTCTGCTTTCAAGGGCATCGAAGACGGCAGCTGGGAACAAGGCACTGCCAAGTACGAGAAGCGTGGCGTGGCCGCATTCGTCCCCGTATGGAAACCCGAAAACTGTATCCAGTGCAACAAGTGTGCTTATGTCTGCCCGCACGCTGCCATCCGCCCGTTCGTTCTTGATGCCGAAGAGCAGAAAGGCGCCAACTTCCCGACGCTGAAAGCCGTGGGCAAGGCATTTGACGGCATGACATTCCGTGTGCAGGTAGATGTTCTCGACTGCTTGGGCTGCGGCAACTGCGTTGATGTATGCCCGGGCAATCCCAAGAAAGGCGGCAAGGCTCTCTCCATGGTTCATTTGGAAAGCCAGACGGGCGAAGCCGCCAATTGGACTTACTGCATAGACAACGTGAAGACCAAACAACATCTGGTGGACATCAAGGCCAACGTGAAGAATTCCCAGTTTGCCACTCCGCTCTTCGAGTTCTCGGGCGCATGCTCCGGTTGCGGCGAAACCCCGTATGTGAAGCTGATTTCCCAACTGTTCGGCGACCGCGAGATGGTGGCTAACGCAACGGGCTGCTCGTCCATTTACTCCGGTTCCGTGCCTTCCACGCCTTACACCAAGAATGAAAAGGGTCATGGCACAGCTTGGGCGAACTCCCTTTTCGAGGACTTCTGCGAATTTGGCCTGGGCATGGAATTGGCCAACGAAAAGATTCGCGCGCGCCTTGCCAACCTGATGAAGCAGGGCATCGAAAGCGAGAATACGCCGGCTGAATACAAGGCTATCTTCCAGGAATGGCTTGACAACTCGCTGGACGGCGACAAGACGAAGGACATCTACGAGCGCATTGTTCCCATGCTGGAAGCCGCCAAGGGCAAGTGCCCCATTTGCGCAGGCATCTATGGCTTGAAGCAATACATCGTTAAGCGCAGCCAGTGGATTATCGGCGGCGACGGAGCTTCCTACGACATCGGCTACGGCGGCCTCGACCATGTTATCGCCAGCGGCAAGGATGTGAACATTCTCGTGCTTGATACCGAAGTTTACTCCAACACGGGCGGCCAGTCTTCCAAGGCTACTCCGTTGGGCGCCATTGCCAAGTTCGCAGCTGCCGGCAAGCGCGTGCGCAAAAAAGACCTCGGCCTGATGGCTACCACTTACGGTTACGTGTATGTGGCCCAGATCGCCATGGGAGCCGACCAGGCACAAACGCTGAAAGCGCTGCGCGAAGCAGAGGCATATCCCGGCCCGTCGCTCATTATCGCATACGCGCCGTGTATCAACCACGGCCTCAAGGCTGGCATGGGGAAGAGCCAGGCTGAAGAGGACAAGGCGGTAAAGTGCGGCTACTGGCACTTGTGGCGTTACAACCCCGCTCTCGAAACCGAAGGCAAGAACCCGTTCACGCTCGACAGCAAAGAGCCAGACTGGAGCGGCTTCCAAGACTTCCTGAAAGGCGAAGTACGTTACGCGTCTGTCATGAAGCAGTACCCGCAGGAAGCCGGCGAGCTCTTCAAGGCTGCCGAAGAGAACGCGAAGTGGCGCTACAACAGCTACAAGCGTTTGGCGCGTGAGAATTGGGGCGCAGAAGCGGCACAGGCCGAATAGGCTGGATCACAGGACAAGGCTGCACCTCCATTCGCTGTTCGGAGGGAATGGGGCGCAGCCTGTTTGCTTTGGGAAAAACATTAATTCATATAAAAACAGAAAAAGATGATTGCATTTATTATTTGGGTTATTGGCGTGGTACTTGCCATCAAGGCCTGCATTGAGATCTATAACTGGAATGGCGTGGACGGAGTGAAGAAACTGGTTGTCGCCATCCTTATTCTGATAACCAGTTGGATCGGGCTGGCAGTCTACTACCTGTGGGGGCGTAAGAACTTCCCCCAGATGCTGAAGTAAAATGAAAAAGCGCGGGTGAGCAGCGATGCCCTATCGCCTCACCCGCGCTTTCTTATGGCCTACGGAAGCCGGACTTAATCGTCAATGTCGATTACGCGCATCTGGCTGTCGAAGGTGATTTCCCAGCGGTTGGAGAGTTTCACGTCATACTCTTTGCGGTCGCGTTCAATGCCGATGATTTTTGCTTCCGGGTAGTTGCTCTTCACGTAAGAGCGGATAGCCTCGGGGACGATGTCGGCGGGGACTTCGGTGTGGCGGCATTGCACGTCGCTCCAGTCGCCCGAACTGTCAAATTCCACTTGTTCGCCGGTTGAGAACATCACTTCGTAGGATTTGAAGAACAATTCGCTTTCCTGCTTTGCAAACGCCACTTTCAAGTCTTTGAAGTAGGTGGTGATGAAGGTTTGTGCCTTTGCGGGCAACTGGTCTACGGTGATGGGCTTGTCGTTGTCAGCCTTGACCGATACGGATGCCATGAACACACACGCGAAAAACATAACTAACTTTTTCATACTCGTTACTTTTTTAAGGGTTAATACTTGGGTTCTTCTTGTTTTCTGAAAGCAAAAGTAGAGCGCGAATCTGGAAAAGTTCTGGATAGATGAAAGAATTTTCGCGAAAAAAATGTTTTTTTGCATGCCATCCGGATCCAACCGCCGGGGCTTCCTGCCGTTTATCCTTCCCCCCAACGGCTGTTCCGGGTTCTCTTCTTTTGAAGCATCTCCAGCAGCAATCAATTCTTTAGCCCTTGCCGCGCCGCCTTTCCGAGTTTCCTCCACGCACGCACGGCGTTTCCTCCATGCGCGTATGGCATCTCCGCCGTACTGTACCGCCCACGCTCCGTGCGCGCATGGAGCAACTCGTTGCCTATGAGATTTATATGCGGCTTATTCAGCGATTGTCAGCTCTTTAATCAGGCGGGTGGCTCCGGCATACTTTTCAATGATGAACAGCGTATATCGGATGTCCACGCAGGATGCCCGTTGCGAGGAGGGGCGGAAAGCTATGTCGCCGGCCAGCCCTTCGTAGTTGCGGTCGAAAGCAGTGCCTATCAGCTCGCCGCGCGCGTTGAACACGGGGCTTCCGGAGTTTCCTCCCGTGTTGTCGGTGTTGACAATAAAGCAGACCGGCATTTCGCCCGTGGGCAGGGCATAGCGTCCGAAGTCGCGCGCCTTATAGAGCTGCTTCAGCTTTCCGGGCACCACAAATTCCCAGTTCGTAGAGTCTTCCTTTTCCATCACGCCTTTCAGCGTCGTATAGCTCAGGTACTTCACGCCGTCGGCAGGCCGATAGGGAAGCACCTGCCCGTAGGTGAGGCGCAGGGTCGAGTTGGCATCGGGATAGACGGGCTGGCCGTTGGCCAGTTTCATGTCCATCATGCCTTTCACCCACGTCTTGTGGGCTTTGTTATAGTCCCTGTCCGTAGCCGCCATGTCGAGCGCGGTGGTCAGCAATCCATCGGTGATGGAATATTTGAACAGCACCATCCAATCGTTGCTGATTTTATACAGCGAAGGCTTGCGGATAAACTTGTTGAAGTTTTCACGGTTCCCGAAGATGGAGTGCTCAAAGCAGGCATCCACAAAAGCATCGGCGTCTCCCTTGAAACGCTTGCCGATAACCTTGAAGATGCCGATGCGTTGCCCGGAAGGGATGTATTTCATATAGGCCCGCAGCATTTCCTTGGCCACGATGCGCTCCACGTCAGGGAATGGCACGGAAGCGAAATAGCGGTCGGCTGCCCGGCACAGGCTGTCGGCGGCGGCGCGGATGCGTGCCTTGTCCTTTTTTTTCAGGGCAGTGACCAAGGGAGTGGTACTGGGGATGCGCATGAAATCCAGCCCTGTAACCAATGCTTCCTGGATGGCCTGCTGGTGGTAGAGAGCCGGATGCCTTTGCGCCACGATTTCGCGTATCCGGTCGAAAGCCTGCCGGCAGGACGAATCGCCCAGTTGGCGGCCGCGTTCCAAGAGTTGCTCCTGCTGTGCGCGTTTGGCGTCGAGCACGTGCAGCCGGGCCAGCCCCTCGTTCATGCCTACGGCGTTCTTCCAGTAGTTGGCGCTGGAGGCATATTTGCTGGCGTAGTGTATGCGCACGGCATCGTCTTTCAGCATTTGTTCCATCAGCGCCTTTTGGCGGATGCCGCGGATGTGTTGGCGCATGAAGTTGGTGGTCTGCATGCGCTCTTCCACTTCATCGGCAATCATGTACCGCCAGTTGCGTCCCGGAAATCCCATGGCAAAGACAAAATCACTCTCTTTATAGCCCGCGAGGCTGATGGTAAGGTGGCATTTGGGGCGCAAAGGCACGTTGCCGGGACTGTAAGCTGCCGGTTTCCCCTCCTTGTCGGCATAAATGCGGAACAGCGAGAAGTCGCCCGTGTGACGCGGCCACATCCAATTGTCGGTATCAGCGCCGAATTTGCCGATGCTTGAGGGAGGCGCACCTACCATGCGGATGTCGTTATACACGGTCTCGATGAAGAGGTTGTACCTGTTGCCTCCGTAGAAAGCTTTCAGCTCCAGCTTCTGTCCCTGGTCAAGTGTCAGCCCTTCTGCTGCGGCAAAGCGTTGCGCCACCATGCGGAGATACTTGGGTGACAGGTAGTTGATGCCTTGCGGGTCGGGGTCAACCTGCAACTGTTGTCTCACATAGTCCGTCACGTCCAAGATGCGGTCGATGAAAGTCACGGCCAGCCCTTTGCAGGGCAGCTCTTCACGGTGGTTCATGCTCCAGAAGCCGTCCGTCAGGTAGTCATGCTCCACGCTGGAATGCTGCTGGATGTAGGAGTAGCCGCAGTGGTGGTTAGTCAGCACCAGCCCTTCGGCGGAAATGACTTCACCGGTGCATCCGCTCCCGAAGTGCACCACGGCATCTTTCAGGGCAATGCCGTCGGGGTTGTAGATCTGGCCGATGGGAATGAGCAGTCCCAGCTCCTGCATGGCCACTTCGTTTTGATGTTGCAGGTCGGTCAGCATCCACATGCCCTCATCGGCAAGTGCCGCGAGGCACGTTGCGGGGATCAGGAGCATGGAGAATAAAATCCGTTTCATGGGCTATTCAATGATGTTCATTTCGTTAATCAGATGCTGGCAGCCGCCCAGCTTGTCGAGGATGAAGAGCATGTAGCGGATGTCCAGCGCGATGCAGCGTTGCAGGTCGTCATCGAAGTTGATGTCGCCGCTCAGCGATTCCCAATTGCCGTCGAAAGCACATCCGATGAGGTTGCCCTCGCCATCAATGACGGGCGAGCCCGAGTTGCCGCCCGTGATGTCGTTCGTGGTCAGGAAGCAGACCGGCATCGTGCCATCGCTCATGGCATAGCGGCCGAAGTCTTTCTTCCTGATAAGTTCTTTCAGTTTGGCAGGCACCGTAAATTCGGGGTTCTGCGGGTCTTCTTTTTCTAAAATGCCGTCCGTGGTGGTGTAGTAGTTGTAGTGCACGCCGTCTATGGGGTTGTAAGACTTCACGTTGCCATAAGTAAGGCGGATGGTGAAGTTCGCATCGGGATACGAGGGAGCGGGCAGCTTCATTTCGTTCAGTCCGCGGATGTAGGTTTTGTGCAGCAGTTCCTGCTCTTTGGAATACTTGCCCAGCTCTTCGGTCAATGCGATTATCTTGGCCAGCTTGGCGCGGCTGTATCGGGTGGCGGGGTCATGGTCAATGGCTTCCACGGTCGGGTTCTTCAAGAAGTTGTCGAGGGCTTCGCGGCTTGAGAAGACGGAGTTGTCATACAGGTTGTCCACGTAGGCATCCGTATCGCCTTGGAAGTCCGTTTGGATGGTTTGGTAGAAGCCGGGAAGTTCTTCGGGCTTCAGTGACTTGGCCAAGGCGGGCAGCATGGCTTTGGCGATGGCGCGGTCTACGTTGAAGTCATAGTCCTTGTTGAAGATGCTTTCGTAAGCTTTCTCCAGTTGGGCTTTCGAAGCCTCCAGCAGCGAGTCATCCTTAGTTTCGATGGCTTTTTTGAGCTTGTCCATGATGGCAGGCGGGCAACCGAACCCGATGGTGCGGTTCAGCCCTTCTACCAGGTAGTTGTAGTTGCGGAACGGCGCGGACGTTTTCCCCACCAGAGTATCCAGCTTTTCCACTATGCCTTCGTATTCGGCTTCCCCTCGTGCAAAGGCAGCAAACTGCTTCTCCTGCTCGGCTTTGGTGCCCAGCACATCGTTGTCTATGATGGCTTTGTTCATGCCGATGGAGTTTTTCCAATAGTTGCTGCTGCTGGCAAACTTGGTGGCATACTGGATGCGGGTTTTGTCGCTGTCGTGCATGAATTTCTTCAGCACATCCAGGTAAACGGTACGCATGTCTATCATGGCTTGGTTTGAGCAGGCCATGGCCTGCTTCACTTCGCTTTCGGTGAGGTAGCGTTCCGTTGAACCGGGGAATCCCATAATCATGGCATAGTCGCCCTCGTTCAGTCCCTTGATGGAGATGGAGAAGAACTTCGTAGTATTCAAAGGCACGTTGTCCTTGCTGTATTCGGCAGGCTCGCCGTCCTTGTCGGCATAGATGCGGAACATGGAGAAGTCACCCGTGTGGCGTGGCCACATCCAATTGTCCGTCTCGCCGCCGAATTTGCCGATGGATGAAGGCGGGGCAGCCACCATGCGGATGTCAGAATACACCTTATAATATATAAGGTAATACTTATTGCCGGCATAGAAAGGGAGAGCCATCGGTTCGATGCCTGGCTTGCCTTTCAGGTCGCTCTTCTCCCATTCTTCCATAGCCAACTCCCGGAGGAAAGGATGGGTCATAGCCTCGTATTCGCTCACTTCACCGGCTTTCACCTTGCTGCCAACCAAATCGGTGATGTCCACAATGCGGTGTACGAAACGGAATTTTAATCCCGGCGTGGGCAACTCTTCTTCGCGGCTCATGGCCCAAAAGCCGTCAGTCAGGTAGTCGTGCTCCACGCTGCTGTGCTGCTGCAAGGAGGCATAGCCACAGTGGTGGTTGGTGAGGATTAATCCTTCGGGCGAGATGATTTCGCCCGTGCAGCCTCCGCCGAAGATGCCTACGGCATCCTTCAGTGACACTCCTTGCGGGTTATAGATGTCATCGGCTTCCAATTTCAGCCCTTGTTCTTTCATCATTCCGATAGAGTTCTGCTGCTTCAGAAGTTGAAGCAGCCACATGCCCTCGTCCGCCCGGGCAGAACAAGCCAACCCTGCGGCAACAGCTGCGACCAGATACTTTTTAGCTTTCATATAATCCTAATTTGTTCAAGTTCCTTGTTGAAAGTTTAATGAATGTGCAAAAATACGTAAAGCAAATGAAAATACGTTTTTTCACGGTTCCTTTATAAGGAATATTAATACCTTTGCCATCAATCTTTAATGCGCTTATACATGAAACGAATGGATATGAAATGTTTCTTGCCATTGTCGTTGATGCTTTTTGCCTTTGCATCATGCAGTAAGTCCTATCAGGTAGAGGGAAAATCATCCATCACGAGCTTGGACGGGAAGATGCTATATATCAAGTCCATGCAGGACAATGGGCAATGGTTGGCAATAGATTCTTCCGAAGTGGTACACGGGCTGTTTTCCATGAAAGGGAAATCGGATACCGCCCAAATGGCAACGCTCTACATGGGCGATGAAAGCATTCTTCCCTTTATATTGGAGCGGGGCAAGGTGACAGTCACCATTTCCAATGCCCGCTTGGAAGCCCGGGGCACTCCCCTGAACGATGCCCTTTACGACTTCATCGACAAACACCGCCAATTCCAGATAGACATAGACGAACTGCAAAGCCGTGAAGCCCGCATGGTGCTGGAGGGCGCCAACATAGACGACATTCATGATGGCCTGACCCAAGAGGCTGAAAAGATGGCGGATGACATGAACAGCTACATCAATGCCTTCATAGCCGAAAATTACGACAATCCATTAGGCCCCACCGCCTTTATGCTGTTGTGCAACTCTTTCCCTTTTCCCGTGATGACTTCCCAGATAGAAGACATCATGCGTACCGCCTCCATGAAGTTCAAGGAAAACGCCTTTGTGAAAGATTACTTAGAGAAAGCCAAGGAAAACATGCGCCGCATCGAAGAAAACAACCGCCTGCAACAAAACATGAGCGCAACGGCAAGGCAGCGGTAAACGGGCTCCTTACGATGCTTTCCACACCGAATAAACCCCAATCAGCAGGATGACCACCATCCCGACGAGCATCGGCACATAGGCTTGCCGCCATCGGGAGGGACGTTTGTAGCGCATTGCCAAGCGGAAGAGCACATAACAAAGCGATGCCCCGACAAAGCCTACCAAAGCTCCCGCCAACAAGTCGCCTGGATAATGTACTCCCAAGTAGGCACGAGAATAGCAGTTGAGCAACGCCCAAATCACCGTAAACGTACTTAACCCTCTATGGCGGAACACATAGACGACAAAGAATGCCAACCCGAACGTGTTGGCCGCATGGCAGGAAGGGAAGCCGTAACGTCCGCCCCGGTACCCGTTGACTATCTGCACCAGCCCCGATATCGGATTGTCCGGATTGGACGGGCGCAGCCTGCATGCCAACGGGCGGATGAGCGAAGCGCAGCTTTGGTCGGTAAAGGCAATGGTCAGTGCAATGGTGATAATGCAGCCCAGCACCAGTTTCCACGACAGGTTGCGTATAATTACATACACAATGGCCGCATACATGGGAACCCAAATCAGTCTGCCGCTGACAGCGTACATAAAATAATCGGCCCACTGGGAACGCCATCCGTTGATAGCCAACAGCAAATCGGTGTCAATATCTGCCAGTTGTTGCAGCAGTTCAGGAGCAGGCATAAAGGAAAGTGATTGATGAACAGTTGGTAAGTGAATAGACAAAAGATTATCGTCTTGAAATATCTTCATACAATTTTTGCAGGTAGGCTTTGCCAAGAGGAAGGTTCTTTCCTTTCTGCGTCCCTTCGTCAAGTGCCACGCGAGCCGACTGGTTGTCGTAGATCAGTTGGTTTTCGGGCGTGGCCATGCCGAATGCATCGGGCACGGTGAAGAAAGCAAAGTGGGGCGAACAAGGATTCATCAAGTCTTTGCTGAATGTGAATTCGCCGTGCGGCAAGCCCAATTGTGCCAGTAGGGTGGCGGCCAAGTCGTGTTGCGAGCCATAGGCCTCGATGCGGCGGGGCGAACGGACGGCACCGCCCACCATCAGCAACGGAATGCGGTAACGTTCAAGGGTGAAATTGCTGATGTTCTCGGGATAGCAACCCAAATGGTCGGGGACGAATATGACTACCGCGTGCTCCCATTGAGGCAACTCCCGCAACCGGCGGACGAAATCGCCCACGCAACTATCCGTATAGGCAAAGGCGTTCAGCCGGTCGTTCGCCAGCCTGCGGAAAGGCACTTCAAAAGGTTCGTGGCTACTGGATGTCTGCAATACCCGATAAGCGGCGTGGGAACCGGCCGTTTCTGCGGCAGCTTCGACGCGGAGGTCGTCCAGCAAACGATTAAACACCACATGGTCGTGTACGCCCCATTTGCTCAAGCGTTCACCAATGGGGAAGTCCCTGTCGCTGACAATAGACTCAAAGCCCGATGCCATCAAGTAGGAGCGCATGTTGGTGAAGTCGGCATCGCCCCCGTAATAATAGCGGGCAGAGTAACCCGCCTGTTTCAGGCTGCCGGCTAAGGAAGGAAGTCCTTGCGTCTTGCGCGGATATTTCATGATGCTGGTCGTGGGTTGGGCGGGATAGCCGCTCAGGATGGATACCAGTCCGCGGTCTGTGCGGAAACTGTTGGCAAACAGGTTGGTGAAAAGCACGCCCTCTTGCGCTAGGCTGTCAAGATGGATGGCAACGCCCGGTTGTCCGCCCAAGGCAGCCATCAGGTGTGAAGAGAAACTTTCCAAAATGACAAGGTAAATATCTGGCCTCTCCTCTGCAAACAGCGTGTGGAGGGAATCCGCAACCTGCCTCAGCGAATCATTCGTGATAGTCTTGTCCGCTGTTGTAGAAGATCCCGGAACAGCGGGGTCTGTCAACATGGCAAATAGCCGGCCGGCTTCCGCATCGTCCATAAAATGATATTGCCTGGAGAAATCTTTCTGTTTGGACAGCGATTCCATCAGGTTGAACAACGGGTTGATGGCGGCATGGTTCAGCCGCATCCGGGTGCTGAAATACACTTTGCCCGTGTTCATGGTAGATACCGTGAATCCTCCCCGGATAGGAATAAACAGCAGCCCTGTCAGCAGCAACATGGCAGCCGATGCGCTTAACCGTTTATACGGCAACTTCATCTTTCTGAACACTTTTTTACGCAACAGAGCCAGCCAGAATACGCCGTAGCAGAGGAAAGCCACGACGACCATCGCTCCGATGCCTCCCGCCACATGCCATCCGCTGACGCTTGCCAGCGCATCCTTGGGTGATGTGAAGAAATAGAATAACGGCGTGGCATCTAATCTGAATCCCCAATAGCCGTAGAGTACGATGTCTGTCACAAACACTGTTGCCAGCACAATGGAGATCAGCCAAGTATATCCCATCCAGATGCGCCTCAGCACGTCCGATAGCGTCCAAACCGACACCAACAGCAGCAATCCGGGGATGGCTGTCAAATAGCCGGCCAGCGACAAGTCGAGCGGCAGCCCGTGCCAGACGGCCAGCAGCCAGTCTTTCCACGACACGTCTGTGTAAAGCGAATGGTAATAAAGCATGAACAGGGGCTTTTGTATGGCAAAAATGCATACAAAGAGCATATATGTTTTAAAGAAGCCTATAATTCTTCCTTTCATAGGTTTATGTAGTATCAAGTAATAATACTGCAAAAATACGGTATTTTTATTATAAACGGCCGGTTTTTCTCTCTTTTTTGCAGGGTGGCTGCTGTCCAGGCTTAATTGCAAAAGGACTTGCCAAAGGCAGAGCCGGAATTAAAATCAAGCGGATATCAAGGTGAGCTGAAGTGTCCAAATAG
>CAYSIQ010000030.1:0-16045 GCA_964431195.1 uncultured Bacteroides sp.
CCGCCGGGAGGCGCGGCGAGGCCATGCAAATAACCGGCCCGCTTGTTAGGAAAGGACGCCCCTTTTGCTTACCTTTGCCTGCCGAAACGCGAGGACGACCTATTCGCGGACTTGAAGATGAAGAAAGAAAGCCAAGCGGTCTTTGACCGCAACGTGGCGGAATTCGCGACCGTGGCCGCCGAGTTCTGCAACTACCTGGAGCAGGCCGGGGGCGTCAGGCGCGCCTCGGCGGTGGACACGCTGCTCAAGATGTTGCCGCTGCTCTACCTGAAGGCCTCTTTGCTCCCCCCGTGCGAGGCGGCGGGCGAGGAAACGCCCGTGAGATACGTCACCGAAAGGATATACGAGGAGGTGCGCATGGAGCTGGCCCGCGTCATGGGCGGGCAGGACGACTACCTGGACGTGTTCGTCAGCGACATGAAGTACAGCGACCAGCCCGTGGCGCGGCGCGTCTCGGAGGACCTGGCCGACATCTACCAGGACGTCAAGGATTTCACTTTCGCCTTCCGGCTCGGCACGGAGGAGGCCATGCGCGCCGCGCTGGCCGCCTGCCGCGAGAACTTCGCCCTTTACTGGGGGCAGAAGCTGGCGAACGCCCTGCGGGCGCTGCATGACGTGAAGTACGCGCAGCCCGGCGAGGACGAAGGCTCCTTCGGCGAGGATTGGCCGCTTTAAAAAAAACGAATCTGGCACAGTGGTTATCAGACGCACCATAGACAAGGAAGAACTGGACAGGATGCCCCGGGCGCAATACCCGGGCGAGATCCGCGTCGTGAAGACTCCGGGCGAGGCCGAAAAGGCCGCGGCGTACCTGAAGCGGTGCCGGCTGGTGGGCATCGACAGCGAGACCAGGCCCTCGTTCGCCAAAGGGCGCGCCCACAAGGTGGCGCTGCTGCAGGTGGCCACCGACGAGCTCTGCTACCTCTTCCGCCTGAACCTGACGGGGCTGACCTTGCCCGTGATCCTGCTGCTGGAAGATCCCGAGGTGACCAAAGTGGGGCTCTCGCTGCGCGACGACTTCATGATGCTGCACCGGCGGGCGCCGTTCCGGCAGCGGTCGTGCGTCGAGCTGCAGGAGTTCGTGCGCCCGTTCGGCATACAGGACAAGAGCCTGCAGAAGATTTACGGCATCCTGTTCGGGAAGAAAATATCCAAAAGCCAACGCCTCTCCAACTGGGAGGCCGAGGAGCTGACCGTCCCCCAGCAGCTATATGCGGCCACCGACGCGTGGGCCTGCCTCGACATCTACCGCAAGCTGGCGAGCCTGCAGCGCACGGGGGATTTCGAAATAGCAGGCGAGCCGGAGGGGCAGGGGCGGCCCGCCGCGGGCGTTTAATCCGGCAGCAAGCACAAGCAGCGCATTATGTATAAGTTACACCTCAAACCGGGCAAGGAGGAATCGTTGCTCCGCTTCCACCCTTGGATCTTCTCGGGCGCCATCGCCCGCGTGGAAGGGAATCCCCAAGAAGGGGAAATAGTGGACGTCTATACGTCAGAAAACGAATTCATCGCCAAAGGGCATTGGCAGGCCGGCAGCATCGCCGTGCGCGTCCTCAGTTTCAGGCAGGAAGAGCCCGTTGACGCCGGCTTCTGGCGGCGCAAGCTGCATGCCGCCTACGGCCTGCGCCGCGGCATCGGCCTCGCCGGCTCTCCCGGCAACGATACCTACCGGCTGGTGCACGGCGAAGGCGACAACCTGCCGGGGCTTGTCGTAGATGTTTACGCGCGCACCGCCGTGATGCAAGCCCACTCGCCCGGGATGCACCTGGACCGCATGCGCATAGCCGAAGCCCTGGCCGAAGTAATGGAAGGCAGCATCGACAACATATACTACAAGTCGGAAGCCACCCTGCCCTGCAAGGCCGGCCTCTGTCCTGAAAACGGCTTCCTGTACGGCGGAAGCGCCGACGACATCGCCACGGAACATGGGCTGCGCTTCCACGTCGACTGGCTGAAAGGGCAAAAGACAGGCTTCTTCATCGACCAACGCGAAAACCGCGCCCTGCTGGAACGTTACGCCCAAGGGCGAAGCGTGCTTAACATGTTCTGCTACACCGGGGGGTTCTCAGCGTATGCCATGAGAGGCGACGCCCGGCTGGTGCATTCCGTGGACAGCTCGGCCAAAGTCATCGGCCTGGCCAACAAGAACATAGAGCTGAACTTCCCTGGCGACGCCCGCCACACCGCGTACGCCGAAGACGCTTTCAAGTACATGGAGCGCATGGGGGACGGCTATGACCTCATAATACTGGACCCGCCCGCCTTTGCCAAACGCCGCGATGCGTTGCGCAATGCCCTGCAGGGTTACCGCAAGCTCAATGCCAAGGCTCTTGAAAAGATCAAGCCAGGAGGCATCCTGTTCACTTTCTCTTGCTCGCAAGCCGTCAGCAGGGAAAATTTCCGCGCGGCCGTATTTACCGCTGCCGCTATGTCGGGACGAAACGTGCGCATACTCCATCAGCTGGCCCAGCCCGCAGACCATCCTGTGAATATCTACCATCCAGAAGGCGAATACCTGAAAGGGCTGGTCTTGTACGTGGAATAAAGGCCTGGGGCGGCATTCTTAAAAAGAGTTAACGCGTAGAAGAAAACAGTGCTTGGGTATTGACAGTTAAAAGCAGACTGCTTATCTTTGCAACGTGTTTTTCATGGTATTAGATTTAAGGTTAATAAAGATTAGGTGTCTGGGATAGATACCTTTCTTTTTTTATGGATGTCCGCATTGTTATCCCCCCCGATTTAACGAAGTCTTGAGCAAGCCGCTTTCCCGTTGCCGGATAGCCCGCCGTGTCATAGCCGGGGGCGCGAAGAAATTCATTTCCATGGAGAAACTCTGCCGCCCGCCTGCCGTCTGGCTTGGCCTTTTCTCGGTTGGCCGTAGTTGACAGGGAAAATAAGAGAAGAGAATCCTTGCGGGCGGGGCAGGCGGATGGGCATAAGAGGTTTCCCTGCCGTCGGGGTGAAAGGGTTCGAACCTTCGACTTCCTGCTCCCAAAGCAGGCGCGCTAACCGGACTGCGCCACACCCCGAATGCTTGCGCGGCATCGCGCCAAGCCGCTACAAAGGTAAGACATATATCGGAACGGGCAAAGAGCCGTGCCCGTTTTTTTGCCAGCCGGCTCTGATAAATGCATGATGAATGCCGCAGCTTTGCCGAGCCGGACGTGCGTGGCAAGGACGACATGCGCATGCTGCCACGCAAGAGGGCATAATCCCCTCGCAACACGCTTGCTTTTAAGGATTTCCGGCAGGAAAAGGGAACAGGGCGGGACGCGCTATCCCGGCAGGGCGCCACCGACCGGCGGCGGAGAAATGGCGCCCCCGCTTTGCCCGAACAGTCCTTTGAGCACGATATAAGCCAACCCGAGGACATTCACGGTAGTGGTCGCCAATAAAACGCCCAATACGGTATCGCCCAATTCCATCAGCTTCAGGCCGCACATGGACAGCATCGCGAGCACCGCGCCCAGCCAGATGGAAGACACCCATACGACCCATTTCGCCAAAAAAAGCCGTTGTGCCGTGTCCTGGCGGAAACGGTCTGTCTGTTCCGCCAAGGGCAGGTTGTCCACGTTGTCAAGCAACGGGGCAGGTGCGCCGGCCTCCACCTTTCCCCACTGGACATTCATGTCGCCGACCCGGCTTTCTGTATCGTTACTGGCCATTTGGAAGAGATATATTGATTAGTTTGCTGAAATATTCGTATATATACATGTCCGGGATTTCCGCCCCCCACTTGAAAGTCGGGGCTTTGGCGATGCGCTCCCAAGGCGAACCCGCGCCGCGCGACCATGCCGCCAGCTGTCCCGAGGTTTTCCCCCCGAACCCGCCGAAGACGAACGCGATGAGCTGCCCCATGTAGGTGTCGCCCCTTAGCCCGTCCAGCAGGCGGTCGCCCATGGTTATCCCCCCGATCCCGACTTTGGACAACTTGCCCCTCGCCACTGGGAATACGGGTCCGTAAGGCCACGCCTGCGGGTGTTCATTGCACAACCTTTCGTTTCCTATCACCAGGTTCGCGCCGTAGGCGATGTACAGCAGCTTCTGGATCTTCGTGAGGTTGGCAGATATCTTGTTCTGGTTCGCCCATGCCGCGATGAAGTAGGCCGCAGGCACGCTGTCATATCTATATGCGTCGTTGAACATGTCAAACAGTTTTTTTCTCTTCCGCGCAACCGTAAAGGATGGATTTAAAAGCCTTGGTTCTTCATGGCTTTCCATAGGGCTTCGGACATGGCTTCGTTGTCCTTCTTGGCATAGCGGACATCAGTGAACACTTGGGCTAGGGTCTCTTTCCCGTTTTCTTCGATGAACTTCCGGTTTTCCGGCAGCGACTCTTTATAGGCATAGAAGCGGTCGATGTCTGCTGCGGCGTAGTCGTGATAGGTTTCTTCATGCACGATGGCGCCCAGCGGGAGGCGGTCTGCTTGGCAAGGCGATTCATCGGGCCATCCCACCGTGACGGTAGTAATGGGGAATACCAGTTCAGGCAGTTCCAGCGCGTCGATAATCTGCTGCGGGTTGTAGGTCGTAGTCCCTAAATAACAGATGCCGAGGCCTTTTTCTTCAGCGGCCACGCAGAAAGTCTGAGCCGCCAACAGCGCGTCGATAGCACCAGTTACAAACCATTCAAAGTTGTTATAGCCGGGCTCGGCCTTGCGCTGCTTGCACCATTCGCTGGTACGGTGCAGGTCGATGCAGAAAGTCAGCACGACGGGAGCCTCCTCCACCATGGGCTGGTGGAAGTGCGCGGGGGACAACTTGGCCTTGCGCTCAGCCTTGCGGGTTACGATTACGCTGTAAACTTGCATGTTCCCCACCGTGGAGGCGCGACAGGCCGATTCAAGCAGATCGTTTAACAATTCGGTGGAGATATCCTCCTTGCGATATTTACGGATTGTCCTTCTTTGTTTTAAGTCATTCATTCCGCTTCCTTTAATGTGGATTCAATGATTACAAGTATCTGAAGATTCGGCGGTTAGCGGGGATTGCCGTAGCTTTAAGGCATCAAAGGCGTAAGGCAGGCAAAATCCTCGGCAACCATCGGGGGCAAAATTACAGGAATATCTTGATTCATGCAATTTTTTGACGCACAAATGAAAAAGTGCACGACAAAATACAGAGGGAAGCACGATGCGTGCCCATATTTGCAAATAATCTTTCCATGCTCGAATATATGATTCCATCACGACATGAGAAGATTTATTCCCGTTAATTTTTCCACTGAGCCCCGAATTCGTTCCCATTTACACTGAATTATGGACGGTGTTGAGAAAATAAAAGAGACTGGCTCAGTTCTTATTTTGCTGAAGCAGTCTCTTTATTATAAGGAAGCCGCACCGATGATGTGATGAAACTCCGACACATATGATTTGAGAGCCCGTCCTCTTTGTAATCCACCGACTTAAAAGTTACCCCGAAAGGCGTGGCCCGCCATTGAGAAACGAAGCTTGTCTCGGCATTTCGTTATAATTGATGAGTTTCCCGATCCAATCAATGCGGCTATTTTTTCCATAGCAAAGGTAAGCACTTTCTTTGTTACCTGCAAGAAAAACAATGCATTTATTTCCTCTTTCCAAATATTAAGCTTTCAAAGAACTTGCATCAAATGGCTTTTGTTTTGTTTCTTATTTCGCTTTGCCTTAAATCAGGCAGCTTTCACCTTTGTAACGATGGCTTTGAATGCTTCCGGATGGCTGACAGCCAAGTCGGCCAACACCTTGCGGTTGATTTCAATGCCTGCTTTGTGCAGTGCCCCCATCAGTTTGGAATAGGACATGCCTTCCAGGCGGGCTGCAGCGTTGATACGCTGGATCCACAAGGCACGGAAGTTCCTCTTTTTAGTCTTACGGTCACGGTATGCATAGGTAAGGCCTTTTTCCCACGTGTTTTTGGCTACAGTCCATACATTCTTTCTTGCTCCAAAGTAACCTTTGGTCAACTTCAGAATTTTCTTTCTTCTTGCTCTTGAAGCAACATGATTTACTGATCTTGGCATAGTTTCACTTGGTTTTGAATGTTAGCGCCGCTTCTTTCTTTTAATCGGGCTTAAAGCTAATGCATTCGGTTAATAATTTTTTTGATTTTCTTACGCGCTTTATCTGATGGCTAAAAGCCTCTTTACTTGTGCCACGTTCGTTGCGTCTAAGGTCGTGAAGCGGCACAGGTTTCTTTTCTGCTTCTTCGTCTTCTTAGTCAGGATGTGACTATGGAAAGCGTGTTTTCTCTTAATTTTACCCGTTCCGGTAAGAGCAAATCTCTTTTTGGCACCGGAGTTCGTCTTGATCTTTGGCATCTTCTTTACACTTTAAAATATTAAACTATATGATAACGCACTATACCTTGGCGTTATTCATTTTTCATCCTTTTTGTTATTGGTTTCTGCTGCGTTCTTGTTAGGAGCTTCCGCCTTGAAAGTTTGTTTTTTGGCAGCCCATCCCTTTTGCGGTGAGAGTTGCATGGTCATGCGTTTGCCTTCCAATACCGGCATCTGATCCACCTTGGCATATCCCTCCAAGTCATTGGCGAAGCGGAGCAACAATACTTCACCTTGTTCTTTAAACAGGATGGAGCGTCCTTTGAAAAACACATACGCTTTTACCTTGTCGCCCTCTTCTAAGAAACCTTTGGCATGTTTCAACTTAAAGTTGTAATCATGCTCATCGGTTTGCGGGCCGAAACGGATTTCTTTCACGTTTACTTTCACCTGCTTTGCTTTCTGCTCCTTTTGACGTTTCTTTAGTTGATAAAGAAATTTGGAGTAATCGATAATTCGACAAACAGGGGGTTGCGCATTCGGCGAAATTTCCACAAGATCCGCTCCGTGTTCTTCGGCTATTTTTAAGGCTTGTGCTATCGGATACACTTTTGATTCAATTTCATCGCCCACAATGCGGACTTCTTTGGCATAGATTTGTTCATTAATCCTATGCTGCCCTTTTAAGCTTTCATTCTTCATTAAAAAAGTTTACTTCCAGTTTGTTCCTATTGTTTTCTACTGCTAAATTTATGTCATTATCTTCTAAAGCTGCCTCAAAACTTGTTCAAGCAATGCAAGTCTCTTTTAATTAGGGGCAAAATTACCACTTATTTATCATATTATGCACGTCCTCACTGATTTTTTTTGCGAAATCTTCTACTTTCTGGCTGCCTTGGTCTCCTTCTCCCTGTTTGCGCACGGATACTTCGCCCTTTTCAGCTTCCTTTTCGCCTACAACCAGCATGTAGGGGATGCGTTTCATTTCATTATCGCGAATCTTGCGTCCAATCTTTTCGTTACGTTCGTCCACGACAGCACGGATTTCATAATTCTTCAAAATCCGTTTAACCTCCTGCGCGTAACCATTGAACTTTTCGCTGATGGGCAAGATGGCAACTTGGTCGGGAGCGAGCCAAAGGGGGAATTTCCCGGCCGTGTGTTCGATAAGCACGGCAACGAATCGCTCCATCGAGCCGAAAGGAGCGCGGTGAATCATCACCGGCCGGTGCTTCTGATTGTCAGAGCCTGTATATTCCAATTCAAAGCGCTCGGGCAGATTGTAATCTACTTGGATGGTACCCAACTGCCAGCGGCGGCCAATGGCGTCTTTCACCATGAAGTCCAGTTTGGGACCGTAGAAAGCGGCCTCTCCATATTCTACTCTTGCTTTCAGCCCTTTTTCTTCGCAGGCTTCGATGATGGCGCGTTCTGCCTTTTCCCAGTTCTCATCGCTGCCGATGTATTTGTCGCGGTTCACTTTGTCGCGCAATGAAATCTGTGCCTCAAAGTTCTGGAAATCCATGGAGCGGAACACGACGGAAATGATGTCCATTACGCGCGCGAATTCGTCTTTCACCTGGTCGGGGCGGCAGAAGATGTGGGCATCGTCTTGCGTAAAGCTGCGCACGCGGGTCAGTCCGTGCAACTCGCCGCTTTGTTCATAACGGCATACCGTCCCGAACTCTGCAATGCGGAGCGGAAGGTCTTTGTAAGAGCGGGGCGCATTCTTATAAATCATGCAGTGGTGGGGGCAATTCATGGGTTTCAGGAAGTACTCTTCGCCCTCTTCCGGCGTGTGGATGGGTTGGAAAGAATCCTTGCCGTATTTTGCGTAGTGGCCTGACGTGATGTAAAGCAACTTGTTGCCGATGGGCGGACAGATTACTTCCTGATAATCATAACGTGATTGGATGCGCCTGAGGTAGTCTTGCAGGCGCAGGCGCAGAGCAGCCCCTTTCGGCAGCCACATAGGCAGGCCCTTGCCTACCGTATCCGAGAACATGAACAGTTCCATTTCCTTGCCAATCTTGCGGTGGTCGCGTTTCTTGGCTTCTTCGAGCAAGGCAAGGTATTCGTCCAGCATTTTCTTCTTCGGGAAAGTGATGCCATAGATACGGGTCATCATCCTCCGGTTCTCCTGCCCTCGCCAATATGCTCCCGCCACCGAAGTCAGCTTGATGGCTTTGATGGGGGCCGTGTTCACCAAGTGCGGGCCGCGGCATAGGTCGGTAAAAGAGCCTTGTGTATAGGTGGTGATGTGGCCGTCTTCCAATTCGGAGATCAGCTCACATTTGTATGTCTCTCCGCGTTCGCCGAATTTCTTCAGGGCATCGGCCTTGGATATGTCGTTGCGCACCACCGCTTCTTTCTTAGCGGCCAGTTCAATCATCTTTTGCTCGATGGCGGGCAAGTCAGATTCCTTGATAGCCGCTTCGCCGCCCGGATCCACGTCATAGTAGAACCCGTTTTCAATGGCCGGGCCAATGCCAAACTGGATGTCGGGATACAGTTCCTGCAAGGCTTCAGCCAGAAGGTGCGCGCTGGTGTGCCAGAAAGTGTGTTTGCCTTGCTCGTCTTCCCACTTGTAGAGGGCAAAATCAGCATCTTCCCTAATGGGGCGTCCCAAATCATAGGTCTCGCCGTTTACGCCGCATGCCAGTGCCTCCTGTGCCAAGCGTTGGCTGATGCTTTCTGCAATCTGCAAGCCTGTTACTCCTTCGTTGTATTCACGAACGGAGCTATCCGGAAAAGTTATCTTAATCATGATCAAATGTGTATTTATTCGTTGGCCTCCTTTACGATCCGCAAAATTAGCGAAAACTTCTTTTGATGAATTCTTTTAAGGGGAAAATGTTATTCATCGCGTGCCGTGAATCGTTTGATGACATTGTATGCGGCTACAATGCCCAATTCGCCGGCTTTGCTGAGGTCGGCAATGCCTTGCTTGTTGTTGCCCAGGTAGATGTGGGTCAATCCGCGGTTGAAATATGCTTCGGCAAAATCAGGGTTCAGTTCGATGGTCTTGTCGTAGTCTGCCAGGGCCGCCCTGTAATCTTTCACGGTGGCATTGACGTTTCCACGGTTATAGTAAGCGTACACGAAGTCCGGAACCAGTTCGATGACCTTGTCCAAATCCTTTTTCACCATGTCATAGTCCAGAGTTGCCGTTTCCTTGGTTTCGTTGTCGGCAGAGGCCGGGCTTGCCTGTTCGCTTGCCGCAGTGGCTTTCTGATATTCCAGTTGTTTGCAACGCACCAATGCCCGCATAAAGTAGGCCGGGAAAAAGGTATCGTCCAGCAGGATGCTTTGCGTGAAGTCCTCCACCGAGCTGTCGAAGTCCTGCACGAGGTAGAAATCCAGCCCCCGCAAGAAGCGTTTGACAGCGTTGCGGCCATCGGCCACGATGTCTGCCGTGTGCGAATCTATCAGCGCGAAGTGGAAGCGGACTTGCTCTTCGGTCAGCGGGGCTTCCGTGTTGGTGATGCGCAGGAGTTTCGGGAAGAGCCCGGTGCGGTTCAGCTCATCGATGAAGCGATGGAAGTTTACCGAATGTTTTACCTCATTTACCTTTTCATAGTAGTTCAGCGCGAACATCGGTTCAAGCTCGATGACTACATTGCGGTCTTGCACTTTCCCTCGGTAATAGCTGGTATAATGCTGTTCGTTTTCCGAGTCATCGGCAATCACAATTTTCCGGTAGTTCTCCATGTTCTTATCCGACTTCTTCCGCGTCTTGCCGGCATCTTGGGCGTCTTGGGCATCTTGCGTGTTGTCCGCCGTGTCTTTATCGGCATCGGCGTTCCGTTTGTCGAGCTGTATTTTCATGATTTTGAACTCGTCCTCTTCCGCCCCTTTGCGGTCGCCCAGCTTCTCTCTGGCCTGTGCCCGGTAATAATAGCCGGTCATGAAGTTGGGATATTCGTCGATAACGCGCGTGTAGTCATCGATGGCGCCGCGGAGGTCGCCGGTTTGCGCCCGCAGCACGCCCCGGTTGAAGGTTGCCATCATGTTGTCCGGTTCAATCTTCAGCACAAAGTCGAAGTCTTCGATGGCCCGGTTGTCATCGCCCACTTGTGCCCGCAGCAGGCCGCGGTTATAGTGCCCCAGAAAGTTGTTGGGGTCAATGTCGAGCGCCAGGTCATAGTCGCTCATGGCGCCGCGCAGGTTGTTTTGGTGGAAACGTGCCAGCGCGCGGTTAATGTAATTTCCCGCATTGCGCACGCTTAGCCGGATGGCCTCGTCCAAGTCGCTTTCCGCTTCCCGGTATTTGTCCTGTTGCAGGAGGACGATGGCTTTGGCGCTCCAGCCGTCGGGGTCATACTTGTCCACCTCGATGGCCTTGTCGAAATCCTCCAAGGCTTTGACCGTGTCTTTCTGGCACAAAGACACCTCTCCCCGCATCAGGTAGGCGCGGGTATAGCGCGGGGAGATGGCAAGCAGCCGGTTCAAGTCGTCTTCGGCGGTTTTATAGTCTTTTTTCTGGATGTGGCAGAGCGAAAGGTTATGCCACAAGGCCAAGTTCTCGGGGTCGTACTTCAAGGCAGCCCGGTAGTCTTCAATCGCGCCGTCGAATTTGTTTTGCCGGATGCGCGCCAGCCCTCTTATCTGGTAGGCGCCCACCACGAACGGGTTCCGCCTGATGGCTTCGTCGCAGTCGGCCTCCGCGCCCTGGAAATCTTCCAAGTACATTTTGGCCATTCCCCGGAAAAAGTAAGGCTCAAACAAGTACGGCTTTGCACTGATTACCTGATTGAAGTATTGGATGGAGAGCACGTAATCCTCAAAATACAAAGCGTTTCTCGCAATGGTCATCACCCGTTCCGTGTTAATCTGGGCGCAGGCCAAGGCGGGGAAGAGCAGCAGAGCCGTAAGTATCTTTTTCACCATCTT
Organism: uncultured Bacteroides sp.; assembly: GCA_964431195.1. Lineage (GTDB taxonomy): Bacteria > Bacteroidota > Bacteroidia > Bacteroidales > Bacteroidaceae > Bacteroides. The sequence continues at coordinate 11,150 of CAYSIQ010000030.1, forward strand.
ATCCTATAAAAGCATGTAAGCGATAACAAAAGTAGTGCTTTTCGCTCACTTGGCAGGATTCAGAAGACAGATTTATAGATTTTTAAAGTCCCCTGGGGCAGCGTAGCGTTTTCGTGCGGTAGGAGCAGTCCACTTTCCCTTTCAGCATGGCATGGAGCTTGCCTTTAATCATTTGCTTGCGCAGGGGAGACAAGTGGTCAATGAACATCTTTCCCTCCAAGTGGTCAAATTCATGCTGCATTACGCGTGCCAGGTAGCCCTCTGCCTCTTCGTCGTGCGGTTCGAAGTCCTCGTCAAGGTATTTCACGCGGATCTTGTTGCGGCGTCTCACCGATTCGCGGATGCCGGGCAGGCTCAGGCAGCCTTCGTCCATCGGCACGAGGTCGCCCGTCGCCTCCACGATGCGGGCGTTGATATAGGCTTTACGGAAGCCCTTGAATTCGGGCATTTCATTGGAGAGGGCGTTCAAGTCGATGACCGCCACGCGGACGGGCAGCCCTATCTGGGGAGCAGCCAGTCCCACGCCGTCGGCCTTGTTCATGGTTTCGAACATGTTCTCGACCAACTCTTTCAGGTCGGGGTAGTCCGGCGCGATGTCTTCGGACACTTTCCTCAATACGGGCTGGCCGTATATGTATATAGGTAAAACCATGACGGGTGCTTTTATTGGTTTCTGTTACTTCTGTATCGCCTGCTTTCCAAGTAGTCGCGCAGCAAGATGGCGGCGCTTATCTCGTCCGCCAGCGCCTTGTTTTGCCTGTCTTTTTTCTTCAGCCCCCCGTCCAGCATGGCGCGGTGCGCCAGCACGGAAGTGAAACGCTCGTCCACGTATTCCACCGGCATGCCCGGCAGCGCCTTTTTGAGCCTTTCCACGAAAGGAGCGATGTATTTCATGCTTTCGGAGGATTCGTTGTTCATCTGTTTGGGCTGCCCGATGAGGATTCGCTCCACGCGTTCACGCTTCACATAGTCCGACAGGAACTGCAACAGCCGATGCGTGGGCATTGTTGTCAACCCGTTGGCAATCAGTTGCAATGTGTCGCTGACAGCCACTCCCGAACGTTTCCTGCCATAGTCAACGGCGATTATCCTGCTCATAAGCGGCGCAAAGATACGCAAAATAATGGAGACCGGGTTCATGCTTGCACAAGAAAGGCGCACCTTCCGATGCGCCTTTCCTGCTTATGCGAGCCGGACGGGCATTATTCCATGATGACTACACGGTTCAGGTAGTCTTTGCCGAACATGTTGTCCGTGCCGCCGAAGCCCACCAGTTCGATCTGGTTCTGGTCAACGCCCTCTGCAATCAGCGCGTCGTAAACGGCTTGCGCGCGTTGTTCGGACAGCTTCTGGTTGATAGAAGTGTTGCCCGTGGCCTTGTCGGCGTAACCTGCAATCTTGTACTTCTTGTCGGGGTTAGCCTTCATGATCTTGGCTGCGAGCTGGATGTTCACCTTGCCGTAGTCGTCAATCTTGGCGCTGCCCAACTTGAAGAAGATGGCGCGCGGCCCGGCTGCCTGGATCTCCTTCTCAATTTCTTCCGTCGTTACATTCTGCCGGGCATCGGCAAGGGCGTTCTTCGCGTCGGCCAGCTCGGCCTGGGCCTTCGCCAGCTCGTCGCGGTAGCGGTTCAGCTCGTCGTTGATGGCGCTTTGATCCACCACCTTGATCACTTCCGTGCCGAAGCGCTTGCCTCCGAACGTATAGGCCAGCCCTATATTCACGCGGCCCGTAGCTTCAGCCTTGTGGCAGTCGCTCCCCATGCCGAAGATGGAGGGGGTCACGCCTGCGCGGGCTTCCACGTTGATAGTCCAGAACTCGTTGAGGTTGAAGCCCAAGCCCAAACCCACCGTGGCGCCTATGCGTGTCTTCGCATCGTGAGAGCTGAAGTAATATTCCGGATTCATCTCAACCTTTACGTCCTCGCCCCAGTTAGGAGTAACATTGGATTTGTCGGGAACGTAAGTGATTGTCCCGTCCACGGCCGTGGAGATGTTCAGCGTGGGGCCGCCGAAGATGTAAATATCCACGGGACGGTTGTAGTTCTTGTTGCCAAACAGGCTGTTCAGGTTCAGTATAGCGTCCAAATTGAGTTCGCCGAACTTCTTGCAGTAGTTGCTGTAGCCGTTGGATTGCGTTTCCAAGCTCTGCCATGCACCACTCAATACGCCACGGACACCCCAAGTCGGAGTGAGATACTTACCCACCTGCAGATTCAAGTTGAGCGTCGGCGAGTTCATCCCGTCGTTGAACACGGACATGACGCCCGCGCCCGCCCCGACAAAGATGTTGCTGCCTGCCTTCTGCCCTGCCTCCTGAGCGGAAGCGGCAACGCCCGCGCCCGCCAAGAGAAGAGATAATGCTAAAACTTTATACTTCATTTCTTACATTTTAAATGGGTAAACAATCTGTCTTGCACGTGGAATTATTGCTGGCCATTGGCACCGCCACCGGCATTCGCGTCAATGCCATGCGCGTCATGGCCGCCGTTGTGGCTGTTGTCAATAGGCGTAGCTATTGCGGTTATTTCAGTAACGCCGACAAATGTACACTTCCCCGTTACCGTGTATGGCTTATCGTTGTGGTGCACGACAAGAGCCAAGTCAGCCTCGTAGTAAACAGTGTTCATGTCCACCTTAACGCTTTTTGCCGGTATGTCAAGGTTGAATGTAAATTCTTTTTCTTCCAATTTAGCGGATGAGTTGTAAGCCTTAATCCGGGCATAGAACAAATCTCTTACATGCGTCTTTTCATCATCACCATCAGCACGGGTCGCGGGGAATTCCCTATCCAATAACTCATTAACTGCAATTCTGAATGCCTCTCTCTGCTCCTCAGTCAAGTACGGTTCAGCAGTCGGCAAGGGCAATATCACGGTATAATTGCCAGCTTGGAAACCGTTTTCAGGCTCCGGAATATCGACTGATTTATCAACCTCGTCTTTCTTTTCTGCACTATTCATGTCAACATTGGCAACAATGTCATAGTCCTCAAGATTGACAGGGGTCAGGATAACGTGTACGGGAATATTTATCACTACATCCTTAGGCAGTTCCGGAACAGTTATTTTAGCCTTGCCGGTAAGGTAACCTTCCTTTTCCGCAGTAATCTCATGATCCTTCCCCGCGTCAACGGGAACGCAGATGACACCCTCTTCTTGTGCTGTCCCATCAATTTTGAATGTCACTTTGTCAATTTGTTCGCCCGTGCTTGAAGTCGCGCTCAGAAGCACATAAGCGATGCCGTTTTTCTGCTCAGGCCATGTAATGTTCGGGACTTGAACCTCAACGTTCGGAACATCCACGGTGAAGCTTTCCTCATCGCAGCCGGCCAAGGAAAACCCGGCCACCACACATGCGGCCGCTGCCAACTTGGCGTTGAAGCCGCTTACGAAATGTACTCTTTTCATTTTCTCTCAATTTTAAGTTAATAAATAAAGTTACTTCAATAATTCCGTTTTCAAATAATATGGGTTATACTCTATGTCTTTCAGCATGTTGTTAATGTCATCCGCCGTCACCACCGGCATCAGGTAGTAGCGGGCTTCGTTGCCCGCGTTGTACGTCGTGCCGAACACCTGCGACGTGGACACGCGCGGCAGGTAACCGCGGCGCTTGTACTTGTAAGGCGGGATCGGGATGGTGACCCTGAAGCCGCCGTTCGATTTCGCCCTTTCGGATACCAACCCGTAGAATCCGATGGAAGCGTAGCGGAAGTGGCGGATCACTTCCACCCTCGCCCCGATGTCCTTCAGCAAATACTGTTCCATTCTCACCCTGGCCTGCACGTTATATCGCGGCCAGAAAAAATCGCCTCCCGCCGACCAGTACCACCGCGTCTCGCCGTTGTAACGGAACGAGTCGAAGCTGTAGAAATACCCTACGCCGACCACTCCGAGCCTTGCCGCCACGGAGAAGCGCTCGTCCCTGAACGGGTGGAACACGCTCAGCTCCCCTCCATAGGTGTTGCGGTTGAACACGCCCGCCACTCCGCGCAGCCAGATGTTGCCGGGCAGCCGGACTTTCTGCTCCAGCGTCAAGTAGCCGGGGCGGAAATTGCCGTAAGGCTTGGGATAGCCGTCGGTATAGACCGGAATAATCATCTGCAACGACAGCTTCGAGCCTTTCCAAAGCGACACTTCCACGGCGGGGCTCAACTCGAAACACACCTGGTAAACCTGCGTCAGCACCATGTTCCTCCAGTAGAGCATCGGATATACCAATATATCCACCTTAAACAAAGAACTATTTTCCCTCTTCGCTTTCCTCGCTTTCCTCCACGAGTCGCCCAGGTCGTAACCGGCGCTCCAGCCGGCGCGCGCGGCGACTGCCAAAGTGTCATCTTCGACTGGCCGGTAACAGAGGGAAACCTGAGGCACGTTATTGTCCAGCACGATGACCCGGCAGGTCTTTCCTTCGGGCAGCCCCATCTTTTGGATGAGGTCTACCGCTTTCCCGATGCCGGCGCCGATCAGGCGATAGGCGGAGTTCTCCAGGACATAGACCCGCTCGCCGTCGTCTTCCGTCCATCCGACATTTTCAAAACCCATGTCCGCCAAAGCCTTCACGGTGGCATCTCCCGATGGAACCTGCCCTTTCACGGGGCACAAGCAACATGTAAAGAGCATCGTGACATACGCTATCATTTTGGCAGCCAAGCGTTCTGTTTTGCCGGAGTCTGTCCTCATCGTTTCTATCACTCTATTGCAGCATATTTACAACGCAAATACGGCGCAAAGATAGGCACATTTTCAGAAACACAAAATATTTTTTATGAAAAAAATTCGGAGGCGTATAATATCCGCATGGAGGAGATTGCCTTTGAACGCCTTCTTGTTTCGCCCCTTGCGGCGAAAGGATTGCTTTTGGGGCTGTTTCGCGGCGTGCTGAAAGGCCG
>CAYSIQ010000030.1:16145-22742 GCA_964431195.1 uncultured Bacteroides sp.
GGTCGCCGGGCGGGGAGGCGGGCTCCGGCTTCGCTTCGGGCCGGCGCCTGTTTCCCGGCGGCGGGAAAGGCCGTTGCCCCGCGCGCGTGCGGAGGCTGCTCCGCGCGCGCATGGAAGCCGCTTCGTGCGCGCATGGAGCCCGTCCCGCGACGCATCGGGGGAACGGGCAACGCAAGCCGCCGGTTTTCAACGGGGAAGAGCGCCGCCGGAAGCCGGCACCCCCCCGGCAAGGCAAGCATCCTGCGGCTTCTTTCCCCCCTGCGGGCTTATTCCAAGCGGAGCGCGCTCCGGATTCCTGCGATGCCGGCGGACGCCGGCGGAGTGGAGCGGCGCGTGCAATAGTCGAACTGCGCCGTTTTCACGCCGCTGAAGGAGTTCCACTTCAGGGTGAGCTTCACGGTCTTGCCTTCGGTGTCGGGCAGGCAGTCCAACCTGAAGGCTACCAGCCCGTTGCCCCATACGCCTTGCGTGTCGCCGTAAGCGTTGTGGCGGAATTCCACTTCATAGGGGTCGTCGGGGTTCCGGCCTGCCAGCAGGTTGACGTAGTGGGTGTTCCGGCCTTCCCATCGGGTGCGGAAGCAGAGCGTGAGATAACCGTCTTCGGCTATGGTTACCCAGTCGTTTATGATTTCCACGGGGTCGTTGCCGTAAACATTGCCGCTGTCAGCTTCTTCCGGGCTCACGGCGGGCTTGGTCAGGATGCTGTCTATCCAGTTGATCTGCACCGAATAGCTGTAGACGCCGCTGTCGTCGTGGAGCGGGGTGTAGTTGACCAGCGCCCTTACTTCCTTTTCGCCGTATGGCGAGCGCCGCATATTGACCGGCAGCAGCGTGGTGCTGTCGTCGAGCTGCAAATAGACCGACCGGTCCTCGGCGTGTTTCACGGTCACTAATGCGTTGGGGTAGAAATCGTAATAGTACGTGTCGTCGTCATCGCATGCTTGGAACGCCAGCAAGCCGGCCAGCAACGCCCATGCCGGCATCCGCCTGTTCATGTGTAGTCTTGCTTTCATACGTTTTTATGGTTTTACTGTCCGCTTTTACTCTTTTCAAACGCGCCGCGCGGCCTAAAACTGCATTCGCATGCGTTAATAAACACAAAAACGAGGGTTCGCAACGCTCCTTCGTCGTATCTTTGCGCCCGGATTTTTGAACAGTTGAAACACAAACACCCTAACAAAACGGAAAGGATTATCATGTTGAAGGACATTTTGGCTATCTCCGGCAAGCCGGGGTTGCATAAACTTGTTTCACGCGCGAAGAACAGGCTGATTGTAGAGTCGCTGGCCGACAAGAAGCGCTTCCCCGTTTACCACAACGAGAAAGTGATTTCGTTGGGAGACATCGCGATGTACACCGACGCGGGAGACGTGCCCCTGAAAGACGTGCTGGCTGCCATGAAGAAGAAAGAGGAGGGCAATGCCGTGAACTTGGACTTGAAGAACGCCGGGCGGGACGAGCTGCACGCCTATTTGGGCGAGGTGCTGCCTTCTTACGACCGCGGTCGCGTGCGCGCGTCGGACATCAGAAGGCTTATTGCGTGGTATAACCTCTTGGTGGCGTACGGGCCGGCCGGCTTCGAGGACGAGGAAGGATGACCCTGCCGCGCGGGGCGGCAAAAGGGAAGGAAGGCTCCGGCCCCGCGCGGGGCATGGGAACCTTCCTTCCCTTGTTCCAATTGGAGGAAGCAGGCGCGCGCTTCAGTTGCTGAAGGCCAGCCCGTCGCCGGCGGGGGCGGCTTCTACCCGGATAGGCTTCCCCCGGCTTACTTCCCGGGCGAGCAGCTTCTTCGAGAGGCCGTTCAGCAGGTAGCGCTGGATGGCGCGCTTGACGGGACGCGCACCGAACTCGGGGTCGTACCCCACGCGGGTGAGGAAGCCGATGGCGGCGTCGCTCAACTTCAGTTCCACGCCGTTGCCTGCCAGCATATCCTGCACGCCTTTGATTTGCAGCGCCACGATCTGCCTGATTTCCCTCTCCGCCAGCGGCATGAACATGATGGTTTCATCGATGCGGTTGAGGAATTCCGGGCGTATGGCCTTCTTCAGCATATTCATCACTTCGCGTTTGGTCTCCTCCATCACGGCCTCCTTGCCCATGCTGTCCAGCCTTTCCATCTGGCTTTGGATGTAAGAGCTTCCCATGTTTGAAGTCATGATGATGATGGTGTTCTTGAAGTTTACCGTGCGCCCCTTGTTGTCGGTCAGGCGGCCGTCGTCGAGCACTTGCAGCAGGATGTTGAACACGTCGGGGTGCGCCTTTTCGATCTCATCGAACAGGACGACCGAATAAGGTTTCCTCCGCACGGCTTCGGTCAGCTGCCCCCCCTCGTCGTATCCTACGTAGCCGGGAGGCGCTCCAATCAGCCGCGACACCGTGTGCTTTTCCTGATACTCGCTCATGTCGATGCGTGTCATCATCGTTTCGTCATCGAAGAGGAATTCGGCCAACGCCTTTGCCAGCTCCGTTTTACCCACGCCGGTCGTGCCGAGGAAGAGGAACGAGCCGATGGGGCGTTTCGGGTCTTGCAGCCCGGCCCGGCTGCGGCGCACGGCGTCTGCCACGGCGCTGATGGCTTCCTCCTGCCCGATGACGCGCTTGTGCAGTTCGTCTTCCAAGTGCAGCAGCTTGTCCTTTTCGCTTTGCAGCATCTTGCTGACCGGTATGCCCGTCCAGCGCGAAACGACGTCGGCGATGTCCTCGGCATCCACTTCCTCCTTAATCATGGCCTTGTCGCCCTGCATGGCGTGCAGTTCCTGCTGCGTCTTTTCTATATCTTTGTTCAAGGCCTGCAACTTGCCGTAGCGTATTTCGGCCACTTTCCCGTAGTCGCCTTCGCGCTCGGCCTTGTCGGCTTCGAACTTCAGGTTCTCTATTTCCACCTTGTCCTGCTGGATCTTGTTGACCAACGTCTTTTCGCTTTGCCACTTGGCCTTGCACGAGCTTTCCTGCTCTTTCAGCTCAGCCAGTTCCTTGCCGATCTGTCCTAACTTGGCCGTGTCGTTCTCGCGCTTGATGGCTTCGCGCTCAATCTCCAATTGCTTGATCTTGCGCGAAATCTCGTCCAGCTCCTCGGGCACGGAGTCGGTCTCCATCCGCAGCTTGGCGGCGGCCTCGTCCATCAGGTCGATGGCCTTGTCGGGCAGGAAGCGGTCGGTGATGTACCGGTTGCCCAGTTCTACGGCGGCAATGATGGCATCGTCCTTGATGCGGACATGATGGTGGTTCTCATACCGTTCTTTCAGCCCGCGCAAGATAGAGATGCTGCTCAGCGTGTCAGGCTCGTTGACCATGACGATCTGGAAACGGCGCTCCAGCGCCTTGTCCTTTTCAAAGAACTTTTGATATTCGTCGAGCGTGGTGGCGCCGATGCTTCTCAGCTCGCCGCGGGCCAAGGCCGGTTTCAGGATGTTGGCGGCATCCATCGCGCCTTCGCTCTTTCCGGCTCCCACCAACGTGTGGATTTCATCGATGAAGAGAATGGTGTTCCCGTCCGACTTCTTCACTTCGTTGATGACGGCTTTCAGGCGCTCTTCAAATTCTCCTTTATATTTGGCGCCTGCCACCAGCGCGCCCATGTCCAGCGAGTACACTTGCTTGTTCTTCAGGTTCTCCGGCACGTCGCCGCGCAGGATGCGGTGAGCCAGCCCTTCTACAATGGCAGTCTTGCCTGTGCCCGGTTCGCCAATCAGGATAGGGTTGTTCTTGGTTCGCCGGCTCAAAATCTGGAGCACCCGGCGGATTTCCTCGTCGCGGCCGATGACCGGATCCAGTTTGCCGCTGCGGGCGGCTTCGTTCAGGTTGATGGCATACTTCTCCAATGCCTGGTAGGTGTCTTCGCTCGACTGCGAGGTAACGCGGCCGCCTTTACGCAACTCGTTGACGGCCTCGCGAAGTTCCCGTTCGGTCACGCCTGCATCCTTCAGGATGTCGGACGCCGTACTCTTCACGGCGAGCAACGCCAAGAGGACGGGCTCCAACGAAACAAACTCATCGTTCATCTCCTTGGAATACCGGGCGGCCGCCTGGAACACTTCGTCCGTCTTGCGGCTCAAGGAAACCTCCCCGCCAGACACCTTGGGTAGCGAGTCAATCTGCCGGTCGAGTAGGGTTATGATTTGCCGGGGATTCAATCCCAACTTTTGGAAGATGAAGTTGGTGACGTTTTCGCCCGCCTTCATCACGCTGCGCAACAAATGTTCCGGCTCGAGGATTTGCTGTCCTTTGGCTTGCACCAAGTTCACCGCCTCTTGCACGGCCTCTTGCGCCTTGATGGTAAAATTGTTGAAATTCATATCTTGTTTCTCCTTTCTTTCTTTTATGCCCTTGAATTACGCCTATCCGTGGGCAAATGTCTTGCCAAGGGGACGAAGCGGACAAAAAGTCAGCGAACATAGCCTTTTGCATGACAAAATGTCATGCCGCGCAAAGCTAATGCACGCAAGGGAGTTCCGCCCGCCTTTTCCATGGCACGGAAGAGAGCAGCGAGGAACTTCTCGGTGTTTTTGGCGCAAAGCGCCTTGCAAGCCGTGAAGACGCAGTATCTTTGTCAACGGTTTTCTTCCTTTATATAATAGATGCATATGGAACAAAAAGTAGAGTTTTCAAAGAATGTGTTGTTGATAGATGCGGCATTCGTTAACGGGTTTGTGGCATCTGCCCGCCAAAGCCTGAGCGAGCATTTGGGGCGCGAACTTCCTTTGATTGATTTGCCGACGTGGCTGGCCTGCCTGACATTGGATGCCGGACTGGTACAGGGTGAGAACGAAGTGCAGGTGATATGGGTGCATGACGAGGCCACCCGCGAACTGTCTGGTTGCGAGCTGGGCGAATTGCCGAGCTTGAATGGGATGGCCTGCCGCACGCCGATGGGCGAATTCCTTTTTTCATGTGTCACGCCGGCGGGCATTACCGGCTGCGGCGACCTGTTCGTTGACCTAACGGCCATTGCCTTGGATGCTGCCGGCGTGGAATGCCTGATGCTTTTGCCTTATGAGCAGGCGTATGGAGATTACTTCTATGGCGAGCTGGGCCGTTTATTGGCTGGAAAGGAAGAGGCCGGCTGGCAAGGTGGCGTGCTTCGGCGTGCGGTTTGAGAGGCGCCCGGCCAAGTTCCGCCGTGTGCCGGTGATAGGGCCGTTGGCTCACGCTTGGGGACTGCGTTCCGACGCCTTGTAACCTTTCAGGGAATTTGCGCCCGCTTTTTACATCTGCAAGGGGAGAAATCTTTGTGACAGCCTCGGGCTATCCTCCATGTAAAGAAACTATTGGCAAGTTTCAACTATTCGTCTTATCTTTGCATGCGGATAAAAGGCAATATATTATGCTACCGGAAACAGAAGCCAGCCCGCTGCGTGCAGGCGTTAAAGAGCACATGAAAATCCCCGAGGCTGCGGTTGCCGAACACGGAACCCGCCTGTTGGAACAACGCGGGGTGAAAATGACCCCCAACCGTATTTTGGTACTCCGTGCCTTGCGCAAAGCCGCCCGCCCCATGTCGCTTGCCGAACTGGAAGAGATCCTGCCTACCTTGGATAAGTCGAGCATCTTTCGTGTGCTGGCACTCTTTAACGAACACCATGTAACTCATGCCATCGAAGACGGCAGCGGCGCCCTAAAGTATGAAGCCTGCGGAGGAGACGATGCCTGCACGCTGGACGACATGCACGCCCATTTCTATTGCGAAAGCTGCAAACAGACCTTTTGCTTTAAGGCCACGCACATCCCCGAAATCAATCTGCCCGAGGGCTTTATGGCCAGCTCCATCAACTATATGGTCAAAGGCATTTGCCCGCATTGCGCCCGCAAACTCCGGTAGCCGATTTCATCCCGCCGTATTCTTCCCGTTTGATTTACAATGCCGCGATAGTTCCCGGATGCATTGTCAGAAATATGCTGGAAACCACCCCTTATGCTATCTGCGCTCGTTTTATAGGCAGATGCGAATGATTCCGCCATAGGGCGTTAATGTGTCGAAAGCTCTGTCGGGAGTGATCAATCCGGCATAGATTTGTGCGCTGATCAATACTCCGCCATGCGCAAAGACGGCGACCCGGGCGAACTCCTTTTGCTTCAATTCATCTAAAAAGCATGAAACACGTTGGCATAACATTTCAAACGACTCGCCTTCGGGCGCGGGTACATGTAGGTAGTCATTATACCAGTCCTGCAAGCGGGGGTCGGCATTGCAATCGAAAGGGATCATTTCCCATCGCCCGAAATTTATCTCAAGCAGGCGCGTATCCCGTTCTGCGTCCGGGTAGCCGCAATATCCGGACAGTTTGGTGCATCGCGTCAACGGGCTGGTATATACATGGTCAAAAGGCATGTATGCGGTTAGCTGTTGCAGGGTGGCTGCCGCTTCCCGCTCGAATGTCGTGCTAAGAGGCACGTCTGTCTGCCCGTAGCAGACACCTTGAGGTGCATCGACAGAAGTATGCCTGATGAGAATGATTTCCATAAGATTTTTGAGTAGTCAATGATTGATTTCAAAAAAATATGCTTATCTTTGCAAGCGTTTTCAAGATGGCAATTGTTCAAACGCGGCAGTAGCTCAGTTGGTAGAGCATCAGCTTCCCAAGCTGAGGGTCGCGGGTT